>JBBSAZ010000119.1:0-6288 GCA_038251755.1 Caulobacterales bacterium
TGGGCCATCATCTGCGTCAGATCGAGTTCGATCTTGCCCGTCTTGATGCCGAGGCCCGCGAAATCATGCTGCGCGGACTGGAAGAGGTGCGAAGCATGCAGCAGGGCCTTGGACGGGATGCAGCCGACATTCAGGCAGGTGCCGCCGAGTGTGCCACGTGTCTCGATACAGGCGACCTTGAGGCCCAGCTGTCCGGCGCGGATCGCGCAATTGTAGCCGCCGGGGCCGCCGCCGATGATGACGACGTCATAGGTCTCTGCCATGGGAATATATTCCTTTGATGGGGCTTGTGCCGCGCGCGATTCGATTGCGCCGCATACCTAGGCATTCCAGCCCCGAAATCAATCCGCAGGGACCGCAGAATGGACCTAGCTTCGCTTCACGAAAGCGAGCGCGCCGGCGAGGACGATCATCGCACCGGCGGAATAGACTTCGTCCATCCACAGGCTCGAATCCGTGCCCATCGCCGCCATCGCGCCGGGCAGGGCCGCGAAGAGCACGGCGCCGGTCATGCCCAGCCAGGCACCGCCCTTGATGTTGAGCGCCGCCAGCAGGCCGCCAAGCAGCGCGAGGCTGGCCGCAAGGATACGCCAGAGGCTCGTCGGGGGCTGCAGCAGCGCGTCGTCCAGCGGGCTTCCCCGGCTGACGATCATCGAGACTGCCGAGACGCCCTGCCAGAGCAGCCAGGCGGCAAGCAGGGCCAGTGCGGCGCCGGCAAGTTTGCGGATCATGAGCGTCCCCTCCCGGAACTGAGTTCAGGGAGAAGGCTAGGCCGATGCGGGCCTTCCCGCAACGGGGCGGCGAAGATCAGGCGGCTTCTTCTTGCTCGTCCCACTCGCCCCGGTGGCGCGCCAGCGCGGCCGCCCGGGCTGCCTTCTTGCGGCGGGCCTGGGCAATGAACATCGCCCGTTGGCGCTGGACGACGATGTCCGGCACGAACAGGGGCGGGTGCTTCTTCTTTACCTTGGCGGGCTTTTCAGCGCGGGCCTGCTGCGGGGCCTGCTGGCGTGCAACCGCCGCCGCAACGGCGGGGTTGGCCATGGTTTCCGGGGTCACTTCGACATCCATGAATTCCGGCGGTTGCTTGCGCAGTTCCCAGACGGCGATCAGCAGCAGGACGGCGCCGGCCATCAGCCCCGCCATCGCGCCTTCACCGGCGCTGGGGTTCTGCCACCAGCCTGCATCGAAATGCACCAGGAAAACCGAGGGAATCGAGAAGGCGAGGGCGAAGATGTACCACCCCACTGCGCCGTCCTTGCGGGCCGCGAGGATGGCGCCGGAGGCGTAGTAGCCGAGCGCGGCAAAGAGGTAGGCGGCGCCGTGGGCGATGCCCAGTTCGCGCCAGTTCACGCCGTCCAGTCCGCCGGCCACATCATCGGCCATGATCCAGCCCATGACCATCACAATGGACGGCCAGCGCACGGCCGTCAGCGCGCCGAAGGCGAAGGCAATCGCGTAGATGGTGAGCAGAATGGCTATCAGGCGGCGCAGCATCCTTCTCGCGTAACACACGCGTGGTAAGCATCCGTTCAACCCGTTCTCTCAAATTTTATCGATATTTATCGCATCGCCGCTCAGGCAGGGGTGTCGAAGACCAGAAGGCTGAGTGCCAGGTTCACGGCTACCTGGAGCGCGAAAGTCATCGTCAGACCCTCCAGGTTGGACTTCAGGTGCCAGGCGAGGAAAGTCAGCGCGTAGAGGAAATACGGCCAGGCAAAGATCAACCCGCCCTGCAGTCCAGACGCCAATGTGAACAGGGTGGCAAAGGCCAGCGCCGCGCCGCCAGCGGCATGCCAGTAGGTCGGCGTGATCCGGCGAAGGACTTCCAGCACGCCCCAGAGCGCAAGGCTGGAAACGGCCGGCCAGAACAGCACGAAGCCGATGAGGGGCGGCGGCGCGGTGTCCTCTGCCGTTTCGGCCACGGGGAAGATCAGCACGGCGAGGACCGCGATCAGCGCCGTGCCCAGCATCACGGCCAGCCAGGCCCGCCAGAGATAGACCATCCGCGAGCCGTCATTGCGGGTCATGAAGGTCAACACATTCATCCTGCTGCCGCCTCTCGCCATCCCGTCCGCGTCGTGGGCGGAATGGCAACAGGCCTAGCATAGTTCCCGGCAAGGTCAGGCCATCTGGTAGGCCGGCCAGGGGTTCCTGGCGAAGAAGTGTCCCTTGATGCGCTCCATATAGTCCACGAGGTTGCCATGCCCGCGCACGAGGCCGGTGAGCGGGGTGTCGAAGTATTCCGTGGCGCTGGAGATCAGCATCGCCGAGACGCTGGCATCCGCCGCCGTGGGCTCGTCCCCGAACAGGAAATCCTGACCGGCAAGCTGGCTGGCGATGGCCCCGAGGTCCCAGGCGGCGAGTTGCAGCCGCTCGGATTCCGAATGACGGCCTATCCCGCTTTCGTAAAGTGTCGCGGCGAGACCGCCCAGAACGTCCTTGATGGCGGCCTCGCGATACGCTTCGGGCACGTCGCTGAAGAACTGGACCGGACCTTTGCGGAAGTTCGCCTCCTTCAGCCAGCGCTCCATCAGCATCACGCTCGCGAGGTGTCCCTCGGCCATCCGCTCCAGTGCCCAGCTGGCGGCGCGCTGCGCATCATCGAGACCGCCGGCCAGCGAGCGGCCGAGTTTGGATTCCAAGTGTGCCCGGATGAAGTTCGTGTCCTCGACCAGCATGCCGCCATCCTTGATGTAGGGTGCCTTGCGCTTCGGCACGGATTCAAGGTCCGCATAACCGCGTTCGAAATCCGCGCCGAGCATCTGCAGCTGCATGTCGGATTTCATCACATAGGGGCTGGGCGAGGGGCAATCGAACATCGGGCCCCATCCGTAAAAGGTGATCATGGTCTGTCTCCGTCCTCTGGTTTGCAATGAGGACTTGATAACAGCCCCCTGCTGACAGCATGGTGTCAGCAGCGTGGCAGTAGGACATTCCCGTGAGACGCACCGAACGCCTGTTCCAGATCATCCAGGTCCTGCGCCGCCACCGCGCGCCGGTCACCGGACAGGTGTTGGCCGAGGAGCTGGAAGTGTCGCTCCGCACCCTTTACCGCGACATGGCGGAGCTGATTGCGCAGCGCGTGCCGATCCGCGGCGAGGCCGGCACCGGCTATGTGCTGGAGGAGGGGTATGACATGCCGCCCCTGATGCTGACGGCGGACGAGTTGGAAGCGGCCGTGCTCGGCGCGCAATGGGTGGCGGCGCGGGGCGATGCGGCCCTGGCGCGGGGCGCGCGCGACCTGATCGCCAAGCTGACGGTTGCCGTGCCGCGCGAGTTGCAGCCGGTGATCGTCGATGCGGGCCTGAGGCCGGTCAGCTTCCGCGACCGCCCCAAGAACAGCCTGGATGTCGGCATCGTCCGTCAGGCGATCCGTGGGCAGATGAAACTGAAGCTCGACTATGCCGACGAGGCGGGCGCCGTCACGCAGCGCGTGGTCTGGCCTTTCCTGCTGGCCTATTGGGACGAGGTGCAGCTGATCTGCGCCTGGTGCGAACTGCGTCAGGGATTCCGGCATTTCCGCACCGACCGGGTGCGCGCCGCCGAAACGCTTGCCCGCTTTCCGGAAAGTGTCAGCCGCCTGCGCAAACGCTGGGATCAGGCGGGGCGCAGCGACCGGGAGCGGCTGGGCTATACCTGAGCCGCGCGCAAGTTTGGCATTGGCCGCCCTCGCCTTGCCCTGCTAGGGACGGGTGAGAAAACACATACGGGAGGATAAGGCATGGGACGCGTTTCAGGCAAAATGGCATTGGTCACCGGCGGCGCGCAGGGCCTCGGCGAAGCGATCGGGCGGATGCTGGCGAAAGAGGGTGCGAAGGTGACCCTGACCGACATCAACGGCGCGGGCGCCGAGAAGGTCGCCGCCTCGATCAACGAAGCGCATGGGGCAGGGACCGCCTTTGCCTTCCAGCAGGATGTGACCGATGAGGCGCGCTGGAAGGAAGTGGCTCAGGCCGCACATGACGCGATGGGCGGGCTCAACGTGCTGGTCAACAATGCCGGGATCGGCTCGCTCGGCTCGGTCGAGGACGAGAGCTATGACATGTTCCGGAAAGTGCAGGCGGTGGACGTGGATTCGATCTTCCTGGCCTGCAAGTATTCGATCCCCCTGATGCGGGCTCATGGGCTCGGCTCGATCATCAATATCTCGTCCATCGCGGGCATCATCGCGAGCGGCAATTACGTCTCCTACAACACGGCCAAGGCGGCGGTGCGGCATCTCTCCAAATCGGTCGCGCTGCACTGCGCCAAGACGGGCGGGCAGATCCGCTCGAACTCCGTACACCCCGTATTCATCAACACGCCGATCCTCGACCGCACCAAGGAGATGTTCGGCGAGGCCAAAGCGCTGGAGAAACTTGGCCGCCAGATTCCGCTCGGCAAGGTGGGTGAGCCGGATGATATTGCCTATGCCGTGCTTTATCTCGCTTCGGACGAATCCAAGCTGGTGACCGGGGCTGAGCTGAAAGTGGATGGCGGCATCAGCGCGATGTAGGTGAGGGTTGGGGCCACTCACACCGCAGGTCCCAGCGCAGGCTGGGACCCAGTGCAAGAAGAAGAGTCTCTCATCATCTGAACCCCTGCCTTCGCAGGGGTCGGCGGCAGTGTTTGGGAAAATTACTGCAAGCAAGCCGTATTGACAGTCGACATATAGTTGTGTAAACACAACATATCGCTGCAGATAGAAGGCGTTTACAAGTGATCCACAACAGGCTTTCCGTGTTTCGGGCTGAGCGTGGTCTCAGCCGCAAGGACATTGCCGAGGCCGTGGGGGTCAATCCGCAGACGATCGGGTATCTCGAGCGGGGGGACTATGCGCCTTCGGTCGAGCTGGCGCTGAAGCTGTCTGCGCTCTTCGAAGTCCCGGTCGAGCAGCTGTTCTCGCTGAAACCCTTTGCCCCGCTTGCCTACAGTCTCAGAGACCAGGAGTCCTGATCCCATGTTCATCCGTTCGAAAGCCCATCCCTTCGGCCGCCCGCTGCAGACGAGGACCGTCCGTATGCTGTTGATCGGGCTCTATGCCCTCTATCCGCTCGGCTGCATCCTGCAGCTGGTCGCGGATGGCCGTGTTGTGCTCGGCCTTGCCGGGGTGGCGCTGGTGGTGGCCTCGCTCGCCGCCTTCGCCGTGCTGGCGGGGTCCAGCCTGCAGCGCCAGACGCAGGAGCCGGAAAACCTGCTCGACGAGCGCGAGCGCGAGGAACGCAACCGGGCGTCCTTCCAGGCGCACTCGGTGTTCTCCGGCTTCGTGCTGATCGGTGTGCTCTACATGATGCTGACGACCGACATGGCGGCAAATGGCAAGCTGGAACTCTGGCGTCCGACGGACGGGACGCATTGGAACGCCATATTCGGCGGGCTGATACTCCTGTCTTTCACCTTGCCCGGCGCCGTTCTCGCTTTCCGCGAGGCACCTGCGGCGCTTGACTAGGCGGCGGGAGCCTTGCGGGTCAGCGTCCAGGCATAGACCGTCAGCCCGGCCATCAGAAGGGCCGAGACGACCAGCGGCGCGGCATGGCCCACGTACTTGTAAAGCGCGGCGCCGATCAGCGGACCGAAGATGAAGCCCGCCGGTGGGGCTGCCGACATCAGGGCCGCCGCGGCGCCTTGTTCCTCGCGGGTGACTGACAGGCTGCCGAGTGCGTTGGCCGACGGGATTGCCATGGCCGAGCCGACGCCGACGATGAAGAAGCTGGCGCAGAGCAGCGGGAAGGCCATCAGCGTATCGGCGCCGATATAGCCGACGACCACGATGCCGAGGCCGATGGGGAGCAGCTTGCGCGGGTCCGGCCTGTGGCGGGAGATATAGCCGAACTGCACGGCAATCGTGGCGACGGCCATGCAGGCGAACACGATGCCGGTGTACAGCACGGCGGTCTCACCGGATTTCTCGCCGAGCGCGCCGAGATTGTAGCGGTCCTCGATGAACCAGCCGAGCGTCTGCTGGATCATCCCGACACAGATGAAATAGGCGACGAGGAAAGCGAGGTGCGGGCGAACGCGCTTGTCAAACATCGCCAGCGGTTGGGGGCGCGGCATCGTGCGGTCGCGCGGCACGGTCTTAGGCAAGGCATAGCCGAGGACTATGCCGACTGCAATGCAGAACACGATGGTGCCCCAGAGGGGAGCAAGGGCCCCAAAAGGCGCGAGCGCGGCGGCGCCGGCGGGACCCAGGATCGAGCCGATGCTCATGCCGGCGCCGAGCATGCCGAGACCGGCGGCGCGGTTGGCGGGGGTGGTCGCGTCGGTCATCGCCGCCATCGAGGCGGGCTGCAGGCCGGGCGTCAGGAA
>JBBSAZ010000120.1:0-6237 GCA_038251755.1 Caulobacterales bacterium
CTCGCGCGCGGCGCCCGTCTTGCCCGAAGGCTAGACCAGCGAATCTTCCAGTCCATCGCGTTCCCGCCCGCCATAGACCGCAGCAGCAGCCGCAACGAAGGCACCGATCATCATGGTGAGCGCTGTCGCAATGGCCAGCGTCACGCTGGCGGCGCGGGCCGTGTCCACCGCGTCGCGGGCCTCTTCGCGGACAACATCGATCTCGGCAAAGGCAGCGTCGACGCGGGTTTCGGCGGCCTCGGCATTGACGCCGGTCCATTCGGCGACATCGGCTTCCAGCCAGTTGCGGTCTGCCGGGGTGATCGACTCTTCATCTGCTAGCGCGCGGACAACCAGGCGGTCGGCTTCGAGGCGGGCCGAGGCCAGCAGGTCCGGATTTGCGCCCGGCGAACGGTAGAGACGGTCCGTGATCAGCGTGGACGGGGCAGACTCCTCGGAGGTGATCGCAGCAGTTGTCACGGCGGTCGCGGCGGCTGCGCCACTGGCGGCGACGAGACCTGCGATCGCGAACATTGCGGCAGTCGCCACAGCCCAGGTGAGGAAGCCGTGCACGGTGTCGCGGAAGTAAACTTCGTCCGTGTGGATCGACCAGCGGACGCGCATCCGCCCGGCGATGTAGCCACCGGCGACGGAGGCAAAGATCTGCGTGAGGATCAGCCAGATGATGGTGACGGTACCGATGGTGGCAGCGGAAAGACCGTCATTTGCAAAGGGCGACATGGCGCCGAAGCCGAAGGCGGAGCCGAGCACCACGAGCACGATCGACAGGCCGAGCGCCGCGAAGGCGCCAGCGAAGACCGCAGACCAGCTGATGGCGGAGCCTTCCCAGCGCAGCGGAGACGTTCGGGCGGTTGTGGAAGAGGCAAGAGGTGCAACGTTCATGGCAAGCCCCTCAGAAAATCATAAGAAGAAGAATGATGACGGGGATCGGAATCCCGAGGAACCAGAGAAGGATGCCCTTGCCCATGTATGTCTCCAATGCGCGGCGTGTTCACGCTGTGAGGGGTTGATATGCAGGGGTAACGTGCCCTGGCGCCGATTGTTCCCGTCCGAAGGCGCGGCGGCTTCCCCGCAATGCAAAACCCGCCTATGCGCGGGCTCCATGGGGCCAGAATTTCTTCCCGTCGCGCTTTGCCTGATGTCGGCCCTGACGGTCGCGATCACCAATGTCATGGTGAAGCGCGGCGGCGATGTGCTGACGACGCGGGCCGTTGTGGCCATCGTCATGGGGTTGTCGGTAGTGCCGCTGGCGCCCTTCGTACCGCTGCCGCCGGCCGGGACATGGGGGCTGATATTCCTGTCCATGGGGGTGCACTGGTTCTATCAGTTCTGCGCCATCCGGGCGCTGCACCGGGGCGCACTGTCTCTGGTGTTCCCCGTGATGCGCGGCCTTGGGCCCTTGGCGACAGCGGTGCTGGCGTCGATCTGGCTGCAGGAGGACCTGTCCTCCCTGCAAACGGCCGGGCTGGTTGTCGCGAGTCTTTCGATCCTCGTCTTTGCCCTGCCAACCTCCGGTACGGCGGATGGGCGCAGGCTCGACCGGTCGGCCCTCTTCTGGGCGATGATGACGGCGGTGGGCGTCGGCCTTTACGCCGTCGCCGATACGCGCGCGGCCCGGGCGATGGACACGCCGTTCACGTTCGTCGTCTGGCTGTTCCTGCTGGACTGGATCGGGGTGACGGCCGTGTTGCTCTGGCAGCGCAAGGGCAGGGTGATCGCCAGCCTGAAGCCGGAATTGCGCAACGGCCTCGTCGGCGGCGTCGCCGGGGCCATCTCCTACGGCCTCGCCATCTATGCCTACACATTGACGGACGCTGCGATGGTCACGGCGCTGCGGGAAACCTCCGTGGTATTTGCCGCGGCGTTCGGCGCCTGGCTGCTGAAAGAGGGGTTCGGGCGGCGGCGCATTGTGGCGGCCTCCACGCTGGCCGCGGGCCTCGTGCTGATGCAGGCGGCAGGCTGACGGGTGGGTCTGGAATGGCGGTGGCATCCGTGAGAGACAGGCGCGATTGAACCAGCGGGCCCGCAACTGCGTAGGAAGTGGCATGAACGAGACAGCGAAAACTGAGAACGGCCTCGGCACGGCCGCCGGCAAGGCGAACCAGCTCTGGGCGGACTTCGTGCCCGTGATCGCCTTTGTGCTGGTCTACAACATTTTCCGGCGCGTCGAGCTGCTGGACGGTTTGATCAACAAGGACACGGCTATTTTCTGGGCGACCGGCGTGTTGCTTGCGCTGATGCTCGGCTTCCTCGCGCGCCAGCTGATCCGGCGTGAGCCGGTCTCGCAGATGATGCTGTTCTCCTCATCCATTGTCGCCGGGTTCGGCCTGATCGGCATCCTGCTTCAGGAGAAGGCGTTCATTTACGTGAAGCCGACGATCCAGCAGCTGTTCATGGCGAGCATCATTCTCATTCCGCTGATGTTCGGGCGGAATGTCTGGAAATCGCTGTTCGCCAAAGTATTCGACCTGCCGGATTTCGCGTGGCGCACCTTGGCGATCCGCTGGGGTTTCTTCTTCATCGCCATGGCGATCTGGAACGAATATCTCTGGCGCACCTATGCGCCGGGTTTCGATATGCCGCTGGTGATGGCCGGCATTCCGGTCGCGCCTGCGGGCACCTATGAAGTCCTTGGGCTGACATTCGGCGCGAAGGATGCAGAGGACGTCTGGGCGAACTGGAAGCTTGGCAACATGCTGATCGTGCTGATCTTCGGCGCAGCGAATACGCCGTATACGTTGAAGCATCTGCGTGAGCCGGAAGCGGAAACAGCGGCGGCTTAGGCTGCCACAACGCGCAACTCATCCTTCGACTTCGCTCAAGATGAGGTGGTCTTGATTGGCGACCTGTCAGCGCGTCAACTTGTCTGTGCCGGGCGGATTGGCGAAGGGCGCAAATGCATTTTTGTCCCGCGTCTCCGCAAAATGCGTGAGCGCCCAGACAACCGTCGGGAACGCCAGCTCAGACCACGGAATATCCTTCCAGTGGACGAGCTTCACTTCTTCGCTTTCCGGGCCCGGAGCAATTTCTGACATCAGTTTGGCGCGGAACATTATCTGCACCTGCGCAATGCGGGGTACGGAATAAACGGCCAGCAGCCGGTCAATTTGAATATCCGCACACGCCTCTTCGCGCGCCTCGCGGCGGGCGCCGTCTTCGACGCTCTCGCCCTCTTCCATGAAACCTGCGGGCAGGGTCCAGAAACCCTTGCGCGGTTCGATGGCGCGTTTGCAGAGAAGGATCAGCTCACCTTGCGTCACCACCGAGCCGGTGACGATCTTAGGGTTCACATAGTCGATAAAGTTGCAGCGGTTGCAGATACGCCGTACCCTGTCTTCTCCTTCCGGAATAGCCAGTCGAAAATCTTCATGCTGGAAAGGAGTTGGCAATTGATCAGTCATCCAATCTTTATCCTGTCGCCTGTATGGAGAATGCGATTGATCCGCCTACGGGGTTGTTTATAACGCCCCACCCAGCGGATTGTCCCTGTTCAAACTAGATCGCCTTTCACCCAATCCCATCCTTAGCAAAACGGAAACAACACCATGGCCTTCAATCTCAACACCTCGCCCAGCCACCTCCTGCACCGCGCCCAGCAGATCGCTGCCAACCACTCGGCCGCTGCGCTGAAGTCGGCTGGCCTCACGCTGCGCCAGTTCTCTGTCCTCGCGGCCCTCTCGGGCAATGAAGGTGTCAGCCAGTCTGATCTTGTCAATGCCACCGGCATCGACCGCTCTACCCTCGCTGACATGGTCGCCCGCATGGAAGCCGGCGGCATGATCAAGCGTTCGGATTCCAAAACCGATGCGCGCGCCAAATCTGTCTCGCTGACCGTCAAGGGCAAAAAGGCCCATGACAAAGCCCTCCCGGCCGTCATGAAAGCGGATACTGCCCTCTTCGCCACGCTGGCAAAAGCCAAGCAGGACGCCCTGATCCAGGGCCTCACTGGCCTCGTCGACGACGCCGACAAGAAAGTCGCTGCGCCGGCGCCTAAAGCCAAGAAAGCACCTGCTGCCAAGAAAGCCCCTGCGAAAAAAGCACCGGCCAAGAAAAAGAAATAAGCTCCGTTTCAGGACGAAGCCGAATTACGAGCGAGGCGCCCCAAGCGCCTCGCTTATTTTTTGGAGCGAGGTTTCGTCCAGCGGGCCGGCGATGTGCAGCAGGATCTCGCCCTCACCCGAAATGACAAAAGTTTCCGGCACGCCCGTCAGGCCGAAGTCGAGCCCGCCCTTGCCTTCCGGATCAAGCGCCACCTGCGTGAAGGGATTGCCGAGACGCTTGAGGAAAGCGTCGCCGTTCTCCGGTTTGTCCTTGTAGAGGATGCCCGTCAGCTGGTCCGGGTGCGTCTCGCTGAGCTGCATCAGGTATTTGTGCTCGGCCTCGCAGGGCGCGCACCAGCTGGCAAAGAGGTTGACCGCGACCGGCTGGCCTTCTGCCGGCGGGGCAAACGAAATCTCCCCGCCCTCCCTCAGTTCAAAGACAAATTCCGGCGCGGCGCGGGAGACGCGTTCGAACTCGCCCTTGGCCGGGTTCAGCATCCGCCAGGCGCCGAGCAGCCCGAACAGGATCAGCGCAGCGACGGGGAGGGCGAAGATCCAGCGGTTCATGTCAGGCGCCGTCGGTGTCGTTCGCGGCCAGTTGCGCGAGCCGCTTGCGGGCGGACCTTGCGGCGAGGATGACCTGCAGGGTGGTTCCCAGGATCAGCAGCGCGCCGAGGACGTAGCACGCCCAGATATAAGCAGCATTCTTGTCAAATTCCGGCATGGTCAGAAGGCCTCCAGTTCGCGCGCGCGTAGGCGGGCGATGCGGCGCTCGCGGATTTCGGTGCGCATGCTGGTCAGCACGAGACCGCCGAAGAGAAGCGAATGGCCGATGGCGCTGACGAGCAGCGGCGTAAGGTACACGGCGGCCATCTTCGGGCCGTCGGCGGTGATCACGCTCGCGTCCTGGTGCAGCGAGGTGAACAGGTCGACCGAGAACTTGATCAGCGGAATGTTGATAGCGCCGACCATGGCGAGGATCGCGCCGGCGCGGGCGGCCTTCTGGCGGGTGTCCATCGCGGCGCGAAGCGCCATGTATCCGAGAAAGAGGAAGAACAGGAACAGGACGGACATCATCCGCGCATCGTCCCATTGCCACCAGGTGCCCCAGGTTGGTTTGCCCCAGATCGATCCGGTCGCGAGGCAGATCGCGGTCCAGACCGCGCCGATCGGGGCGATGGCCTTGGCGGCGATGTCCGCCAGTTCATGTCGCCAGACGAACCAGACGAAACTCGCCACCGCCAGCGCAGAATAGCTTGCCATCGCGAGCCAGGCGGCGGGCACGTGCACGAACATCACGCGCATGATGTCGCCGCCCTGATACTCGTCCTTCGGCACGACCCAGAGGCCTTGCCAGAGGCCGTAGGCGATGCAGGCCGCGCCGAGCGCATAGAACAGCGGGGCCAGCCAGTCCGACAGGCGCAGGAATTTGTGCGGATTGGCGAAGTAGGACCACATGGCGACTGACCTAGCGCTCCCTCAGTCTGCCGCCAAGCGCAGCGCTGCCGCCATCGCATAGGGCGCAACAGCGCAGGCGAAGAGGGTGGACGCGGCGAGAAAGAGCGGCGCCCCGCCTGAGCCGGGCCCGCCAGACATGGCGAGGGCACCAAAAATGGCGGTTGGCACATAGAGGGGGAGGGCGATCAGCGAGATCAGCAAGCCGCCCCGGCGCACGGAGGCGGAGAGCGCCGCGCCGACCGCGCCCCAGAAGAAGAATGCCAGGCTGCCAAGCGCGTAGAGGCCGGCATTGACCAGCAGGGCAAGGCTCGCTTCGGCTTGGAACATCAGCGCCAGCAGGGGCGAGAACAGCGCGAGGGGAAGCCCGGCCGAGAGCCAGTGGGCGAGCGTCTTGGCCGCGGCGATGGCAGAGACCGGCGCGCCCGCTTGCAGCCAGAGGTCGAGCGTGCCGTCTTCGGCATCCGACTGGAAGATGCGCTCGAGGGTCACGAGACTGGCGAGGGCCAGCGCGACCCAGATGATGCCCGGGCCGACGGCCTTGAGAGTCTCGCCGTCGCTGCCGATGCCAAGCGGCACGAGCACGGCGGCACCGCCAAGGAACCCAAGCGGCAGCAGCGCGCCTGCGCCGCCCGCCCAGGCTTCGCCGAGCGACTGGCGGAAGGCGGCGAGGATCGGGGCGGCGCTCAAAGCGTCAGGTCTCCGCTGGCGGCGAAACCCGCCTCGCCATGGATCGCCGCAA
>JBBSAZ010000121.1:0-6189 GCA_038251755.1 Caulobacterales bacterium
GCTCTTCGGGGTGAACACCTCTCCGATCAGCGGCAATTCGGCGGGAGACTGGCAGGCTGCCAGCACAGACAGGATTGCGAGTGATGTGAGTTTTTTCATGATTGCCTCCTCAGCGCCGGACAGGCCCTGAGGAGACTCCTAGCGGTGTTCTGCGACAGCCGTAAGGCGTCAATCGACCGCTCTGGATCAGGCCGTGAAGAGGAGGTGCCACATGAGGCGGCCCGGCAAGAAGCTGAACAGGCCCGCGATCA
Source organism: Caulobacterales bacterium (assembly GCA_038251755.1). GTDB lineage: Bacteria > Pseudomonadota > Alphaproteobacteria > Caulobacterales > Hyphomonadaceae > Hyphomonas. The sequence goes on from JBBSAZ010000121.1 coordinate 252, forward strand.
GCATGCCGCCGAAAAACATACTGGCCATTTCCTTGCGGTGTTTGGCGATGTCCCGGCGGCGAGCGGCGGCGAGCGCCATGGGCAGCACAATGACGGTCCAGCCCGAGAGAAGATGGATGAGGCTGTAGCTGTCACCGTTGAGGCCGGTGAGGAAGAAAGAGCTGATCGCCGTCACACTCATGGTGACGACCCAAGTGTAGCCGAGGACCCGGTGGTACGTGCGGCCCTTGACCCCGAGCAGAAGGGCCGTGCCGATGGCGAAGGAGAGCAGCGCTCCGGCAATGTGCGCCTGAAGGATGGGCGAGACTTCGAGCAGCGGGGAAAGATCGATCCGAAGCTTTACCGCGCCGGTACCCTGCCCGGCCAGCATGGCCTGTGACAGGAAGGCGTATCCGGTGAGGGCGGCGGCCACGAGCAGCTTGTTGCCATGCCGCGCCTGAAGGCGGCGGATCGAAAACGGAGCGGCGGAGCGGGAGGCGGCGAGGTTGGTCATTGGTGTGGACTCCAGAGGATTTGTGGACAGTTTCTGGACGGTGTCTCGTCCGGCCTGATCAACATCGCTGCCACTTCCCGCACCCGCCACCGCAACTACGTATCCGGGGTGGAATCCTTCGCGAAATACCGCCAATACCGTTCGCGAAGCGCGAAGCGAGGTCCGGATCCAGCATGAATCCGCCAAAGGACAGACGAACCCGCTTGAGGGAGGCAGGCGTCTACGCGGGCGCCGCGCTGTTTCTGTCGATAGTCGGCCCTTTCAACGCCACGCCCGGATTTCCGGCCTGGGCCGTGTTCCTCTACTGGTTCGCGCTGATCTTGCTGGGCAGCCTCTCGGCAGAGTTCGCCGGGCGTTGGCTTGAACAGGCATTTCCGGACCTGCCTGTGCCGGTCAACCTCATGCTGCTTTCCGTTGCGGCCGCGCTGGTCGTCACCTGCGCCGTATTCGCAGTCGAAACCGTCTTGATGCGCCGCGAAATGTCACCCGCGTACGCGCCCAGGATCTTCGGGCTTGTCTGGGTCATCTCAGCCGGGATGACAGCCGTTGGCTATATGGCGGACAAGTCGATCCTCGCGCCTCCGCCAGCGGATGCACCGGAGGGCGCCGGGCCCGTCGAGACATTCCTGTCGCGCTTGCCCCTCAAGTTCCGGCAGGCGGAGCTGCATGCCGTTTCCTCGGAGGACCATTACCTGCGCGTGCACACGAGCCTGGGCGAGGAGCTGATCCTGATGCGCCTTGCGGACGCCATTCGCGAGCTGGAAGGCGGTGGAGGGCTGCAGGTGCACCGGTCCTGGTGGGTCGCCAAGGCAGCGGTGCGCGATGTGAAGCGGCAGGGCGGCAAGGTCTCGCTGGTGCTGCCTTCGGGCATTGAAGCCCCGGTCTCGCGCACGTTCGCGGCGGACGCGAAGGCGGCCGGCTTCGTCTAGTTAACCTGAGGCGCGGCTTTCGCCGGAGCGCCCAGCAATTGTTTGACGAACTCGACATGGCCGCGCAGGCGGTAGAGGTCGTCATTGTAGGACAGTGGCACATCCAGCTTGCCGATGTCGGCCTGCAGGCGTTCGAGCCGGCTGATGACAGATACGCGCGGCTCGCCCGGCGGAGTCGCTCTTCCCTCTTCTTCGAGGGCGCGCAGGTCCTTGTACCAGATGTAGATCCGGCGGCGGACGCGCCATCTGTAGATCGGCGGGGCGGCGCGCACCAGCGGGAACGCCAGCGTCAACAGCGGAATGGCCAACACCCAGGCCCGGTCGAGGAAGTTGGCGACACTGAACGGAAAGTACCGTCTGAGGAAGGACGGCCCGTCGCGGTAGAAGCGGGCGGTCTGCTTGCTGACCGGCAGATCGGTATTGTTGGCATTCGGAAATCGGCCAGCGGGCGAGAACAGGCTCTTGTCCGAATGGATCGCCAGTGCGGCGTCCAGCAGGACGGCCTCGATGGCGGGGTGGGCATCGCCGCGCACCACAAGCTGCGAAACTGCTGCGATGAGCGGAACGTCACGTGCCGGAATGTCCGCTCCGATATCGGCGACACCGCGCAGCAGGATGACGGAGGAGAGGCCATCCTCGCGCCGGGCGATAGCCTCGGCACGGTCGAAGGGCAGCAAGCGGATGTCTTCGGCCTGCAGCAGCGCCTGGATATAGGCGGCGTCGGGCGAAGCCGCGAAGGCAGCCGCGTCAATGTCCCCGGCGCGCAGGGCGGCCTCGGCTTCGCGGGTCGACATGGCCAGCCGGGCGGCGTTGGCCCAGTCGCCGCCATAGGCACGCTGAAGGGCGGTCGCGAGGGCACGGGTGCCGGAACCTTCCGGGCCGATCGAGACGCGCAGGGTTTTCAGGTCTCCGAAATCGGTCGCATTCACGCCCTCGCGGACGAAGACCCAGAACGGTTCCTCGAACAGGCCGCCGAGGGAGCGCAGAGTTTTCTCCTCGGAAACGCCGGTCAGACCGCCCTGAACCAGTGCGACATCGATGAAATCGTCTTCGAGGAGGCGAAGATTGTCGATCGATCCGGCGGTATCGACGAGTTCGACTTCGACCCCCTGTTCCGCGAGCAGGCGCTGATAGCGTTCTGCATAGGCATGATAAGCGCCGCCCGGCGCGCCGGCGCCAAACCGGATTTTCTTCGGCGGCGCAGGATCCATCAGGAAAAGCGCGGCCACGAAGCCGGCCAAGGCGATCAGGATCACCGGTCCGTATATCCGCCACATCGCCCCACCCCGCATGGAAACAGTCTCCTTCTCCTGGGCCTTCCTTAGAGTGCCTGCCCCCCGGACGGCAACCGCTCCAGAAAATTGCACGCCGAGTGATCCAGTCGCGCCCGGCTGCGTAGAAAGTACATGATGAAGCAGGCAGCCGGCCTTCGGGTTCGCGATGCTTGTGCATCTACGGGCCCCGGTTTTCCTCCCCCTGACCGCCGGGGCCCACCCCTCCCCCTAGAAGACTTGAATCAGGCCTTGTGGTAGGGTGTGCCAGCGAGGATCGTCAGGGCGCGGTAGATCTGCTCGGCGAGCATCGCGCGCACCAGGCGGTGGGGCCAGGTTTGCGCGCCAAAGGCGAGCGCCTTGGGAACCAGGCGCCGGACGTCCGGGGAGAACCCCTCGGCGCCGCCGATCAGGAAAATTGTGTCACGCAGACCTTCGTCCCGCCAGATCGCGAGACGCCGGGCCAGTTCGCTGGAGGTGAGGTTTTCGCCCGCTTCATCGAGGCGCAGGCATTTTGCGCCGTCCGGTATGCGGGCGATCAGGCGCCCGCCTTCTGCTTCGAGACCGCCGCCGCTGGCGACTTCGTGTTCTTCGAGTGAGCGGAAGCCGAGCTGGCGGGCGAGCGGCTGGGTGCGGCCCAGATAGTCATCGGTCAGGCTGCGTTCGGGGCCGTCTTTCAGGCGCCCCACCCCGACCATTTGCAGCCGCATGGATCAGGAGGACGCGCGGGCTGCCCGGTGCGCCGAATTGTCCGACATCCAGATTTTTTCGAGATTGTAGAATTCGCGCACTTCGGGGCGGAAGAGGTGAACAATCACGTCGCCGGTATCGATCAGCACCCAGTCGGCATTAGCCATACCTTCGACGCTGGCCGGGCGGCCGGTCAGGCGTTTGGCTTCCTGGGCGACGTGTTCGGCAAGCGCCGCCACGTGCCGTCCGGAACGGCCCGAAGCAATGATCATGAAATCAGCGAGAGAGGATTTGCCCTGGAGCTCAATGAAGGCAAGGTCTTCGGCCTTGTCGTCTTCGAGAACTTTAGAGAGGGCCTCGGCCAGCACCTTGATGTCGGCAAGCGAGACGTTCTTTGGGGGCTCAACCCGGGATTTGGCGGATGACAGGGCAAGGGCTCCTTTTGCGACTGTGACGAAATCCTAACACGCGGCGGCCCGCGCAACCAGCAAAAAACGCGCAGATGCCTGCAAGGGGCACCGTCCGTTCACAAGCTATACAGGGTTTCACTTGGAGAATGGCCCTGTTTCGCCCTATCCTCCGTTTAATGAAGTTTCCTCCACCGCGACTTCCAGGACACCCCTCATGCGTAACGTTTTTGTGCTGCCTTGCCTGCTCGCAACCCTTGCCCTGCCGGGCTGTGCCGTCGCCGTGCTCGGGACGGCCGGCGCCGTTGGCCTGACGTCGGTGCAGGAAAAGACGATTGGCGAGGCGGTCGATGATGCGACCGCTTCCAACGAGATCAAGGCGAAGCTGCTGAACGAGAGCGGCGCCCGGTTTGCCGAGGTGGATGTGGAAGTCGCCAACGGCCTCGTGCTGCTTTCGGGCCGGGTGAACGAGCCGGAAGACCGCACATTTGCGGAAGGCATTGCGTGGAGTTCGTCCCGCACGGTGGACGTCGCCAATGAAGTGCGGATCGAGCCGCCAGGCGGGTTCATGTCGAACGTGTCCGACGAAATCATCACTGGACGGGTGCGCGCCCGCCTGATCGGCTCCAGCAAGGTTAAAAGCGTCAACTTCAATATCGAAACCTATGGCGGCGTCGTCTATCTGATGGGCATCGCACGGGACACGGAAGAACTGCGCGCCGCGGCCGAAGAGGCCAGCGTTGTCGGCGGCGTGATGCAGGTCGTCTCTTATGTCCGGATTCGTGATGCGGCAGGCCGGCAGTCTGCGCCGATCACCACCGAGGCGCCTCAGGCGCCCACTTATCAACAGGCCCCCGACGCGTCATATACGACCGAGCCGTTGACCGAGTTGCACGGCGCCAATTACGAACCAGGAAGCCGCTGAGACCGCGTGCCTTCCGTAACAACGGGGGCGATAAACGCGTGACATTGCGCATAGCCATTCAGATGGATCCGCTGGAGCGGGTCAATATCGACGGTGACACGAGCTTTGCGCTCGCCGAGACAGCACAGGCGCGCGGGTATGAGTTGTTCGTGTATGGCCCGGGCGATCTGTCCTGGACCGAAGGCCGCGTGACCGCTCGCGCCCGCCCCGCCCGCGTGCAACGGGTGCAGGGCACACCGGGTCTGTTCGGCGCGCCTGTGACGCTCGATCTGAAGGACGACGTGGATGTCATCCTGATGCGCCAGGACCCGCCGTTCGACATGGGTTATATCACCGCCTGCCACCTGCTTGAGGAAGTCTCCAGCGAAACGCTGGTGCTGAACGATCCCGCCGGCGTACGCTCCAGCCCCGAGAAGATTTTCCCGCTGATGTTCCCGGACATCATGCCGCCCACCCTGGTGACGCGCGACCGGGCGGTCATCGACGCTTTCCGGGCGACGCATCACGACATCATCGTCAAGCCGCTCTACGGGCATGGCGGCGCGGGCGTCTTCCGGCTAACCGAAGCCGATTCGAACCTGGATTCGTTGCTGGAGCTATTCCTTGGCCGGTCGGGTGAACCGGTGATGGTACAGGCCTTCCTGCCGGCCGTGTCCGAAGGCGACAAACGCGTTATCCTGATCGACGGCGAAGCGGTGGGCGCGATCAATCGCAGGCCCAAGGCCGGACAGGTGCGCTCCAATCTCGTTGTCGGCGGCACCGCCGAAGCGACCGAACTGTCTGCCGCCGACAAGCAGATCTGCGCGCGCATCGGGCCGGAACTGAAACGCCGGGGACTGGTGCTGACCGGTATCGACGTGATCGGCGGTCGGCTGACCGAGGTGAACGTTACCTCCCCCACCGGTCTGCAGGCGCTCAAACGCCTGTCAGGCATTGATGCAACTGCCAAATTCTGGGACGTTGTGGAAAGTAAGCTTGCGGCAAGGTCGCTGGAGCGTCATGCTTGAGGAATGTGGATGAAACCGATCACTGCCCTTCTCCTGTTGTCGCTCGCTGGTGTCGGCGCCGGCTGTTCTCTCACCGCGCCTTCAGCAACCGCTGAAGCGGCGCCGGTTGAAGCAGCGCCCGCGGCCGAAGTAACCCAGACGGCCGACGTGCAAGGCACGCTGAACTTGAACATCGGCCGGACGAATGATGGGCCCGGTGGGCTGAAAATCGGCGCC
>JBBSAZ010000122.1:0-6168 GCA_038251755.1 Caulobacterales bacterium
CAGGAAGGGCCGGATCAAGATGAGCAAACGGCGCATCGTCTATGAGGGAAAAGCGAAAATCCTCTATGAGGGGCCGGAACCCGGCACGCTGATCCAGTATTTCAAGGACGACACAACGGCCTTCGACGCTCAGAAGAAAGCCGTGCTCGACGGCAAGGGCGTTCTGAACAACCGCATCAGCGAATTCATCATGACCCAGCTGAGCGTGATCGGTATTCCGACGCACTTCATCCGCCGGCTCAACATGCGCGAGCAGCTGATCCGCAAGGTCGAGATCATCCCGCTGGAAGTCGTGGTGCGCAACATCGCCGCTGGCTCCCTCTCCACCCGCCTCGGCATGCCGGAAGGCCAGCAACTGCCGCGTCCGCTGGTCGAGTTCTATTACAAAAGCGACGCCCTGCATGATCCGATGGTTTCGGAAGAACACATCGCGGCGTTCGGCTGGGCCACGCCGCAGGAATATGATGACATCATCGCTCTCGCCCTGCGCGTGAACGATTACATGTCCGGCCTGTTCGCCGGCGCCGGCATCCGGCTGGTCGATTTCAAGATCGAGTTCGGCCGGTATTTCGAGAGCGACCAGGACATGCCGCGCATCCTGCTGGCCGACGAGATCAGCCCGGACAGTTGCCGCCTGTGGGACAACAAGACTGGCGAGAAACTCGACAAGGACCGTTTCCGCCGCGACCTGGGCGGCGTGACAGAGGCCTATGCCGAAGTCGCACGCCGTCTTGGGATCATCAAGGAATCGGGCGACACGGACAATGTCGTCAGCTTCACCGGGGGCAGCAAATGAAAGCTGTCGTTCACGTCTCCCTGAAAGCCGGAGTTCTTGATCCGCAAGGCAAGGCCGTCGCCGACACGCTGGCGCGGATGGGCTACGGCGAAGTTGAAGCCGCGCGCGTCGGCAAGGTCATCGAGCTTGAGCTCGAGGATGGTCTTGCCAAGGCGGACGCCGAGAAGCGCGTCAAGGAAATGTGCGAGAAGCTGCTCGCCAATACCGTCATCGAAAGCTACCGGATCGACGTGCTCGCCTAGGCGGCCCTTCACAATCGAACACGCTTTCCGGGCGCACCAGGCGGTGCGCCCGGTTTGCGTTTGGCCATGGATTTTTGATCGCTCCGTGGGCGGAGGTGTTGCGCAAGGACTGGGGGCGAATTTCATAGCGGCTTGAAGGGGATGGGTTTTATTTTGCCGCAGCGCGGTTTTGTGTAGGCTCAAGTCTCCTTGTTCCCTCGCCAGACGGTCTCATCTTGTTGCAGGCTTTGTATTCCGCGTGTCGATTTTCTCTCATTGATTCTCATTTTTTATCACTTGGTATCGTTTGTTTCTCGTCCTCTCTCGGGGCGAGCGGATTTCGGCCTGCGGCCTCTATCCGACGGTGTGGGTGGGCGAGTGTGAGGCTGAGTGTAACCCCGGCCGGAGGGGTGTGGCGCAGGTTTTCCGGAGAAATCTTTCAGGCACTTGAGGCGACTGGGGATTTTGTTTCGGGAGGGGGCGGATTTTGTTGCACAAGCCGCCCGGCAGCTTTTGCCTCGCTCTCCCCCTCCAATGGTTTACGCGCCATTCACGAATTCACCCCAAAAGTGAGCGAATGATCACTTGCAAATAGGGCTGGTGCCTGCTATGTAGATCTCTCTGGAACGGAGATTTCCGCATGGCCAAAACCGCTTCTGATCCGCAGCCCGACAAGAAGCCGCGCGTGCGAAACGCGAAGCCGAAGATCGAGCGTGCAGCATTGAAGCTGTTCATCCATGAAGGCGTGGACGCCGCCACGACGCGCGAGATTGCCGACAAGGCCGGCGTGTCGGAAGGCGCCTTGTATCGCCACTACAAGGGCAAGGACGAACTTGCCCTGTCGCTGTTCCAGGCCACGCATAACCGGCTGTCGCAGCTGATCGCCGAAGCGTTGACCAGCAACGGTAGCCTCGACGTGAAAGTGAATGCCGCCGTCACCGCTTACTGCAAGCTGGCGGATGAAGACTTCCTGCTGTTCTCGTTTCACCTCGTCTCGATGAACCGCTACCTGCCCTATGACAAGCGCCGCGAGGACGACCCTGTCTCGGTGACCGAACGGATCATCAGCGGGCTGATGGATGCGGGAGCGATTCCCAAAGGCGACCCCGCCCTGAAGGCAGCCATGGCGCTCGGCGTCGTGATGCAGGCTGGGCAGAACAAGATCTACAATCGCTTGCCGGGGCCGTTGTCACAGCACGCTCCGGCGCTGGCCCGCGCCATTCTGGCCGTGCTGAAATCTGCCTGATCCTTCGCCTACGGAGCATCCCTACATGCGCGGCACTCTCTTCCAGATCGCCTACTACGTGCTCTCGGTCATCTACATTCTCGCGTCGCTCCCCTTTCTCGCCTGGCCCGGGCACGGGCCTGTGCGTGCCATCATCAAGAGCTACACGCGCGCCATGAACCTCGCGCTGCGCCTGATCGCCGGCATTCGCAAGGACGTGCGCGGGCGCGAACGCCTGCCGCAAGGCGCCTTTGTCGTTGCCGCGAAACACCAGAGCTGGGGCGACGGTTTTCTCGTCTACCCGGAAGTGCCCAATCTTGCCTTCGTGACCGGCGACCATCTTGAGCGCTTCCCGCTTGTCTCCGGCATCCTGAAGAAGCTCGGCGCCATCGTCATCGACACGTGCGGCGGCGGCGAGAAGAAAGCCTCTTCGCTCGCCGATGGCATGCAGAAAGCCAAGGATGACGGCCGCCGGGTGCTGATCTATCCCGAAGGCCACCTCGCGCCGGTCGGCTACCATTTCCGATACAAATCCGGCGTCTGGCACATGGCCGAAGCGATGGGCGTGCCGGTCGTGCCGGTGGCCACGAATATTGGTGTGTTCTGGCAGCAGCAGGAGAAACCGACGCGCGGCGGCCGGGCGGTCATCGAGTTTCTGGATCCGATCCCGCCCGGCCTGCCGAAGGAAGAATTCATCGCGCGCCTCACCGAGGCCGTGGAATCGCGCACCGCCGAGCTCGTCGCCGAAGCGACGGGCCAGCCGGTACGCCGCGCCACCCTCATCCCCGATCCGCCTAACGGCATGGAAGCCAAGCCGACGGCGGACAATCTGGCGGCGTTCGAGAAGGCCTGAGGCGTTTCCATTTGCCTCGCCCCACCCTAGCCCTCCCCGTTCCGGGGAGGGGACCCATTGCACTTCTGGGCAGAACTCACGCTTCTCAAGAGGCGACCTGTTCCCTCCCCGCGCAAAGCGTAGGGAGACTCGCGCGGATAATCGTATACGATTTCCTGAGCGACCCCAAGGGAGAGGGGTTCAAGGAAGAAGTGCTACCCGCCAGAGCGCACACTTCTCTTCCAATCCACGTGCTGCATGCGCCGGACTGGTGGACGGGAGAATGTGCGCCACCGCGCTTGCAGGCAGGCTGTGGGCTGCGTGCTTGCGGAAGCTCGCCGCCGCCTTGCCGCCGTTGAGGCCAACGCAGCGGATGGCCGGATGCGCGGCGAAGAAGCCGGCGAAGTCGTTGGGGACTTCGCTGCGGATGTTTGAATCCAGGCTGCCTTCGCGTTCGCAGGCCTGCAGCACATCCCAGACCGCAACGCCTTCGGCCTTCAGCCGCGCCAGTCGCTCCGTATACGGCAGGTCAGGCCCTGCGCCGAACAAGGCGCCCATGATGGACCAGAAAGCGTTGCGCGGATGGGCGTAGTAATGGCCCGCCTCCAGCGAGGCGATGCCGGGCATGCTTCCGAGGATCAGGGTATGCGCATCCGGCGCCGCAATCGGCGCAAAACTGCGGACAATCATTCCGCCGTGGCGGGGACGATCGTGACGCTTTCGCCGCAGCCACAGGCGTCGGTCTGGTTCGGATTGCGGAACACGAATTTCTCGTGCAGCGCCGTGATTTCATAGTCGAGTTCGCTGCCGAGCAGGAACAATACGGCCTTCGCGTCGATCACGATGGTGACGCCGTTATCCTCGACCACTTCGTCCAACTGGGCCGGCGCGGCGGCATAGTCCATGACATATTCCATGCCCGCGCAGCCGCCATTCTTGACGCCGACACGCAGGTAGCCGAGGCCGCGCTCATCCATGATTTCGCGCACGCGCAGGCTGGCTGCGTCGGAAAGGGTTACCGGTTTCGGGCGGGGTCGTCTGGCCATGCCCCATAGGTGGGCGATTGGGAGGCCAAGATCAAGGGCCGTCCCGCTGCCCAAGTTTTGACTCCCGGGTGGTCAAACGGCGATCGCCTCACGCCGAATTGCCCGGTTCCCGGCCGAAACCGGCCTAATCGAATTGCGCCTGCCGACCAGAGGCGTAACCCGGTTTCGAGCCGGAATGTCGGCAGGAGCAGGTTTTGGCGATCACGGGCGACACGCTGATGTTCATTGCGGCCATGCTGGCCGCAGGCGCGCTTGCGGGCTTTGTGGCCGGCCTGTTCGGCATCGGCGGCGGATTCGTCGTTGTACCGGCGCTTGCCTCGGTGCTCGCCCTGCTGGGCACCGGCGGAGACAGCGACAAGATCATGCATGTCGCCATTGGCACCTCGCTCGCCACCATTATCTTCACGTCGCTGAGGTCGGTTCAGGCGCATGCGCGGCGGGGGGCGGTCGATTTCGAGATCCTGAAAAGCTGGACGCCCTGGGTCGTCGCGGGGGTCCTTCTCGGGCTGCTCGTAGCCCAATATCTGGATGGCCAGGCGCTGAAGATCACCTTCGGTGTCGGTGTATTCATCATGGCCTGGCATTTCCTTTTCCCGGTGCTGACGCGAAACGGCCCCATGGCGAACCAGATGCCCACCGGCATGTTGCGCGGCGGCCTGGGCAGCATCCTCGGCGGCTATTGCACGCTGCTCGGCATCGGCGGCGGCACGCCTGCCGTGCTGATCATGACGCTCAGCGGCCAACCGATGCACCGCGCGGTCGCCACAGCCGCTGGCTTCGGCACCATCATCGCCGTGCCCGGCACCATCGGTTCGATTCTCGGCGGCCTCGGCGAAACCGGCCTGCCCTACGGCTCCATCGGCTATGTGAACGTCATTGCTGCGCTCGCCATCATCTCGATGAGCCTGATCACCGCGCCCTGGGGCGTTGCCATGGCGCACAGCCTCAACGCTGCGCACCTGCGCCGCGCGCTCGGCGTCTACCTGCTCTTTACGTCCAGCCTGATGCTGCTCAGCGCGTTCGCGCCGCAAGCCCGCACTCTGCCGCTACACGTCGAACAAACACCGATCACAACCGAACTCGCTATCCACATTCCGGAGGAAGACCATGGGATATAGACTGACACGCCGCGGCATCCTCTCGGGCGGCGCACTCGGCGCGGCCGCCAGCCTCGCCGCCTGCGCGACCGGTTCTTCAAGTGCGCTCGCCGAAGCGACCGGCGCGTTTCCCACCGGTCCGGCATCTGCCCTCCCGCTGCTGGGGCCGGCCGATGGTCTCGCCTTGCTCTCGCGCAATGAAAATCCTTACGGGCCCGCGCCGTCGGCCCTGACCGCCATCCAGCAAGCTGCTGAAAAGGGCGCCTACTATACCAATGAGGACTTCCTCTTCACGCTGATGAAGTTGATCGCGGATCGCCACGGGGTCGCGCCGGAACAGATCGTGGTGACCACGGGTTCCGGCGAAGCGCTCAGCGCCATCGCCCTCGTCTATGGCCCCAAAGGCCCGATCGTGGCGCCGCGTCTGTTCTGGGACACGACTGCGCTCTATGCTGCGAAACTCGGCCTTGCGAGCATTACACGTGTTCCGCTCACGGACGGCATGGAAATCGACTATGCCGGCATAGAGGCCGCCATCACGCCGGAAACCGGCATGGTGCAATTGTGCAATCCGAACAACCCGACGGGCCTGACAACCCCCGGCAGCGTGATCCGCCCGGCCGTGACGAGCATGGCCGCGAAGACCACTGTGGTCGTTGATGAGGCGTATATCGAACTGACCGATGACGAAGCGGCGACCACCTGCGTGCCGCTGGTCAAGGAAGGCAAGGACGTGATCGTCACGCGCACCTTCTCGAAAATCTACGGCATGGCCGGCATCCGCGTCGGCTACACGATCTCGTCGGCCGAGACGGCGGAAAAGATACGTTCGGCCGTGATGTCCTGGGCGCCCTGCACGTCCACCGCCGCCGCCATCGCCTGCTACAATGACGAGGCCTTCATCACCTATTCGAAGCGCAAGATCGTCGAAGGCCGCCAGATGGTCGAGGC
>JBBSAZ010000123.1:0-6126 GCA_038251755.1 Caulobacterales bacterium
CCTTCACGAGGCCGAGGACTTCGGTGCGGTAGTCCGACGGGCGGTCCGACCAGCGCAGGCCGCCGCGCGCGACAGGGCCGAAGCGCAGGTGGACGCCTTCGACCTTTGGGCTGGAGGTGAAGATTTCGCGGAAGGGTTTGGGCTCCGGCAGGTCGGCGAGTTCGCGGCTGGCGACCTTGAAGCTGATCCAGGACCGCTCGGCGCCGTCCTCATCGGTCTGGTAGAAGTTGGTGCGCTGGAGGGCGCGAACGAGATTGAACAGGCGGCGCAGCACGAGATCATCAGTGAGGCTGGCGACGCCTTTCATGGCGTCCTCGAACCTGGCCTCGATCTCGGCCGCGGCCATCAGCCGGGCGTCCATGGATTTGTGCGCCTGCGGATCAAACCGCGCGGTGAACAGGTTGAGGATGAGGCGCGTGACGGCCGGATAGCGCGCGACGGCGGCTTCCTGAACGTCCTGCGGCTGGTCGAGGCCGCTCTGGCGGCGGTAGGCGGCGAGCGCGCGGATCAGCGCGGCTTCGCGCCATGTGGCGCCGGCGGTGAGCACGAGGCGGTTGAACTTGTCATTGTCGGCCCGCCCGCTCCAGACCGCGATGAACGCCTCTTCGAGCACGTGGGCGAGACTGATCAGCGGCAGCGGGGCGCCGTCCGCCGATTCCATGGCGAGGGAGTGGACCCAGTAGACATCCGGTGCATCGGCCACCGGCTTGAACGGCGGGCGCACAGGATAACCCGTTTCGAAATGCACGAAGAGGCCGAGATTCTCGAACACCGGCACGCAGCGCGAGAGCGCGATGGCGCCGTCGCGGGCGAAAATCTTGACACGGACTTTCGATGGCGGGTCAGTGTCCCGGCGATAGGCGCGGGCGACCATGGGGCGGCCCGCACTGAGCGCTGCCATGCTGGTGACATCGCGCAGCGCTTCGTCCGGCGCAAAGGCTTCGCGGTAGGCGGCGTTGAAGGCGCCGATGAAGGCGCGGGCCCCTTCCCGATCGCCGCCGGTCAGATCGGAACTCATCAGCAGGTCGCGGAAGCCCTGGTCCCAGGTGCGCGCGAGGGCGACGATCCGGTTTTCGATTACGGCAGCGTCCGGCTCCGGATGACCGGGCGACAGACCGATTTCGAAATGGACGCGGGCCATCGGGCCAGAGTCGAAGTAGGGTTGGAACGAGCGCAGCTCACCCTGATAGGCCTCGGTGAGAACCGCGCCGATGCGTTGGCGCAGGGCGGTGTCATAGGATTCGCGCGGGACAAAGACGAGCGCGGTGACGAACCGGTCGAACTCGTCGCGGCGCAGGAAGACTTTCGTCCGCGGACGGCCGATCAGGTGCAGCGCGCCCATGACCATCGGGCCGAGCAGGGTGGAGCGCGTCTGGAAGAGTTCGTCGCGCGGCCAGGTCTCGATCAGGTTGGCGAGCGCCTTCTCTGTGTGCCCACCGGGGGCAGCGCCGGAGGCGGCCATGATCTTCTGCACACGGCGGCGCATGAAGGGGATGGAACGCGCGGTCTCGTCATAGGCTTCGGCCGTGAACAGGCCGAGGAAGCGGACCTCGCCGTTGACGCGGCCCTGCGCGTCGTATTTCTTGATGCCGATATAGTCGCAGGGCACACGGCGGTGCACGCGGCTCGGCAGAGTTGACTTGGCGATGATCAGCGGCGCGGGCTGGGCGAGGAATTCGCCAACTTCCTGAGTGAGAACGAGGGGTTCGCTGTCCGGCGAGAGAACGTTGAGCTTTTCGTCGCGCAGGATGCCGAGGTTGGAGCCGTCGATCATCAGCGGCTCAGCCGGGAGGACGCGGCCGGACTCGTCCGTATCGAAATCATATTCGCGGCTGCCCAGGAACACGTAATGCTCCTTCAGCAGCCATTCCAGGAAGGCAACCGCTTCATCCCGCTCGACCGGTGAGATGTGCTGCAGGCTGGACAAGCGTTTCATCTCGGTGCGCATCCGGGCCTGCATGGCGCGGTGGTCGGAGACGGCGCGCTGGACATCGGCGAGCGTGGCGCGCGCGCCGGTTTCGAGCAGGTGCGCCTCGCCGGGCGTCAGCAGGGATGTATGGATCTGGATGACGGACATCATGCGGCCGTCGGCGAGCGTCACGACCGGGTGGAACAGGGCTTTGACCTCGTGGCCCTGCGCCGCGCATTCACTCAGGAGGGAATCGACCAGGAAAGGCATGTCCGGCCCGGTCGCTTCCAGCACGGCGCGGCCGAGGGGGCCCTTGGCGCCGTCCGCATGCGGTGTGACGCGCACGGCCTGCTGGCCGGCAGGGACCTGCGAGGCCCAGGCCCAGAGTTGCTGGCCAAGGGTTTTGATGTCGGCCTCGGTGAGACCCGTCAGATCTTCGCCCGCAGCCTCCTGTAGTATCTGTTCAAGGACCTGGGCTTCAGGCCCGGTGACAGCAGCGGAACGGGACATGGAAAGACTCACCTAACGGAAATCGCTTTGTCCGGGTCTACTCCCCGGGCGTTACTGCTTCAAGAATCTTGGATGGAAGGACTGCATGTCCATTCGGACCGGAAGTGACGTTTGTGTCCACGTCAACCCGGCAGGAGGTGAGCCGGAAATAAGTGGGCCCGCCGAACGGGGACATGTCCGGCGGGCCCTTCAGAATCTTCCGCAGGCTGGGTGGGGGGACGCACGCGGAAGCCTGAATTCGTAAATTTGGTCGTTGAACTCCGATATCAACTCGGAAGTCCTGTAAAAAAAGTTAACGATTGTACATGGAGCGGCAGCCCAAACCGCACCTGTTCTTTCAACTCATATACACGAAATCGGACCGCTCAAACAGTGCTTCGTGCAGTCGCACCCTCGGAGGGTTGAGAACTCTTCCCCTTCGGGTTGCCGTCGGCTGACAAAAGGATCGCGATCCATCGCGTGCTTTCGGACTGCGCGAACAGGATCATCATCAGCACGGTCAGGGGCGCCGAGAGGAACATGCCCGGGATTCCCCACAAAACACCCCAGATGGCGAGGGCCAGGAGGACGACGAGGGCGGACAGATTCAGGGAGTCGCCCATCATCCGGGGCTGGATGAAGTTGCCAATCGAGAATTGCCAGAAACTGACGATACCGAAGACGATTGCCGAATAAATATAGGAATCCTGCGGCGCGGCGCCGGGCACCCAGCCGGGAACCTCGGGCTGCACCAGCGCGAACAGCGGCGGCACCAGCGCGGCCGCGATGGAGCCGACCGTAGGGATATAATTTAGCACGAAGATCAGCGCCGAAAGGAAGAGTGCATTCTGCACACCGAGCGCCAGCAGCGAGACATAGCTGAGTAGCGTGATCAAGGCTGAGATCAGGGTCTGGACCCAGAGATAGCGCTCGATGCCGACGCGCGCGTCGTTGCCGATGGTGCGGACCTGCTCTCGGCGATCGGTAACCGGGAAGATGTTGTCGAGCTTGTGCGTCCAACCGGCCTGCGCGGAGAACAGGAAGGCGACATAGATCAGGATCAGCATCAGGTCGCCGGACAGGCCGCTGACCGAATTGGCGATCGTCGCGAACAATTGTTCGCCGCGCTCGTTGAACAGAAGCTGCGTCAGGGTCGGCGAGTCGGACATGCCGAAGACGCGGTAGGCATCCGAGATCAGGTGGTTGATCTTGGTTTCGTAGTCTTCGGCATGGCGCCCGAATTCTCCGACCCCATTGGCCATAAGGGCGATGAACCCGACGAACCCGCCGGTCACCAGCAGCACCGCGATCAGGCGCGCTGTCCGCAGGTTGATCGTCTTGCTGGCATTGTCGATGGCGGTGGCAAAGCCTTCGATGATCAGGAACAGGAACACGGCCATGGCGAAGGTCGCGAGGATTTCGCGGCCGGCATACAGGAAAGCGATGATCACGCCTGTCGCGATGATCCAGGTGCCGACCTTGGCTGAGCGGTCCATGTGATTGTATCTCCGGGAGCGAGCCGCGCAGGGTGAGGGCGCCCGCGATCCGGGTCAAGCTGGGCTGCGCGGGTGATGCGGCTTGCCGAATCCGGCCAGATGGCTAGCCTGTGAGCAAGGTTTGCAGAATGAAGGACGGCGGATGAGTGACACGATTTTCCTGGGCGGCGCGGATGCGAACGCAACCGGCCATCCCGATGCGGCCCAGTCACTGATCCTCAAGGTGGCCAACCGGCATGGCCTGGTGGCGGGGGCGACCGGCACCGGCAAGACGGTAACGCTGCAGATCATGGCGCAGGCCTTCTCCGATGCCGGGGTGCCTGTGTTTGCCGCGGATGTGAAAGGCGACCTCTCCGGTATCTGCATGCCCGGCAGCGAGACCCACAAGGCACATGCGAGCCTGACCGCCCGTGCGCAGCAGATCGGCATGGGCGAGCTGAAATATGCCGGCGCGCCGACGATCTTCTGGGATGTGTTCGGCGAGAGCGGGCACCCGGTCCGCGCGACGATTTCCGAGATGGGGCCCCTGCTCCTGTCGCGCCTGATGGGGCTGACCGATGTGCAGGAAGGGGTGCTGAACATCGCGTTCCAGTATGCCGACGATAACGGCCTGCTGCTGCTGGATCTCAAGGACCTGCGCAAGCTGCTGATCAGCCTCGGCGACGATACGCTGCGCACCGAGATCAGCCGCAAGTATGGCAACGTGGCGCCGGCGTCGCTGTCGGCGGTGCAGCGCGAGCTGCTGGTGCTGGAGCGCGGCGGGGCGGAACGCTTCTTCGGTGAGCCGGCCCTGGAGCTGGCCGACCTGATGCGCACGACGACCGATGGGCGCGGCTACATCAACATTCTGGATGCCCGTAAGCTGATCAATTCGCCGAAGCTCTATTCGACCTTCCTGCTCTGGCTGCTGTCGGAACTGTTCGAGGAACTGCCCGAGATCGGCGATCCGGAGAAGCCCCGTCTGGTGTTCTTCTTCGACGAGGCGCACTTGCTGTTCGCTGATGCCCCTCCCGCCCTGATGCAGAAGGTGGAACAGGTCGTGCGCCTGATCCGGTCGAAGGGTGTCGGCGTCTATTTTGTCACGCAGAACCCGCGCGACCTGCCGGAAAGCGTGTTGGCGCAGCTCGGCAACCGGCTGCAGCATGCGCTGCGCGCCTATACGCCGACCGAACAGAAGGCGGTGAAATCGGCGGCCGCCTCATTCCGTCCGAACCCCTCGTTCAAGACGGAGGCCGCAATCACCGAGATGGGCGTCGGCGAGGCGCTGGTTTCCACGCTGGAAGCCAAGGGCGCGCCGACGATGGTGCAGAAAACACTGATCCGGCCCCCATCCTCGCGGCTCGGCCCGGCGACCGATGCGGAGCGCGCCGAGGTACACAAGGCAAGCCCGGTGTTCGGCAAATATGAAAAGGCGATCGACCGGGAGTCAGCCTACGAAATCCTGTCGAAGCGCGAGGAGGTCGCCGCCACGCAGGCCGAGAAACTCGCCAAGCTGGAGGCCAAGGAGAAGGAAGCCGCTGCCAAGGCGAAGGCCAAGGGCAAGGCACCGGCCCGCTCGCGCCGGATGAGCACGACCGAGCGGGCGGCGAACAATGCCGCCAGCACGGCGAGCCGCGAGATCACGCGCTATATTCTGCGCGGCATATTCGGAACACGGAAACGGTGAAACCCATGCGCGCCCTCATCCTCGCCGCCGCTCTCGGCCTTTCGGGCTGCGCCACAGGTCCATCTGAAAAGAACTGGGCCGGTCATGGCGGCGCGCAGCCCTTCGCCACGGCCGTCGCGGCCTGCAACCAGATCAGTTACAATGTCGAGGCGAATTTCGTGACCTGCATGGCGGGGCGCGGCTGGACCAAAGTGAAGAATTAGGCCGGCGCGGGCTACGCAAGCCTGCGCCCCTTCTCCTCTGGGAGACGGGGTTTGGATTGAGCAGGCGCCGTTTCTTGCCGCTTCGCGCAGCCTGAACTTGAAGGGGTGCTCTCCCTCACCCCCGGCCCCTCCCGCGAGGAAGAGGGCAGAAGAACCTTCCCGTCGCGTCAGCAGTGGCGAAATGCCCGCGCGTCTCCTATAGTCAGCTCTGAGCCCCAATCAGACATGCCAAAGGGAGGCCCCGGCCCATGAAAGAGTATCTCAAGTTCTATATCGACGGCGCATGGGTTGACCCGGTGACGCCCCGCAAGCTGAAAGTCGAGAACCCGGCGACCGAAGAAAACTTCGCCGTGATCTCGCTCG
>JBBSAZ010000124.1:0-6102 GCA_038251755.1 Caulobacterales bacterium
AGGTTGAGTGATGGCTGAGTCCCGGACCAAATCTTCGACACGGCATCTGGCCCGGGTTCTCGAAACCGGATCGGCCTTGCTTGAGCATGGCGACGCGGAAGCTGCCCCCGCGCGGCTGGTCAATGCGCACCTGACGGCGATCCGCACGCTGGGCGGCGAGAGCGAGGCGGCCGAGGCGGTCTGCGAGGCGATCCGCACGCGGCGGATCACGCCGATCGCGCCGGCCAGCCTGATCGAAGCCATTGTTCCCGCCCGGATCGACGGCGCCAGCCTGCTTGCGGCGATCGCCGATGCAACGTCCGTGGCGTCGGCCCGCGCCGTGGCGACGCAAGCTTTCGTGGCGGTGGCGGATGCGCTGGAAGCACTGACCATCGAGACGGACGAACAGGGGCGGCCAACAACTTCGGCTCTGATCGACGCCTTCCGCGCCGGCGCGGACGCGGAGTTGGTGGAGATTGCGCTTTGCACGCCCGGCGGTCCGCGCGCTGCCGCGATTACGCTACGCCGGCAGGCCACGGGAGCACGAGAGCCGGGGCGGCAGGCCTATGTCATTCCGGGCTGGAGTGGGCTCGACGCCGGCGATGTCGCGACCGCGATGGAGCGTGTAAGCCGGACCCGTCTTGCGGTGCGGATCAGCATCGCGGCCGACGCGGGTGACCCAGCTGCGCCAACAGCCGCAATCAACGCGTCGCGCTATGCGGCGACCGGCGATTTTGCATTGCTGGCTGCTGACCTTGCGGCGCTGTCCAGTTTCATACCGACCTGCACGGTTCTCATTGCAGGACTGGCGGCCGGGGTCATGTCGCAAGGTCTGGCATTCGACAGCGAGGACGGGCTCGAGGCGGCTGTAAAACTGTGCAGCATTGCGAAAGACGCGCACGATACGATCACCATCGACCACCCTTCCGCCGCCGCCATTTTCTGGCTGTCAGCCGAAAGCAGCGGTGCCGATCCGGTCGACTTGCTGCTGGCGAGCGAGGACGAGCAGACGCCGGAATTGTCGTCCTGTGTTACTGCGGCGATAACCACGGCGGCGAGCAAGACCGAGGCGGACGACGTGCGCCTGCGCATTCTTGGCGCGCGGACACTCGACCAGATCGACGGGCTGGAGCGCCACCGGCTTGAATCGCGCGGCATGACTGATGATGCGATGGACCGTGTGGAGCAGGCGCTGAAGGAAGGTCTGAGCCTTGCGGCTGCGTTCTCGCGCTGGGTCGTGGGCGATGAAGTGATCCGCAAGAAGCTGGGCTTCAACCCGGAAGTCTACGACACCGATGGCGAAAGCCTGCTGCGCGCGCTCGGCATTTCGGCGCGCGAGATCGATGAGGCACGCGTCGCGGTGCAGGGACGACGGCGGCCGGTCTCCAATCCGAAATCTCCACTAGCGCGCATCCTTGCCCGCTCCGACGGCCTTACGCCAGAAGCACGCGTGCGCATGGCGAAGGCCGTCGCGCCGTTCCTGTCGCGCCAGCCTGTCATTACCATTGCCAGTGGCGAGCAAGCGGACACATCGCGAATGACCGTGCATGCTTCAGTTCGCGCTGCGATGGGCGCAGGGCTAGGCGTGCGGATCGAAGCGGGGCGTCCTGCCGTGGACATCGAACTGCAGCAACGGATCTCCGAAGCCAAGCGCCGGGCACGCGCGCCGCTGGCCGCAGAAACACAGGCGCCGACATTCGAGCGCCTGCCTGCGCCAATCACTCCGGCGTCGGTGCATGCTCATGTCCACGATCACGAACACGGGCATGGGCATGGGCATGACGATGACTACATCGCCGAGCGCCGCCGCCTGCCGGACCGGCGGAAGGGCTACATCCAGAAAGCCACGGTCGGCGGCCACAAGGTCTACCTGCACACCGGCGAGTTCGACGATGGCGAGCTGGGCGAGATCTTCATCGACATGCACAAGGAGGGCGCCGCCTTCCGGTCGCTGATGAACAACTTCGCGATCGCGATCTCGATCGGCCTGCAATACGGCGTGCCGCTGGAAGAGTATGTCGACGCATTTGTCTTCACGCGCTTTGAGCCTGCGGGCGAGGTGACGGGCAACGACCATATCCGCAAGGCAACCTCGATCCTCGACTACATCTTCCGCGAACTCGCAGTGTCTTACCTTGGCCGTGACGACCTCGCCGAGATCGAGAATGTCAGCCATGACGGGCTCGGCGGCGGCGCACGCGAAGGCGAAGAGCCGACCTTGCCGGCGGCCCAACCGGTTCGGCCAGAGCAGCTCATCTCCAAGGGCTTTAGCCGGGGCGTCATGCCCGACAACATCGTTCCGTTCACGGCAAGGCGCGTGGCCGAAAGACTGGGCGACGCCGAGGGTCCACCCGAGACGCCGCAGCGTGGGCCGGACTATCTGTCCGACGCCTGCCCGACCTGTGGACACTTCACGCTGCGTCCGGATGACGGCATCGCAGTGTGTGAAGCATGTGGCGCGACGGTGCAGACGGCATAGGCAATTTCTACCGACCCTGATTTCTTGAGTTTTTCCGAGGCATCGAAGCAGATTCTGCAGCTGCGGCGCCAACGTCGCTTGCGGCGGATTGGCCGAACACGTAACAGCCGCGCGCTCAGTTCGGGACGTTTGGAATTCGGTAACCCAGCTGAGCAATTCTTACCGCATCTACATTCAACCACCGCTTTTCACACAAAAAGCGGCCCGCAATCCGCCTCGATTGAACTCTTTCTACTGTTTTGCGTTTGGTTAAGTGACCGCCGGGCTAGTCCGGCAAATTATGGCCGCAAATTCTGGAACGGGACTTGTATGGTTCAGCGCATTGTAATCGCAGTCATGGCTATTGGCCTGATGAGCTTGTCCGTATTGGTTTAGATGTATCTTCGCATTCTGATCGCAGTGACCGCCATTGGCGCGATGAGTCTCACGGCTCTCGCTCAGACCCCCGAACAGAATGAAGCCACCCGCAAGGAAACAGCCAACCGGCTTGTAATGGGCGAAAAGGCCTGTTCCGGCTGTGATCTTTTCCAGGTCGATCTCTCCTATCAGAACCTCGATGGGCGTGACCTTTCCGGCGCCCGCCTGCGCCAGGCGGACCTCAGCCTTTCTACTTTCGATTACTCAAAGTTCGCCGGCGCGAACATGTCCATCGTCAACGGGTTCGGCATGCGGGCAGAAGGCTCCGACTTTACGGGTGTCGATTTTCAGGACGCTGTTCTGGTTGGCGGCTGGTTTGGCGGTTCGAAATTCGACAATGCCAGGTTCGACAAGGCCAATCTTTCAGGCTCTGACCTGTCGGCGGCCAAGGGCCTGACGCAGGTTCAGCTAAACACCGCTTGCGGCGATGTCGAGACCAAGTTGCCGAAGGGCCTGATCCTTCCGGCCTGCATGACCAACTAGCCGGACGCCTCCGGCTGTTAAGTTAGCGGCGTTTCTGCCGGCTTCATTCCTTCAAGCACTGCCTGAAAGCAAGAGCACTTCGCGAGATCCGCGCAGGCCAACGCTTCGAGCCGTTCGATCAGGCCGGCGGTCAAGATTTCCTGCTGCGGCTTGTCGAGGATGAGCGCTGCGAGTTTGACGGCGCGGGCCTGCGCATGAGTCAGGCGGATCGTCGTCTTGAATGGAACACCTAGGCTGCCGAGGTTCAGCTGCGTCTGCGGCCGGTTGGGGACCCAGCCCACACCCTCATTATCTGAAGGATAGACTGGTCTGGCCATGGGCCATGCCTGCTCCACCTCGTTGAGCTGTACCTTCATCTTCGCGACATCAAGCCCGCCCTCAAGCTCGGGCGGCATGACGGCGCGAACCGATTGCTGAAGCGGATGGGCCGCGGGCGCGACAGGCGGCTGCCATGGCTTGTAGCCGAAGCTTGGCTCTTTCGAGGGATGCGCCTCACCCTTTCGAGCGAGCATTCCCGCGTTCAGCGATGCGTACTGAGGAACTGACATGGCGCTGACCTCAGTGCGTTGGCCGGCGGCCGAAGCTGCGCGGCTGTCGGCGATCAACCTGCCCATGCGCCGGGCCGCGATCAGACTTTCGGCGGTCGAGCTGGGCAGTGCGCACGGGCGGAGGCGCGGTCATCACGTCGCCGGGCTCGCGCTGGAGACTGGCCGCAGCGCTACGTGGCGCGGCAGCGCGACGATCCGGATTTGTGGCGTTCGCGACGGCGGCGCTGGCCCATGCGGGGAGTTCGTTGTCCCAGTCCTCGTCGTCATCCGATATTGCGGCGGCGGGAAGCCCGGGCGTTTCCGGCGTGAGGACGGCGGTCGAGAAATCGGCGCGCGGTTTCTCCGCCCAGCGCCTGTCCGCGCCGCCATACAGTTTTGCGAGACGGCCGCGCAGGAAGAGCCACAGGGCCGAAACTTCCTGCGCCGAGCGGCTCTCGGGTTGAATGTCGCCAACGGTGCGGCCGTCGATCATCGAGGCGGCGAAATCGACGCGGTGGTGAATCGTCACCGGCGCGACGACGCCGTGCTGCGACAGGGCGACTGCGGTTTCCGAGGTGATGCGGGCGCGGGCCGTGGCGGAGTTCACGACGAAGACCAGCGGCTTGTTCAACGTGTCGGCGATATCGACGGTGGGACCGACGGCGCGCAGATCGTGCGGGCTTGGGCGGGTCGGGACCACCACCAGATCTGCACGCTGAACAACATGCGCGATCGTCTGCGTCACGGCCGGGGGCGTGTCTATGACTATGAGTCGGAAGCCGATGCTCTTGAGGTGATCAAGGCAGGAGTCGAGTTCTTCTAGCGAGGCCTGGGCGAAAGCCGGCGTCGACGCGGTGCGGGCGTTCCACCATTTCGCCAACGAGCCCTGCGGGTCCGTGTCGATCAGGGCGACCGGCCCATCGCCAGCGCGCTCCGCCTCCACCGCTATGTGGCCGGAGAGCGTTGTCTTGCCAGACCCACCCTTCTGCGAGGCAAACACCAGTACCCGCACGCCGTCAGTCATGGACCGCTCCCGTGTCCCTTCCGGCCGCGTGACGCGCGGCTCGGGACAGGTTGAGGGTCGCCACCCCGCTTTGACACACGCTTAGGGTGATCCGGCGATTTCAGGCGGCGGCGTTAAGGGGCGTGAATGTTAATCGGCCTGTGACGGCGGGGGCGTGGCACGCCTATGGTGGAAGGGCGGTCGATGGTTAGCGAGGCCTCCCGGTGATCGTTAGCGGGCGCGGGTGATAAAGCGATTTAGTTGGTGAGGTGAGGATATGCGGGCGTGATCTCGCGCGGAGTACGTGCGGGTCGCAATTGTTGCGATTTCTGGATTGAGCGGGGGGCCGCAACAACTGTGGCTGCCCCCTCCCGCCTTCGCTGCGGTTCGGCGCGGCATGCCGTCATGCGGGGAGTTTCCTCCCTTGGCGACATGTCCGCCGAAGCTCGAAGAGCGTAGATAGAAGCTGGAGCAGGCGCCGTTGCTCACTTCGCGCTCGTTGATGCTGTAACGTTTGCAGGGCGCGTGGACGTAGGCGCGGGCGCACACTTCGAGGTTGCCGAAGGCGCGCTGGTAGGACTGGAAGCGGCGGCCGGTTTCCTCCCAGTCGTCGGAGGCTTCAGCGAAGGTGAACTCAACGACGCGGTGATCCCAGCTGAGGCGGCCGTAGACTTCGCGCCAGAGGGCGAAGTCCAGTCTTACTTCGGCGTGGGCGAGGAGGATCGAGAAGTCTTCGTAGGCTGATCTGGGAACCTTCTTCCCACCCATGGCTTTGAAGCCGTTGGTGATCACCAGGATCATCAACGGCCAGAAGCCGATCAGGGCACAAAGCAAGGCCGGGATGTCGCGCAGCAACCACAAGGGGAGCCCTTGGCGTTTCATGAGGGAAGTATCTCACGGTCGCGAAGCTGTAGGATCGAGATAACGCCAAACAGCGGCTTTGCGCGGATGGAGCGTTGAGATTGTTGGGCTGGATCCGAAAAGCACGTGCGCAGAACTAGAGCGTCGGGCTAATAGGCTGAATCGACCAATCTGCCTCGGGAATGCCGAACCATCATCATCGAGCAAGGGCTATGCTGCACACTAATCGCCCGATGCTTGTCTTATGACTTTCCCTGCCGATTGGGAGATATTGGCACCGCCGCCAGGAGTTACAGCTCCCGGACGGCGGCGAGGGACGGATCGTCACGATGCAGGAGGTTTGACGCTCCGAG
>JBBSAZ010000125.1:0-5979 GCA_038251755.1 Caulobacterales bacterium
ACGACGAGCATCAGGCCGCGCCGGCGGCCATGGTCCTTCGGGTGTCCGCTATTCGACATTGGCCGCCTGCTCCTTGAACTGGTCGATCACCCCTTTGAGGCTGAGTCCCGCATTCGTCAAATCGAGGCTGGCGGATTTCGAACAGAGCGTGTTGGCCTCGCGGTTCAGCTCCTGGGCGAGGAAGTCGATCTTGCGTCCCGCGGGCGAGCCGGCCTTGAGCAGGTCGCGGCCGGACTTCACGTGGGCGGAGAGGCGGTCGAGTTCCTCGCGTACATCTGCCCGGGCCGCGGACAGGGCGACTTCGGCGGCGAGGCGCTCGGCATCGACGCGGCCTTCCCGGTCGAGGTCTTCGAGCTGTTTCAGCAGCTTGGCCTTGATCAGGCCGGGCTGGGTTGCGGCAATCTTGGTGGCCTCCGCCGCGAGAGACTCGATCTGGTCGAGATGGCCGGACAGGAGGCCGAGCAAATCTGCGCCCTCGGCGCGGCGGCCCTCGGCCAGCTGATCCACCGCCAGCTTCGCGCCCGCGCTGATCGCCGCCATGGCGGGCTCGTCGGCAGCAAGGTCGCGTAGCGAGGAACTGCCCGTTTCGACGACGCCCTTGAGCGTCATCAGCGTTGCGATGGCTTCTGGTGTCAGGTCGGCGCCGAGCGCCTTGCGGGCAGCCTCAGCCAGCGTGCCGAGCAGCACATGATCGATCACGACACCGCCCGCCCCGCTCGCCATATCGATCCGCAGGCTGACCTGCAGAGAGCCGCGATTGAACCGCTCGGTGGCCATCGCCTTGACCTCGCGCTCCAGCGCGTCAAAGCCGGGAGGATAATTGACGCGCACGTCCAGCGAGCGGCCATTGACGCTTTTCGCCTCCCACGCCCAGGCGCCCCAGCTGGCCTCCCCCGTGACCCGCGCGAAGCCGGTCATCCCCGAAAGTATCCCCATCAGTTCGCCCGTTCCCGCTGGATTTCCTGGCGCTCGTAAGCGCGGTAGGCCGCTACATTTCGCTCATGCTCAGCATTCGTCTTGGCAAAGAGATGCCCGCCTTTGCCATCGGCAACGAAGAACACATACTCCGTCTCCGGAGGATCGAGCACGGCGCGAATGGCGTCGGCGCCCGGATTGCAGATCGGCGTCTTCGGCAGGCCGTCGACCTGATAGGTATTCCATTCCGTGTGCCGGTCGATCTCGGACCGGTAGAGTGTGCGGCGCTGGCCTGCCTTGTTGTAGAGCGGTTCGCCCTTCGAGATGCCGTAGATGATCGTCGGGTCGCTCTGCAGGCGCATGCCGCGCTTCAGGCGTGTCGTGAACAGCGCGGCGATTTCCGGGCGCTCGTCCGCCTTGCCGGTTTCTTTTTCGACGACCGAGGCGAGGATCACGGCTTCCTGCGGCGTCGTGATCGGCAGGCCTTCCTGGCGCGTTGGCCAGAGTTCTTCCAGCAGGTCGGCTTGCGCCGTCTGCATTTTCCCGATCAGCTGCGCGCGCGTCATGCCGCGGTGGAACATGTAGGTGTCCGGCAGCAAGGTGCCCTCCTCGGGCAGCGTCTCTGGCATGTCGCCGGTCAGCATCTTGTCTTTCTCGATGATCCTCAGAAGCTGCGCCGTGGTGCGCCCTTCGGGCAGCGTGATCTTGTGCAGCAGGGCGCGGCCTTCGGTCAGTATGCTGAGCACCTCGGAAACCGTTGCGCCCTTGTCGATCAGGTATTCCCCGGTCTTGATTTCGAGTTCGCTGCCATCCATTCGCGCCTTGAGTTTCATCAGGCGCGCATCATTGATCACACCGTCCGCCTCCAGGCGGTCTGCGACGACGGACAGGATTTCGCCGGGCTCGACCCGGATCACCGCTTCGTCCGTCAGCGGACCAGGGCGGGAAAGTTCGTTGTTGAACCACACCCATCCGGCAGCCGCGCCTGCGCCCGCGAGCAGGGCAAGCATGAACAGCCAGACAAACAGGGCTTTCAGGAATCGCATGAGGGCCTCTTTTGCCGGACACCGTGATCCGTCTTACCGTGCCCTCCCCGGCCCGGAAATCAAGTCAAGCAGTGCGGCCCGCGAAAGACTCAGGTCACTTCACGGATGATCAGCGAGGCATTGGTGCCGCCGAATCCGAAACTGTTGGACATCGCAGCCCGCACCCGGCCCTTCTTGGCCTTGTGGGGAATGAGGTCGATCACTGTCTCGAAGCTCGGATTGTCGAGGTTCAGGGTCGGCGGCATGACCTGGTCGCGGATGGCCAGGGCGCAGAAGGCCGCCTCGATGGCGCCGGCCGCGCCGAGCAGGTGGCCCACCGCAGATTTCGTGGACGACATGGACAGGTTCTTCGCATGGTCGCCGAAGGTGCGCTCGACCGCGCCTGCTTCGCCTTCATCGCCTTTCGGTGTCGAAGTACCGTGCGCGTTCACATAGTCGATCTCGGTAGGGTCGATTCCGGCATTCTTGAGCGCCATCTTCATGGCACGGAAGCCGCCTTCGGAGCCCTCGGCGGGCGCCGTGATGTGATAAGCATCACCTGTCAGGCCATAGCCGATCACTTCCGCATACATCTTGGCGCCGCGTGCCTTGGCGTGCTCATACTCTTCGAGCACCAGCACAGCCGCGCCTTCGCCCATGACGAACCCGTCGCGGTCCTTGTCATAAGGGCGCGAGGCTTTTTCAGGCGTGTCGTTGAAGCCGGTGGACATGGCCTTGGCCGCGCAGAAGCCTGCGATGCCGAGACGGCCGATTACCGCTTCGGCGCCGCCGGCCACCATGACGTCAGCGTCGCCATACTGGATCAGCCGCGACGAGTCGCCGATCGCGTGCGCACCTGTTGCGCAGGCGGTGACGACCGAGTGGTTAGGTCCCTTCAGTCCGTGGCGGATCGAGACCTGGCCGGAGGCAAGGTTGATCAGCGATGCGGGAATGAAGAACGGGCTGACCTTGCGGGGGCCCTGCTCGTGCAGGATGATCGAGGTCTCGTAGATCGTCTCCAGGCCGCCGATGCCCGATCCGATCAGGACGCCGGTGCGCTCCTGGTCTTCGTCGGTTTCCGGTTTCCAGTTGGCGTCTTCCAGCGCTTCCTCAGCCGCCGCCATCGCATAGACGACGAACTCGTCGGTCCGGCGCTGTTCCTTCGCCGACATGTACTTGTCGGGATCGAAGGCATGGGGGTCGCCCGCGCCGCCGCCCCGTCCAGAGGTGTAGGGAACCTGGAACGCGATCTTGCAAGGAAGGTCCGACGCATCGAACTTGTCGATGGGACCTGCGCCGGATTTCCCGGCGATCAGGCGCTCCCACGTGGCTTCGCGTCCCATCGCGAGAGGGGATACGATACCAATACCGGTGATGACGACGCGGCGTTTAGACATCGCGGACAGCGCGCTTAGATGTGCGCTTTGATGTGGGTCACGGCGTCGCCGACAGAGCGGATCGACTCCTGCACGTCATCAGGGATCTCGATGTTGAACTCTTCTTCGAACGCCATGACGAGTTCGACGAGGTCAAGGGAGTCGGCGCCCAGGTCGTCGATGAAGCTTGCGCCTTCGACAACTTTATCGGCTTCCACGTCGAGATTCTCGACGACAATTTTTTTCACGCGCTCAAGAACGTCAGACATGAATACCTCTCAAAATATAACTGAGGACTGGTCCTCTTTTGAACCATTGTGTTGCGCCTAGCACACACTCCAGCAGAGCGCCAAGCCCTTGTCTCGCTGGTGACTGCGCAGGGTCAGATCATCGCCATGCCGCCGTTAACATGCAGGGTTTGGCCAGTTACATAGGCCGCTTCGTTGGATGCAAGGTACACCGCAGCTGCAGCAATGTCGTATCCCTGACCCAGCCGGCCGGACGGGATTTGCCCCAAAAGCGCCTGTTTCTGCGCGTCCGGCAGCCCATCTGTCATGGGCGATTCGATGAAGCCGGGGGCAATCGTATTGGCCGTGATTCCCCGGCTCGCGACTTCCTGGGCGAGCGATTTGGTGAAGCCGATCATGCCGGCCTTGGAGGCGCAGTAATTCGCCTGTCCGGGGTTTCCGGTGACGCCGACGATCGACGTGATGCCGATGATGCGGCCATGGCGGCGCTTCATCATTCCCCTGACAGCTGATTTCGTGAGGCGGAAATAGGAGCCGAGGTTGACGTTGATCACGGAGTCCCAATCCTCGTCCTTCATCTGGATGAGCAGCTTGTCCTTTGTAATCCCCGCATTCGCCACGAGAATGTCGAGTGGGCCGATAGCGGCTTCCGCCTGGCCGACGAGCGCATCGACAGCGGCGGGGTCAGACAGGTTGCACGGCACGATGGCGCTCTCGCCCTTGAGGGTCGCGGCGACCTCCTGCAGCACCGCTTCACGCGTGCCCGAGAGGGCGACCTTGGCGCCGGCTTCGGAAAGGGCCTGCGCGATGGCGCGGCCAATACCGCCCGAGGCGCCGGTGACGAGGGCCGTGCGGCCAGTGAGGTCGAACATGGATCTTATCCTTTGAGGGCTTTGGCGAACGCTTCGATATCCTCGGGGTTGCCAAGGGTGAAGCCGTTCAGGGATTTCTCGATGCGGCGCTGCATGACGGTGAGTACTTTGCCGTTGCCGACCTCGCCTGTCATCGTGACGCCGTGCGCCACCATGAACTGGACGCTCTCGGTCCAGCGTACGCGGCCGGTGACTTGAGCGACAAGGTTGCGGCGGATGGTTTCCGGATCGATGACGGCCGAGGCCGAGACGTTGGCGACGAGCGGAACAGCCGGGGCGTTGATGGTGGTCGATGCCAGAGCCTGCGCCATCGCATCGGCGGCGGGCTGCATCAGCGAGCAGTGGAAGGGCGCGGAGACGTTCAGCGCCATCGCCTTCTTCACGCCGTTGGCCTGCGACCAGGCGACGGCGGCATCGATGGCGGCCTTGGTGCCCGAGATGACCAGCTGGCCGGGGGCGTTGTCATTGGCGATCTCGCAGGCGCCGCCGGTTTCGCGTCCGGCCGCGCAGGCAGCTTCGGCTTGCGCCACTTCTGCGCCCAGCAAGGCCGCCATGGCGCCCTCGCCCGGCTTGACGGCGGATTGCATGGCATTGCCCCGGATGCGCAGGAGGCGGGCGGTATCAGCCAGGCTGATCGCGCCGGCGGCCGCAAGGGCCGAATACTCGCCGAGGGAGTGACCGGCCACGAAGGCTGCGTCCTTTACACTTATCCCGAAATGGGACTCCAGCGCCCGGTAGGCGGCCACGGAGTGGGCCATCAGGGCGGGTTGGGCATTGGAGGTGAGGGTCAGCTCGGCCAGATCGCCGCCCCACATCAGGCCGGACAGGTCCTGGCCGAGGGCTGCGTTGACCTCTTCGAACACGGCCCTGGCGGCGGGAAAAGCCTCTGCCAGCGCGCGGCCCATGCCGATTTCCTGGCTTCCCTGGCCCGGAAAGATGAATGCGAGCGTCATAGGCGGCCCTGCCTCCCTAGTGTCTGACTTGTTTTGGCCGTGCTAAAGCGCGCCCTTCCGGCATGCAAGCGCTTGAAATCTGCGCGCAGATGGGCTTTAGACCGCCCTTCGCAGCAAGGTGCGGTCCTCAAGTCCCCGGAATGAGCCGGAAAACGAGGGGCCATCGCTGGAATGGGTCTCCCGCCCTCCAGCGCCGCACCTTCGAATTTTGGGAATGAAAACATGGCATTTTACGAGCACGTCGTGATTACACGGCCTGATATCTCGCCGGCCCAGGTGGAAACCTTCGTCGAAGAGATGAGCACTTTCCTTACGGAAAAAGGCGCAACGGTCGGTCGGACCGAATATTGGGGTCTTCGCAGCCTCGCTTACCCGATCAAGAAACAGCGCAAGGGCCACTATTCCTGCATCAACATCGATGCACCGGCTGAAGCGATCCACGAACTTGAACGCCGCCAGCGCATCTCGGAAGACGTGATGCGCTACCTGACCGTCCGTGTCGAAGCGATGCCGGAAGAGCCCTCCGTGGTTCTGTCGCGCAAAGAACGCCGTCCGCGCGATTAAGGGTAAGGAACAGATCCAATGGCACA
>JBBSAZ010000126.1:0-5897 GCA_038251755.1 Caulobacterales bacterium
AAGGTCGCCCGCGACGCGCGCCTCGAATTTGCCAGCCGCAAGGGCGGCCTCGCAAACGCCCGCCTCGTGGGCTACGCCTCCGCGGAAGCTCATGCCTGCAATCCGCGCGCTTTCGACATTCTCGGCCTCGGCTCGGACGCCCTGCGCCGCATCCCGGTCAACGAACGTTTCGAGATGGACACCGCCGCCCTGCGCACCGCCATAGCGGCAGACCGCGCGGCGGGTCTTCAGCCTTTCGTCCTCATCGGCACGGCGGGCACGGTGAACACCGGCGCAACCGATCCGCTCACGGAGCTTGCCGATATCGCTGCCGCCGAAAATCTCTGGTTCCATGTCGACGGCGCCTTTGGCGCGCTCGGCACACTCGTGCCGCAGCTCGCCGGCCGCTTCGCCGCCATCGCGCGCGCCGATTCCCTCGCCTTCGATTTCCACAAATGGCTGCATGTGAACTATGATGCCGGCTGCGTCCTGGTGCGCGACGAGGCGCACCACAGACATG
Source organism: Caulobacterales bacterium (assembly GCA_038251755.1). Lineage (GTDB taxonomy): Bacteria > Pseudomonadota > Alphaproteobacteria > Caulobacterales > Hyphomonadaceae > Hyphomonas. Next base: position 500 of record JBBSAZ010000126.1, read on the forward strand.
CCTTCACGGACAGGCCGGACTACCTGAAAGCGGCAACGCGGGGCCTCGCCGCCGGCAATCCCTGGCCGGTGGAGTACGGGCCGGAACTATCGCGCGGCTTCCGTGCCCTGAAGGTCTGGTCGCAGATCGCCGGTTTCGGCACGCAGCGCCTCGGCGCGGCGATCGCGAAGAATTGTCAGCAGGCGGCGTATCTGTCGGAAAAGGTGGCTGCCGACCCCCGCTTCGAACTGAAGGCGCCCGTCGCCCTCAACATCTGCTGCTTCCGGTACATCGGGTCAGGGCTCGGCGGCGCCGCGCTCGACGCACTGAACGAAGAGATCGTCATCCGCCTGCAGGAACTCGGGATAGCCGCGCCCTCCACGACGCGCCTGAAAGGGGCAACGGTCATCCGGGTCAATCTCACGAATCACCGGACGCAGACCGCGGACCTTGATCTCCTCCTGGCCGAGATTGCGGCGCTGGGTGAAAGCACCGAAACCCGCCTGGCAGCGACGCCCGCCTGAAGCCCGCCCTTACAATTCAAGCGAACGCTTGCGGCGCGACTCCGGGCCGTGCCACAAGTGTGCATGGATTGGGGAAAGCTCAGATCGTTTCACGCGGCGGCCGAAGCCGGCAGCCTGACGCTCGCCGGCGAGCGTCTGGGCATTTCGCAATCGGCGGTCTCCCGCCAGATCGCGGCGCTGGAGGAACAGCTGGGCGTGTCGCTGTTCCAGCGGCATGCGCGCGGCCTGGTGCTGACGGATAGCGGCCATACGCTGTTTCGGTCGACGTCGGACATGGCCTCGGCAGCGATGTCAGCCAACGCCGCCCTCAAGGACCAGCAGGAAACCCCGCAGGGGGAGCTGATCGTGTCAGCCCCGGTGGCGTTCGGCTCGGTCTGGCTGGTGCCGCGCCTCGGCGGCTTCGTGCGCCGCCACCCAGACCTGCACCTTGACCTGCGCCTGGATGACCAGCGCGAGTATGACTTGCTGAAACTGGAGGCCGAATGCGCCATCCGGCTCTGGGCGGCCGACAAGGCGGACCTGATCCAGCGCAAACTCGGCACCGTGGCCACTAACCTCTATGCCGCGCCGGAATACCTGAAGATCCACGGCGTGCCCCGCACGCCGCTGGACCTCGATAATCACCGGATCATCGCCTACGGCGACGATTCCTCGCCCTTGCAGGAGATGAGCTTCGCCTGCCGGGTAGGGCGCGATGACGCACCCCCCCGTCCGGCCACTCTCAAGGTGAACAATGTTTTCGCGATGATGCGGGCCGTGGATGCAGGGCTCGGTATCGCCGATGTGCCTGACTACATGGCCAGCGCGCTCCCTCGGCTGGTGCGCATCCTGCCCGAGATCACGGGTCCGACTTTCGACCTTTATTTCATATATCCCAGTGACTTGCGCCGCTCCAAACGGGTCGCCGCATTCCGGGATTTCCTGACCACCGAGACCGAGCCGCTGCGCAAGCAGTCCATGCGTTAATGATACTGGATTTTATTTAATGCATGCGGATTTGCATGCGTGTCCTGCTCTCGCGCATGTTGCAATGCAGCGTAACTCTCTTATGTAGGGCTTATGCGATGGGTCCTGCGCATAACCCGATCATTCCTTCGATTGGGCGTTTCCTCCCCCTAACAGGACCCCACTTTAGCCCGGCGCGTCGCAAGATGCTGCCGGGCTTTCTTTTTTCCCGGTCCTATTTGCGGCGGCGGAACCGGCCGCGCAAGAGCAGGTAGACGATGAACACCGCGCCGACCGCCGTGGCGGCGAGCGACGTGTACAACATTGCGGCGGAGAAGACGTCCCAGGGGGTCAGCCAGGCATTCGGGCCGAGGTGCACGAAGGGCGGCATCAACGAGAACTGCACGCCCGGCCCGGGCGCGGTGCCCGGAAGGTTTGACGGGTCGGCAAAATATTTCAGCTTCTCCGCCCAGTCGAACGCCACCTGGAAGAAACCGAAGATGCCGAGCGCGCCAAGGCCGGCCGTCAGCAGCTTCTCGTCATCCTGCTTGATGCGCTGCTCGCGGTCATGGGTCTGGCTTTCGAGGTTCGAAATCAGCTTCTCGATATAGTTGTTGCGCCGTTCGATACCGCGCAGCTGCATCATCGAATCAAACACGTCCCGCTCGGTGTCATACCGGAAGATGTTGGTATACCGGTCCCGGTAATAGGCCGCGTAGTCACCGGTGCGAAACGCATAGAAGTTTTCCGCCGCGCGCTTCAGCTTGCCCTTGTTGCCCAGCGTCTCGACATCCCGGATCAGGCCGAAGGCAGAGCTCTCATACTCGCGGGTCATGAACTCGTTGTGCATCGAAACGACGTGGATCATGAAGGCGTAGGGGCACGTGCCGATGAAATCGTTTGCCGCCTCCAGGCTGCGTGCCTTCTCGACAAAGGTGATCAGCGCGCGGGGGTTGGCAAAGCGCGCAAACTTTCGCTCCGCCGCCTGCGCTTCCGTGGACGGATAGATCGGATCGATCGAGTCCAGAATCTCGGAAGGATCCTGGTTCATGAAGTCGATGATGTTCTGGTTGAACCCGGAGAGGAAGAGGTATTGCAGGCAGTCCTCCCGCTTCCGGCTTTCCATCGCGGGAATCTTCTTGCGCGCTGCCTCGATTTGCTCGTCCGTAAACGGATCATAATCCGGCCGCTCCGAAACCCATTTCCAGAAGGCCCCGTCCAGCTGGAATTGCGGCACGCCTTCAATCGCAGGCTGCTCGCAGCCGGCCAGCTGGGTCTGGTAGGGCGCATAGCATCCTTCCTGCACCATCACCGTGCGCGGGGCCGGCTTTTCCGTCACCGGGTCCACTTCTGGCAGAAGGCGGCGGAAGAAGGTCTTGTCCTCGAAGAAGAAGAGCAGCCGCGAGACGGGCATCACAAGGCCCGGCACTTCGATGAACGGCGCTTCGGCCACCAGGTTGGCGAAGGTCGGCGCGAGGGTCACCGCCGGTTTGGCGGCGGGCCGGTGAGCTTTCAGGTTCGCGAACAGGTCAGCCGCGTCGGCATTGAACGTGTCGCGCAGGTAATGCCAGAAACTGGCCGGCGCGCCGCCGCCGGAAGACAGCTTGATCGCATCAAGCGGCGCGATCCCGGTCACGGCATCTGTCGGCCGGACCGTTTCGCCCTCCGCCAGCGTCTTCTTGAGTTCGAACTCCTTCGGCGCCGCCAGTTTCTGGATCAGCGACAGGAAGAAGAAGTCGCCGGGCGTGTGGTCGTAATTGTAGCGGAACGAGAGATGATAGCCGATGGCGCCGTTCGCATGCGTGTACCAGAACCGGCGCACGCGCAGGGTGCGTGTCTTGCTGAGGCCGGGCGGGGTCGCCGTGAAACGGCGCCCTTCGGTCATCCACTCGATCTGGTCGGGGACGGTCACCTCCAGGAATTCGCCCGCCGCCGGACACAGCGTGTCCAGCAGATAGTCATCCACCTTGTTGAGGCGTTCCCGGTCCGCGATATCGTTGAAAAGAGGCTCTACACCATTGCGCAGGCGTTTGCTGGCCCGGTAGCCCGGCTGGAATGTGTTCAGGGTCGCCGGGTCGAGACGTTTCCCGAGCGCCGCCTCGACGCGGCTGGCGGACACGTACAGCGACAGCGTGAAGTACAGCGACCGGTCCTCGCATTTCTCGAAATCGCTTGCTGCTGCCGTTGCTTCGGTCATTGCCGTCGTCCCCCTGATCCCCGCCGGCGTCACGCCGGCGCCGCTCGGTCCCGCAGCACTCGCGACGCGTCCGCAAATACCCTATCAAATCCGGTGAGCGATATCCGCTCCCCGTTCTCGCAGGCCTTATCCAGCCGCGCCAGCTGATCGGCCGCAACGGGTGAGCCCGCCGGATCCGCCCCCTTCAGCACGGTCACACCAAAAAAGCGCCGCAGGTGCTGTGCCATCAGGCAGGCCTCAAGACTGTCACCGGACGCGCCGAGCACGCCCAGCAGCAAGTTGGAGTCGGCCGTCTGCTGCGCTGACAGCGGCGGCTGGCGGTAGGGCAGGGCCACGATCCGCGCGCCGCGCCGTTCCCAGATTCTCAGCCGGTCCACCTGGTCGAGGCCCGCATGCGCACTGTCACGCGCATAGTCGCCTGACGACATGTTCACCGGGTCATTCATTTCGATGAAGATCAGCGGTTCCGGCGCCGCGTCCGGCCAGGCGAAGGCGGCCTGCGCCTCACTGCGGACCATCGCCATCAGCCGCGAGAAATGCCCGCGCTGGCGCTCGGCGCTGTCCACGAAAATATAGCTGAGCGACACCGTCAGGTCCGCCCCGCCGCCCGCAAAGGCAATGAAGTTCGCCGCGCCCAGCACCCGCCCCGCCGCGCCCTCGGTGAGCTGGATGACGATCTCCCGGTAAGGACCATACAGGCCGGAAAGCCGCGCATACGCCGCCCCGTCATTGAGATCCAGACAGGCCTTGAAGCCGTCGAGATTTTCCTTCTCGTCCTCAAGGATGAAGGCCGCGTCATACGCCTCGAAGAAATTCAACAGGCGTACATCGTCACTGCGCGTGAACACGTGCAGTGAGACCCCGTCGCCAAGGTCTTCGCTACGGTCTCGGTCTGCAAGGGCTTTCAAAGTCATCCGGGCGATGTCGTGCCACGGGCGGGCCGCGAGTCAACCGCGTTTGTCGCGGATGCCAGGCTCGACCCCGGCATCCGGATGCGCAATGCTCGTCCAAAAGCAGAGAGCCTTCGCCATGTCCTCACGCCACCTCGTCGATCCGGAACTCCTGCCGTTCCTGGACGCGTTCCCGACCCTCAATATCACGGCCGATAACCTGCCGCAGATACGGGAGATGCGCGGCGGTATGCTGGCGCAAATGCCGCCCTTGCCGCAATCGGTGCTCGCCGAAGTCGTGCACGTGCCCGGCGCGCCGGGCGACCCGGATGTCCGCGTGCGCACCTACCGGAAAAAACAGGGCGCGGCGTCTCGCCCGGCGATCCTGCACCTGCACGGAGGTGGCTATATCCTCGGTACGCCGGATGCCTCCGCGCCGTTCTGCGCGCAATGGGCCGACGCGTTTGACGCCGTTGTCATCGCCCCCGCCTACCGGCTCGGGCCGGAGACGAGCTTTCCGGGCAATGTCGAGGACGCCTATGCCGCGCTCGCCTGGGCGGTGAAGAACGCAGGGGCGCTCGGCATCGATACAACGCGCATCGCCGTGGCGGGAGAGAGCGCCGGCGGCGGCCTCGCGGCAGGTCTCGCCCTTCTGGTGCGAGACCGGGGCGAGTACAGTTTCTGCCACCAGCAGCTGATCTTCCCGATGCTGGACGACCGCACCGCCATGCGCACGGACCTCTCGCCCATGTATGGCGAATTCGTCTGGACCAATGCGTCGAACTATTTCGGCTGGCACGCACTTCTCGGCCAGCCGCCCGGCAGCGACGGCGTCTCGCCCTACGCCGCGGCGGCGCGGGCGG
>JBBSAZ010000127.1:0-5874 GCA_038251755.1 Caulobacterales bacterium
AGGCATCCGCCCGGCGGTCGAGTCGGCGCTGATGGCCGCCGCCGTTGTCGTTGATGCGGCCGGCGATTACCGGCAACGCAACCTCAAGCCGTACGTCAGGCAGGTCGTCCAGCGCTTCGGCAAACGAAATTCAGTCAACGGAGCAGCGGCACTGCCGGCGCGCTTCAGGCAGCAGCTTGCCGCAAAGCTGATGGCGAGCCGCTGGTTTGCCCGGCACATCGTCATCGAGCGCTGGTTCCTCCACCGCGGCCAGCCGGCAATTCCGGCGCGCTGACCGCGCCGGCGCGTGGCGTGCCGGCGTCGATCGAAACCGCTACCGTCCCCACGCGACCGCAGGCACACCGATTAGCATCCGGTGCAACGCCATCGCCAGAACGGCGGCCAGCCCGCCGCCGAAGACGAACTTACCGCGTTGCCTTCGGCCCGCGTGCCGGCCAGAAGGTGTTATCGGGTGCAAGGAGCCATGCCGCGAGACGCCGCGTTCACCCAGGCGCTGTGTGCCGACGATCAGGGTTTCAGCCTTCACGCGGCGGTGCGTTGCGCTGCCGATGACCGCCAGGCGCTCGAGCAACTGTGCCGCTACATCACCCGCCCAGCGCTGCCGGGAAACACCCCCCGACCACGCGACGCGACCCGACCAGCGGGTAGACACCGAGGTATCAGCTTCCTCGCTGCGCTGCCGACGCTTCGCCGCTGCTTAGTCCTCTTTACCGTCAGCCTCCGGCTTTTCGGATTTCACGTATTTGCGCTGCAGCCGGTCGGCCTCCCGGTCGAGCTCTTTCTTCAGCTCATCGGTGCGTGCGTTCACCGAGTCGCCGGTGCGTTCGCGATCCAGGCGCGCCGCCTCGTCGTGGTCGTTTTCGGGTTTCCTGTGCATGTGGAGTCTCCGTTGTCTGGGCTGCGCCGGCCAAGTGCCAGCACCAGATGGATATTCTAGAACGCCACGACCGTTGTACACCCGTGAGTGGAACCCGGATGCCGACGCACCAAGACAGAGTCAGAGTCCACATTTTCAGACAAGGGCAAGAGCAACTTTCTGTTTGAAATCGGTCGCGAATCCGCGTCGCCGCAGAAGGACGCATCGACGAAAACACGGGTCAGAGTCGACCTTCTTCTGCCTCTGTTGTCGGCTTCCTCGGCCGCCCGGTTTCCTCTGCCGGCACGCCTCTCAGCCTTCCAGGAGGCGCTCGCGAACGAGCCGCAACTGCATCACGTTGCAGCCGAGCGCACTGGTGCGCTTCGGATCGACCGCCAGATGCATCCGCGAGGCTGCCGGCAAGCCGATGCCGGCCCGCTCGAGCTCGGGCGGGCCGACGGAAGGATCCGCGGAGTTGCGATGCCAGCTCATCGCCTTCGGCCGGACAGCTTCAATCAGCTCATCGGCATACTGCGACAGAAACCCACCGGGCAGCATCCGCGGGAACGGCCGGCAGGGCCGTACGGCCGGGCCCGGCACCGCTGCGGCTGACCATACTCGCCGTTTTGAAGAGGGTGCGACCACCGAGCCCGCCGCCCTGCCGTCGGCTCGTCGCGCCGCTTCCGCTCTTGCGGCGCCTCCGCGCCTAAGTGGGCGTGATATGCGCGTCGCGCTCGGCGTGGCGGGCCGCCTCGGCGGCATCGTCGGCGGGCGCGTCAGCGGGCACGCCCTCCTCGCGCGCGGCAAGCTCGTCGAGGCCTTCCTGTTTCTTCACCGCGTCCTTCAGCTCGTTGGGCGCGCTGCCCGGCCCCGATGTTCCCGGACCCGACGGGTAGTTGCCGCTCTGCATGGCCATCTCCTGGTTGGCGGCAGGCGGAAGTCGCCTGCCCGGGGTGGCGGAATGCCCGCCCCGATGCACCAGGGTACACGATGCTCCTTCGTGGCGCACGGCCGCGGTTGTGCACCACAGTTGGCGCTTCTTCGCAGGACGCGTACTGAGTGATTGCAGCACCACGCGCAAGGCAGAAGGTCTCTTCGCGAAGGTAGACCGGTCCTTCGACCCGAAAATCGTGGCCGGCAGCAACGGGTCGCTATGCAAAGCTGCGCATAGGGGTCGTGTCCGACTGTTGAGACTTACAGTAACAGGTTGCGGACCTTCGACTGATCGAATCTCGTCGCAATCGCCTGAACATTGCGTAGCGGCGCTGTGCCGCTACGCAGCCACCGTGATACCAGCACGATCTGCATGGCGGGCCGGCCGCACGACTATCTCCACACGCTGGTCGAGCGATACGAGCGCCTGCATCAAACGTTCAAGCGAGATGTTCTGAAGCTTGTACCGGCGCACCTGCGACACCTTGGGTTGCGTCATGCCGGTGATAGCCGCCGCCTCCATCTGGCTGAGCCCCCGCTTTTCGAGCAGTTCGTTGAACTTCACGGCGAGGGTGGCTTTTGCCGTCAGTTCCTCCGCGTCCTCGAATCCGAGGTCGACCAGCACGTTGTCGATGCCCTTGCGGCCGCCTTTGCTTTCCATCGCTACCTCCCGCCAAGCCCATAACGGGCGAGCACTGCCTTCAATCGCGACTCGACCAAGTCAACGTCTCGTTTCGGCGTCGAAATGCCGGTCTTGGACTTCTTTTGAAACGCGTGCAGCACATGCACCGCGTCTACCAGTTGCACAAGATAGACCGCCCGGAACGTATCACCGCGATGGTCCTCGACCAATTCGTACACGCCGGACCCCAACCCCTTCCAGGGCTTGGCCGAACCGGCGCTTCGCCCCAGCTGCGCGATGAACAACGCGACGCCCATGTCCTTCTGGACGGGAACGGGAAACTCCTTGAAGTCCTTCTTCGAGGAACCTTCCCAGAACAGAGGCCGCCGCTTTTCGTTCAAGGATTATACCCGTTCGGGTATTGTCAGACGAGCAGGCGTCTCGCCGGCTGAACGGCCGCACCGCCGGAAGCTCTTTGAGCCGACGCAGCGTCCGACCGCGTGGCGCTGCGCCGAGCGCGCGAATTCGAATGCACCAAGGGAGCAGGCACCGGCTGCGCCTTGCTCGCCGCGGCAGCGTCGATGAAGTCAGCAACCGTCTGCCATGCGGCCCGCAATTGCGCTTCGCTTTTGCCGACGTAGTGACCCAGTGTCACGTCCGCGCCGGCGGCGTGGTTAAGCATCCGCTTCAGCGCGCCACCTGACACGAGTTCCTCGGCAATGCTCGCAAACGTCGCGCGCAGGCCGTGCCCTTGCACGGCGGTACCGGCGCGCGCGTTGATCCATGAAAGCGTCTTGCGGGCATCGACGATCGGGAACAATGGCTCACCCGGCATCCGTTCCGAGCAGTGCCGTTTCGCAATCTCCAATGCCTGCCTTGATAGAAGCAGCTTGTGATCGCTGCGGTTCTTGGTGTCGCGCAGAACGACCTTGCCACCCTCGAAATCGACATCGCCGACGTTGATGGGCGCATAGCCGTGACGCTTGTTGCCATGGATCTCGCCGCCGCGACAGCCGGTCAGCAATTGGAAGCGGTAATAGTCGGCCGCGACCCTGGAGGGTGCAACACAGGCTGCTTGCCACCAAGCGCCCAGTCGTTCCGGCGGTATGGGCGAAGGATTGCCCTTTGCCGGAGCCAGCACGATGCGGTCACGCCCCGCCGTGTCGACCCCCAGCGGGTTGCCAGGAACGACGACGCCATGCCAACGCAACACCGCACGTATGACCTGCATGGCATAGACGGCTTGTCGCTCGGAGCGATTGAGCAGCGTTGCGTAAATCGCCCGTATGTCATCGGCTGTGACCCTCGACAGCAGCGTGTCGGCCATCGGGTAGAGCTCGCCGTCGGCAAACCTCTTTCCCGTCTTGGATCTCCTGCCGGGCTCGAGCATGGCCAGATAGTCGGATCGCGTCCGTGCTTTCAGCGGCAGGCCATCCTTCGCACGCCGCTTCTTCTCGACGTACTCACGAAGTGCCCTCGCAAGGGTCAGGCCGCTTTGGCGATTCTCCTGCTCGCGCGCCGTCGCTTCAGCCTTCAGGCGCGCCTCTTCCTGTGCAGGCCAGTCCACGCCATCGCGCGCGAGCGCACGGATGCGGGCTGCCGCGGCGCGGGCCGCAGCCAGTTTCATCTGGCCCGATCCCTCGCCGTACTCCTGCGGCAGTCGATGCTGGCGTTCGACATCGGAGCCCTTGACCGTGTAGCGCACCAGCAGCGTGCGCACACCGTCCGGCGCGATACGCAACTGCAAGCCCCGATCCAGCGTCAGCTTGTACGGCTGCGACCGGGGCTTCTGCGCTTCAATGGCCCTGACCGTCAAGAGCGTCATCTGGCGTTCCGTGTCCGACTGGTGTCCGAAAAATCCGGAGCTCGGATGGTATCTGGCGAGACGACCTGGAACAACGAAAAGGCATTAACCTATTGATATGTAATGGTTTTTCAATCTTCCAGAACATCCCAAGAAGTCCCAGGAAATCCCGTAAAACCCGACTGTTAATCCGTAGGTCCCTGGTTCGAGCCCAGGTCGGGGAGCCATAGGTAAAAGCGGGGCTCGGCAGAGATGCCGGGCCCTTCGTCATTTTGGCGTGTAGGCGCCCGTGAAGGCACCCGTTTGACGAACGACACCCTTTGCTTCTACATGGATGATTCCGGGTCTCGACACCCGGATCGCAAGCGGCAGCCGGATGAGCACTTCGGTGGCTGGTTTGGCTTGGGCGGCGTCGTCATCAACGAACGCGACCTGCCCAGTGTCGATGCTGCCATTGATGCTCTTCGTGCGGCTTGGCCCGCGCTGGAAGAGCATCCGCTCCACTCGTATGACATTCGCAACATGCAAGGTGACTTCAGGTGGCTTCGCACCGCCGGCGGCGCCAGGCGAACGGCCTTCCTGAATGACCTAACCGCGACCGTCGTTGGCCTACCTCTCCTCGCACTGGCCTGCGTCGTCGACCGGGATGGCTACAACCGTCGTTACCTCGATGCCTATGGCCCTAGGCGATGGAAGCTCTGCAAGACTGCCTTCAGCATTGCCGTCGAGCGGGCCGCTAAGTTCGCATTGCACTCCAAAGCGCGGCTTCGCGTGTTCGTGGAGAAGAGCGACAAGGTGACGGATAACAGGACCCGGCAGTACTATGAGTCTCTGCGAGTCGATGGCATGCCATTCAATGTCGTAACGTCTGGACCGCATGCGCCGCTGTCGGCCGATGCCTTCAATGAGACTCTGTTTGAATTTCGCCTGAAGGACAAGAAGTCGGCGGCCATGCAAATCGCCGACCTTGCACTCTGGCCTGTATGCCGCAATGGGTACGGAGACGATCGATCGTTCGATGCTCTTCGCGAGCATGGACGCCTCATTGAGTCCGCCTGCGACGACGCGAATGGGCTCAAGGGCTCGAAGTACAGCTGCTTCGAGCAAGTCATCCGGGCAAACAAGAGCCCGCTTACGCGGGCTCTTGAGCGGCCACCATCTAGCGGGGGGTGACCTCGTAGGCTATGCCTGCGCACAGTCTCCATCAGCGAGCTGATTGTGTCAACCGGGGTTGACGTTCCCCCGACTAGGGCTGTGGTTAAAACCACGCCTTTAATGCGGATGGCCCGAGCAACGGGTAGCGGCGCATCGACCAGCCTGGCAGCGGCCATGACGCACACGCGCAGCCGCGTCATGGCGAAAAATCGTCGCCGCCCACCCGCCCGGTCCGAATCCTGCCTGCCCTGCGAATTCAGCGCTGTATGCCCGTAAGGGGTATCCGCTTAGCTCCAGTCAAGCTAGGATTGGCGGATGGAAGCCCAGATTGCCGGGCCGATTGCGGGGACGGACTATCCGCGGCGTCGACCTTTGCTTTCTCTAGCTGGTTCCGGGCGGTGGCGCTGAGCGCGACTGTGAGCAGCGCCTCGCCAGGCCTCACCTCCTGCCCAACTGCAACCTGCAAGGCGGTGACGACCTGCTCGGCATCAACGCTGATCACGC
>JBBSAZ010000128.1:0-5863 GCA_038251755.1 Caulobacterales bacterium
GAAGGCGGATGCCGAAACGCGCGAAGCCGCGCGCATGCTCGCCCTGCCGCAGGCGGAGAGGTGGGCTATCCTGCAGGCCCAGCGCCGCGGTGCCAATGCGCCAGAGCGCGGCCTGATCACGCTTTACCCCGCCGCCGCTGCGCATCTGAACACGCTGCGCCTCACCTTGCCGCGCGGCGCGCCCGTCCTGTTGATGACCGACGGCTTTTTCCGCTTCGTTGAGCCCTACGGCCTCGACACGCCTGCAAGCCTGCTCGACCGGGTCCTGAAAGACGGCCTCGCCGCCTCGATCAACACCTTGCGCGAGCATGAAGCCACCCCGCACAGCGTTCGCCTCAAGGCCCGCGACGACGCCGCGGCCATTTTGCTGCGCACCTAGCGTCCGGGACTTCAGGTATTCAGTGTAAAGACGGTATTCAGGTCGAGCGCCGTCCAGGGCAGCTCGGCGAGGTCGGTGATCCGGCGCGGCACATAGCCGAGGCCTTTCAGGAACTCGGTGAGTTCTTCCTTGCCGATCCCGAAGCGGCCTTCGCGGTTGTCGATCTCGCAGACAATGGCCGGCCGGTGCTTGCGCAGCGTCTCGGACGCGCCGCGCAGAACGTCCAGCTCGCCGCCCTCCACATCGATCTTGATCAGCGAGACCGGCGGGCAGTCGATATGCGCCATGATCTCGTCGAGTGAGAACAGCGGCACCAGCTCCCGCTGGATCTTGAACCGCGTGGCAAGGTCCGTCTCGTCGCCGATATGGGCGAGGCCGCTGCCCACCTTGCTCTTGGACTTGATCGGCACTTTCAGCTCGACCAGCCGGTCTGCGCCGGGCCTCGGCGCGCCGAGCGCGAACGGAAACAGCATGATGTTGGCCTTGCGCCGCACATAAGCCGTCACGCTCAGCACGGTCCTGGGCATCGTCTGCGGCTCGAACGCGATCACCAGCCCGCCTTTCGACAAGTGGTGCAGCCGCCGCGTGAAGTCGCCCACATTGGCGCCCACATCGATCGTGGTGCTGCCTTCCGGAATGAGTGACTGCAGCATGCCGAGCTCGGCCTGGTTGCCGTTCATCAGTGCCTTCACCGGCAGGACAATCGCCTTGAACAGCTTCTCTGCGGCCGTCTTGCGTCCGCCGATGACGATCGTGTCGCCTGTACCAAGCATGCGGGTCATTCCTTTGAAAGCCGCGAAGTCCTCACTCAGCCCTTGCTGAAAAGCAACTGGCTTGTTCATCGGCGCAGGCGCGCGGCGAGTTCGCCGCAGGCGGCGAGCAGCCGCGCGATATCATCATCTCGCGACAGTCTGTGCTCACCGTCCTTGACCAGAGTCAGCACCAGGTCCGGCGAAGTCAGGCTCGCCGCCAGCGCCAGCGCATGTCCCCAGGGCACGTCCGGATCCTGCATGCCCTGCAGGATGCGCACCGGCCCGGCAAACGGTATGTCCTTGTCGAGGATCGACCATTGCCGCCCGTCCTCGATCAGCGCCCGCGTGATCGGATAGGGCTCTCCGTAGGCGGAGGGTCGCAGCGTGAAGCCTTCGCTCATGATCTCGGCTTGCTGGTCGGGGGTGAACTCGGGCCACATCAGCTTTTCGGTGAAATCCGGGGCAGGGGCGATCAGCACCATCCCCTTCACCCGCTCAGGCCTGGCCAGCGCCGCCAGCAGCGCCATCCATCCGCCCATGCTGGAGCCGACCAGCACCAGCGGCCCGTCCGTCTGCGCATCGATCACCGCCAGCGCATCCTCCCGCCAGGCACTGATCGTACCGTCCTCGAACCGCCCGCCCGATTGTCCATGCCCTGAATAATCGAACAGCAGCGCGCCATGGCCCGCAGCTTGAGCCCAGGCCTCCACTGTCATGGCCTTGCCGCCGGACATGTCGGACTTGAAACCGCAAAGCCAGACGAAGGTCACACCGGCCTCCGCAGCTGGCGACCGGCGGAAAGCAAGGCGGCGGCCTTCTGGCGAATGGAAAGATTCCGTTGTCATGCAGGTTGCCTTCCGCCATCTCTCTTGCCTGTCAAGCGCATTGGCCGGCTTGCCCAGGAAGGACGTTGCCCGCGTGAACGCTGAAACTGCTGGCCTGCTCGCCCTGATCTTCGCTGGCGCGTTTTTCGATGCGGCCCCGGTCACCTCTTTCTTCGTATTCGGCGAGGCGTTCTTCATCCTCGCGGGCGGCGCGGCCGTAACCACAGGCTCGCCCCTTCCGGTGCTGGCCGCCTATGCCGGCGCGTGGACGGCTGACCAGTCGGGTTTCGCGCTCGGCCGCTGGATGCGACCTTTCACGCGCCGCATCCTCCTCAGGCGGATGGAACGCCGGCGCGTCGTGCGCCAGGCGGAGCGCCTGCTGCGGCGCGGCGGCGTCTTCGCCATTGCCGCGACCCGCTTCATGGGACCGGTCGCCTGGGTCACCCCGATGATCAGCGGCAGCCTGTCGCTGCGCTATCGTACATTCGCGCTCGGCTCGGGGCTCGGCGTCATCTTCGGTGTCGGTCAGTTCCTGGTCATCGGCGCTCTGGGGGCCTTTGCGCTTACGCAGGGCGGCGGACCAGGCGTCGCAGCACTGCTGGAGAAACACGGCATAGCCATCGCGCTCGCGGGGCAGGGACTTTTCCTTGTGGTTATCGGCGCCTGGCTGCTTGTCCGCCGCCGGAAGAAAAACGCGCCGCCGCGTCAAGAATGATGTCGGCAAGCTGGCCTGCGCCGTCCTGCCCCACCGACCTTTCGCGAACACGCCGCGTGGCCTCCAGCCGGGCCGGCGTTCTCGCCGCCTCCAGCGCCTTCACCACTTCGCCCGCGTCCAGCTTCCGCGAGGCCAGCGGCTTGCCCGCCACCCCGATCCTTTCCAGTTCGGATGCGAACCAGAACTGATCCAGCATGTGCGGCTGAACGATTTGCGCCGTGCCTGCCTTCAGCGCCGAGTCGGCCGTGCCCGCCCCGCCATGGTGGATGACCGCGGCACACCGCGGAAAGAGAAGATCATGCGGCTCATGCCCGGCCACGAAATGGCCCTGCGCCGCCACGTCGCGGTGCTGCGCCAGGCTCGCCGGAAATATTCCCCGCAGCCCCAACGTGCCGAGCGCCTCCAGCGCCGCCCCGGTCACCCCATCGCCATGCGCATCGCTGAGCGAACCGAGTCCCACATACACCGGCGCCGGACCGGCCATCAGGAATTGTTCGAGAGCGGACGAAAGCGATGCGCCGGCCGGCGTCGCGAGCGATGGATATGGCGTCAGCAAGTCAAGCGCCGTCCAGTCGGCAGGCGGCGCCTCCATCAGGGCCGCTGGCACTGTGGTCACCTTGAGCAAGGGCTGGCCGAGATGGCTGCGGATGTCGGAAAAGGCAGGGCGCTGCGGCAGTCCCAGCTGCCGCCGGTGGCGCCCCAAAGGCACACCGATCAGGCGCTGCGCCAGCCACACCATCCTGTAGCTTGCCCGGTTGAAGCGCTGCCCCATCCACGGCCGCCAGATCATCGCGCAGGGCTGGTCCCGGGTCGGGCTCAGCACTGGTTGCTGCGCCGTCAGCAGAAAGGCCGTACCCTCGGCCTCCGCTGCGATCCGGGCCGGCGCGCAGATCAGGTTCGCCACCACGATGTCCGCCCCCCGCGCCGCCTCCAGCGCGCAGGCCATCGTGTCATCCACATGCGGTGCGATCATCCGGGCCCAGTCGCGGAAGAAGGCGGCGGGGTCGGACAAGGTGCCCCTCTCCGCTGCCAGAGCCATCCAGTCGGACAACCGGAACTTCGCGGTTCGGTCCGCAACGATGCCCGCCGCTTCGATCAGCGGCGTGTAATCCACCGGCGCCAGGATCGACACATCCACCCCGCGAGCCTGCAGGGCCTTCGCCGCTGAAATGTAGGGCATCACGTCGCCCAGCGATCCGAGCACCTGAACCGAAACCTTCAAGCCCGGTGCTCCTGCAGCTCAGGCATCCCTGAATCGCTTCGCATTGCACCCTCCGGAAGCATGCAAGATTCCATTGTCATGGAGGTTGCCTTCCGCCATCTCTCTCGCCTGTCAAGCGAGTAGGGCGGGCCGCGTATTGGGCGAATTACCAGAACTTAAGGGCAAGACGATTCTGCAGGTCGCGCCGGAGCTGTCCGCTGGCGGCGTTGAGCGCACCGTGCTGGAAGTCACCGAAGCCATCGTCGAGGCCGGCGGGCGCGCCCTCCTCGCCAGCAAGGGCGGACGGTTGGAGCCTGAATTCACCCGCCTTGGCGGCGAACTCTTCCGAATGGATGCCAAAAGCCGCAATCCGGTCATCCTCAAGCTCAACGAAGGTAAACTCCGGCAGATCATCCGCGAGCAGAAGGTCGACCTCGTCCACGCCCGCTCCCGTGCCCCGGCCTGGAGCGCCTGGGCAGCTGCAAAAGCTGAAGGCGTGCCCTTCGTCACCACCTATCACGGCGCCTATTCCGGCACATCCGGGCTGAAACGCGCTTACAATTCCGTCATGGCCAAGGGCGATCTCGTCATAGCCAATTCCCGATGGATCGCCGCGCATATCGCCGAAGTGCACGGCGTCGATCCCGCGCGTATCATTACCATTCCGCGCGGGGTGGACCTTGACGCGTTTGACCCCGATGCTGTCTCGCCCGCCCGCGTGGACGCTTTGCGCAAGGCCTGGGGCCTCGAAGGCGACACCCGGCTCGTGCTGCTTCTGCCGGGCCGCCTGACCAGCTGGAAAGGGCAGGGCCTCGCCCTGGAAGCGCTCGGGCTGCTCGCGCCGGAAGAGCGCGCCGGCCTCATGCTCATCCTCGCCGGAGACGCGCAGGGCCGCGACAGTTACGTGTCCGATCTTGAACACCAGATCACCCGCCTCGGCCTCACCGGCCACGCCCGCATTGTCCCGCACGTTACCGACATGCCCGCCGCCTACCTCGCCGCGGGCCTCGTTCTCGCCCCCTCCACCCGGCCTGAAGCCTTCGGCCGGGTCGCCGCCGAGGCCTCCGCCATGGCCCGCCCGGTGATCGTTGCCGATCATGGCGGGGCGCGCGAAACGGTGGTTGAATACGAAACCGGCACCCGCGCCGAACCCGGCAGCGCACCGGCCCTCGCAGGCGCCATAAGGGCCATGTTATCGGTCGGTCCGGCCTCGCGCGCCTCGATGGGACGGCAGGGCCGGGCCCACATCATCCGCCACTTCTCGAAAAGAGGGCTTCAGGCGGCGACACTCAGCGTCTATAAGCGCCTGTTGGAGTAGGGGAATTCGAGGACTTGAACACGGCGCGGGCTAAAACCGCCAGTCCGGCAAACCCGGGCGCAAAGGCAAAAGACGTGCTGGTCATCAAGCTCAGCGCCCTCGGAGACTTTGTGCTCGCCCTCGGCGCCATGCGCGCCGTCCGCGAGTTCCACCCCTCCGCCCGCATCACGCTGCTGACCACACCGCCCTTCGAGGAATTCGCCAAAGTCTGCCCCTATGTGGACGCGGTCGAGACCGATGGCCGTCCGGAGGGCCTGAAGCCCACCGCCGCGCTGATCCAGCGCATCCGCAAGGCGAAGTATGACATCATCTATGACTTCCAGACCAGCGGCCGCACCAAGAACTACTTCACCGCCCTGCAGCGCGGCGGCAAGGCGCCCCTCTGGTCCGGCCATCATGAGAAGGCCGCCTTCTTCCACGACAATCCGGCGCGCGCCAGCATGCACTCGATCGACCGGCTGGCCGAGCAGCTCGAAGTCGCGGGCGTCGCCCCCTCCGGCCGCTGGCTCGGCCGCAGTGCGCCGTTCCCGGACCTTGGCTGGGTGCGCCCCAAACTCGGCAACACGCCACGCCTGAACCCCGCCTACTTCAATCTCACGCCGCCCTACATGCTGCTGATCCCCGGCGCCTCCGAGCACCGCGAAGCCAAGCGCTGGCCGGTGGAGAACTACGCC
>JBBSAZ010000129.1:0-5847 GCA_038251755.1 Caulobacterales bacterium
CGCGCCCGTGGCCCCGCCGCCGCCCTCCGTCACGCCAGCCCCCCCGGCGCCTGTCGTCGCGGCGCCCGAACCCCCGCCGCCCACGCCGCTGCGGCCCGAGGCGCCGCCCATCGAGCTGAACCTGCCGCCGGCGGTCGAAATCACCCTGCCGCCGCCAAGCCCGCTGGCCCTGCCGCTGCGCCCGCGACCGCCCACGCCATCGCCCCCGCGGGTGCCGCCCCGGCCCGATCCGAACGCGCCGATCTACCTGCCCGACGGCTTCGCCTTCGAGCGGTTGCGCCCGCCATCGGCGGCGCCGCGCCCGCCGGGGCGGCAACTCGACACCTCGGTCAACCCCGAACTGCTTGGCCGGCTGACCCCCGACCCGCAGGTGCAGGTGCGTGGTGCGCAGGTCGGCCCGGACTGGCGCAACGCCTTCCGCGCCTGGCTCGACGCCAACATGCGATATCCGGAGGACGCCCGCGTCAATGGAGTGGATGGCAATGTCCGGGTGCGGATCATTGCCGATCCGGATGGCACGGTGCGCGGGGTGCGGCTGCTGAGCAGTTCCAACTCGCTCTATCTCGACCAGGGCACCCAGCGCCCGTTCCGGCCGGGCGTCCGCCTCCCGCCCTTCCCCCCTGGCGCCGATACGCGGGGCGTGGAGATCGACCTTGAGGTTCGATACACGCTGATCCGGCGCTGACCGCCTTGGCTTCCTGTGTCGGTTCCGCTAAGGCCCGCGCTTCGCAGTCACAGGGGCAGGCCCGGTGGCGGGCGTGGTGGAATTGGCAGACACGCTGGATTTAGGTTCCAGTGGCGCAAGCCTTGGGGGTTCAAATCCCTCCGCCCGCACCAGCCGGCCGCCCCGAACGCCCAATTCCCGGCTCAAGCAACAGGTTACGACAGACATGCAGGTCACCGAGTTCGCCAATGAAGGCCTCAAGCGCGGTTATACCGTCGTGGTCTCGGCCGCCGAGATTTCGGCCGGCCGCGACAAGCGCCTGGCCGCCCTCGGGCGCGACCTGCGCCTGCCTGGCTTCCGCCCGGGCAAGGTGCCGGCCTCGGTCGTCAAGCAGCGCTACGGCGCCGCGGTGATGAGCGAAGTTCTGGAGGAGCAGGTCGGTGAGGCGACCCGCAAGGTCGTCGCCGACCGCGGCCTGCGCCCCGCCTTGCAGCCCAAGGTCGATGTCACGAATTTCGCCGATGGCGGCGACCTGGAATTCAAGGTCGAACTGGAACTGCTGCCGGAAATCCCGCTGCCCGACTTCGCCGCCATCGCCTTGCAGCGCCCCAAGGCCTCGCCGAGTGCGGCCGAGATCGACACCGCGATCGAAGGCATCGCGACCCGCAACCGCACCATGACCGATGTCGAGGAAGCCCGCCCCGCAACGAAGGGCGACGTGCTGGTCTGTGACTTCGTCGGCCGCCTGGTCGGCGAGACGGAGCCTTTCGCCGGCGGCAGCATGAACGACATGCCGATCGAGGTGTCGGGCGACGGCTTCATCCCGGGGTTCACGGATCAACTCGAAGGCTTGTCGGCCGGCGAGAGCCGCCAGATCAACGTCAGCTTCCCGGCCGAGTACGGGGCCGCGGAACTGGCCGGCAAGGCAGCGGTCTTCGACATCACCGCCAAGAAGCTGCAACAGCCGATGACCCCGGCGATCGATGATGCCTTCGCCAAGACGCTCGGCCTCGACGACCTGGACGCCGTGAAGAAGGTGCTGTCGGAGGGCTTGCAGCGCGAATACGACGGGGTGGCCCGCCAGAAAGTGAAGCGCGCCCTGCTGGACGCGCTGTCGGCCCAGGCCCAGTTCGAAGTGCCCGAGGGCATGGTCGAGGGCGAATTCGCCCAGATCTGGCAACGCGTCGAGGCCGATCAGAAGCAAGGCCGCCTGGACGCCGACGACCAGGGCAAGGACGACGACACGCTGAAGGCCGAATACCGCGCCATCGCGATGCGCCGGATCAGGCTTGGCCTGCTGCTGGCCGAGATCGGCCGGGTGAACGGCATCCAGGTCACGTCCGAGGAATTGACCCGCGCGGTGCGGGCCGAGGCTGCGCGCTATCCAGGCCAGGAAAAGCAGGTCATGGACTTCTTCCAGAAGAATCCGCAGGCTGCCGACAACCTGCGCGGCCCGATCTTCGAGGACAAGGTCGTGGACTTCATGCTGGAACTGGCGACCGTGACCGATGTGGAGGTCACCGTGGCGGAGTTGACGGCGCCGCCCGCCGCCGCCTGAATGGGTCGGGCCGGCCCCTCTTTACCGGGCCGGCGGTCATCCCATGTTCACAACTGCCGGATAGGGTGCCGCGGGCGGGGCGGTCCTGATGGAACAGGTTCGGTGCGTGCCTTCCGGGGGCGGCCGTTCGGTTTCCAGCCGGAACAGGGTCCGTAAGGGCCAGCGCCCTCCGTCGGGCGGCAAGGGGTTTTTCAATGCGCGACCGTGATCCCGTCGAAATCTACAACAATTCGCTCGTGCCCATGGTGGTGGAGCAGACCGCCCGTGGCGAACGCGCCTTCGAAATCTATTCGCGCCTGCTGAAGGAACGGATCATCTTTTTGACCGGACCGGTCTACGATCAGGTCTCGGCGGTGATCTGCGCGCAGTTGCTGTTCCTGGAAAGCGAGAACCCGAGCAAGGACATCGCCTTCTACATCAACAGCCCGGGCGGCGTGGTGTCGGCGGGCCTCGCGATGTACGACACCATGCAATACATCCGCGCGCCGGTGAGCACGGTCTGCCTCGGCATGGCCGCCTCGATGGGCAGCCTGCTGTTGACCGCCGGGGAGAAGGGCAAGCGCTTCGCGCTGCCGAATGCCCGGATCATGGTGCACCAGCCCTCGGGCGGGGCGCAGGGCCAGGCGACCGACATCGAAATCCAGGCGCGGGAAATTCTCGACCTGCGCAAGCGGCTGAACCAGCTCTACGTGCACCATACCGGCCAGCCGCTCGACGAGATCGAGCGTAAGCTGGAGCGCGACAGCTACATGTCGGCCGAGGAAGCGCTGGCCTTTGGGCTGATCGACCAGGTGGTTAGCCAGCGGCCGCTGACCGCCTCCGAGCTGAAGGCCTGAACCGAACCCGCCCCGCCTGTCTCGAAAATGATAGGCCGGGACGATCTTCCCCCCCGGTGACGGCGGGGCTACACATTGGGGTCCAACAGGTCCCCGGGGCTTGTCCGCGCCCCACCGGGACGACCCCGGCGGCCAGGGCAGCCCGCTAGGAGAGCCATGAGCAAGTCGGGCGATTCGAAGAACACCCTCTACTGCTCGTTCTGCGGCAAGTCGCAGCACGAGGTGCGCAAACTCATCGCCGGGCCCACGGTTTTCATCTGTGACGAATGCGTCGAACTCTGCATGGATATCATCCGTGAGGAGCACAAGACGCATCTGGTGAAGTCGCGCGACGGCGTGCCGACGCCGAAGGAGATCTGCAAGGTCCTCGATGATTACGTGATCGGGCAGACCCACGCGAAAAAGGTGCTCTCGGTCGCGGTGCACAACCATTACAAGCGGCTGGCGCACCAGGCGAAGAACGCCGATGTCGAGATCGCCAAATCCAACATCATGCTGGTCGGCCCGACCGGCAGTGGCAAGACGCTGCTGGCGCAGACCTTGGCCCGCATCCTCGACGTGCCCTTCACCATGGCCGATGCGACGACGCTGACCGAGGCCGGCTACGTCGGCGAGGATGTCGAGAACATTATCCTCAAGCTATTGCAGGCGGCCGACTACAACGTCGAACGGGCGCAGCGTGGCATCGTGTATATCGATGAAGTGGACAAGATTTCACGCAAGTCGGACAATCCGAGCATCACGCGCGACGTATCCGGCGAAGGCGTACAGCAGGCCCTGCTGAAGATCATGGAGGGCACAGTGGCTTCGGTGCCGCCGCAGGGCGGCCGCAAGCATCCGCAGCAGGAATTCCTGCAGGTGGATACCTCCAACATCCTTTTCATCGTGGGCGGAGCCTTCTCCGGCCTCGAACGCATCATTGGTGCGCGCGGCAAGGGCTCAGGCATCGGCTTCGGGGCCGAGGTGCGCGGTCCGGACGAACGCCGCACCGGGGCCATCCTGCGTGAGGTGGAACCCGAGGACCTGTTGAAGTTCGGCCTGATCCCCGAATTCATCGGCCGCCTGCCGGTGGTGGCGACGCTGGAGGATTTGGACGAGGCGGCGCTGATCGAGATTCTGACCAAGCCGAAGAACGCCCTGGTCAAGCAGTATCAGCGGCTGTTCGAGATGGAAGGCGCCAAGCTGACCTTCACCGACGAGGCGATGCAGTCGGTCGCCAAGCGCGCCATCCTGCGCAAGACCGGTGCGCGTGGCCTGCGGTCGATCATGGAGGGCATCCTGCTCACCACCATGTTCGACCTGCCCGGCCTCGACGATGTCGAGGAGGTTGTGGTGAACCGCGAAGTCGCCGAAGGCCGCGCGACGCCGCTGTTCATCCACGGTCAACGCCAGGCGGAGCAATCTTCCGCCTGAGCGTGACGGAACGGAGACCGGGCGTGATCTTGTCCCGGCGTCCGTCCTGCCCATGTCTTGCTGCAACCGTGGCGGTAGGTCATGCGCCGATCCCCGGGCGTGACCCCGCCGACTGTCCTCTGTGAGGTCCCCATGACGGAAACCATTCGCGGCGAACTGCTTCCTGTTCTGCCGCTACGCGATATCGTCGTCTTCCCGCACATGATCGTGCCCCTGTTCGTCGGGCGCGAGAAATCCGTGCGCGCTTTGGAAGCGGTGATGCGGGAGGACAAGCAGATCCTGCTGGTCGCCCAGAAGAATGCGGCGCAGGACGATCCGACCGCCGATGATTTGTATAACATCGGCACCGTCGCGACCGTGCTGCAATTGCTGAAGCTGCCCGACGGCACGGTCAAGGTGCTGGTCGAAGGCAGCCGGCGCGCGTCCATCGCCGCCTGGCATGAGACCGACACGCATTTCGAGGCCTATGCCGCGCCGATCGAGGAAGAGCCTGCGGATGCGCGCGAGCTTGAGGCACTGTCGCGCACCGTCGTCTCCCAGTTCGAAGCCTATATCAAGCTGAACAAGAAGATCGCGCCCGAGGTGCTGGTCTCGATCAACCAGATCGACGAGCCTGCGAAGCTGGCCGATACCGTCGCATCGCATCTGAACCTCAAGATCTCGGAAAAGCAGGAACTGCTGGAGATCGTGCCGGTTCAGGCCCGGCTGGAACGGGTCTTTGCCCATATGGAGGGCGAGATGGGCGTGCTGCAGGTGGAAAAGCGCATCCGCAGCCGCGTCAAGCGGCAGATGGAGAAGACCCAGCGCGAGTATTACCTGAACGAGCAGATGAAGGCGATCCAGAAGGAACTGGGCGAGGGCGAGGAAGGCCGCGACGAAGCTTCGGAACTGGAAGCCCGCATCAAGGCGACCAGGCTTTCTCCGGAAGCGCGCGAGAAGGCGATGGCCGAACTCAAGAAACTGCGCAGCATGAGCCCGATGAGCGCCGAGGCGACCGTCGTGCGCAACTACCTGGATTGGATACTCTCGATCCCCTGGAAGAAGCGCAGCAAGATCAAGAACGATGTGGTCAAGGCCGAGGCGCTGCTGGAATCCGACCACTACGGGCTCGACAAGGTCAAGGAACGCATCCTGGAATATCTCGCGGTCCAGTCGCGCAGCCCGAAGATCAAGGGGCCGATCCTGTGCCTGGTCGGACCGCCGGGTGTCGGCAAGACCTCGCTCGGCAAATCCATCGCCAAGGCGACGGGCCGCACCTTCGTGCGCATGTCGCTGGGCGGCGTGCGGGATGAGGCGGAAATCCGTGGCCACCGGCGGACCTACATCGGCTCGATGCCGGGCAAGGTCATCCAGGGCATGAAGAAGGCCAAGACCAG
>JBBSAZ010000130.1:0-5815 GCA_038251755.1 Caulobacterales bacterium
CGTACGTTTACCTTTGGCCATGTCGTTTACTCCTCAACCCGAAGGCCCATCGCGCGGGCAGAGCCGGCGATGATCTTGGTGGCGGCGTCGAGATCGTTGGCGTTCAGATCGTTCATCTTGACCTTCGCGATTTCGCGGACCTGGTCCATCGTGACCTTGCCGACCGAGTCATAGCCAGGCTTCTTGGAGCCCGAAGCCGGTTTCTTGCCGAGTTTCAGGCCAGCGGCCTTCTTCAGCAGGACCGTCGCCGGCGGCGTCTTGGTGACGAAAGTGAACGACTTGTCCTGATAATACTGGATCACGACCGGGGTCGGGATGCCTTCTTCCATGCCTTGCGTACGGGCGTTGAAGGCCTTGCAGAATTCCATGATGTTGATGCCGCGCTGGCCAAGGGCTGGGCCCACTGGCGGCGACGGGTTGGCCTTACCGGCCGGGATCTGGAGCTTGATCTGCCCCAGGAGTTTCTTAGCCATTTTGTCCTCACAACTTTGGCGGTGGGGCGGTGGTCTTTCGATCCGCCCGGTTGATATCGAGGCTCTGCGGTACGGCTGGCAGCCTCCCGCAGAAGCGGGGCGTATGGCGCAATGCCCCTCCCCGGTCAAGCACGCCCATGAAAAAGCCCGGACGGCGGGGCCATCCGGGACAAGTCAGTACATTCGGATGGCAACATCCATCTTAGATTCCCCACCGTGGAGGCTTTCCAAGCATCGATCAATATGTTGAGCGCTCAAGAATGTTATCTGAGCTTGACCTGTTTTAGGATCAATACCCCCTCGAACGACCATCCCGCAAATTTTGCCCTGATCATCATCGAACACGGGGGCGCCGCTCAAACCATTGAAATTTTGGACTTTGCTGACAAAATCCAAAG
The DNA here is from genome assembly GCA_038251755.1 of Caulobacterales bacterium. Taxonomy (GTDB): domain Bacteria; phylum Pseudomonadota; class Alphaproteobacteria; order Caulobacterales; family Hyphomonadaceae; genus Hyphomonas. The sequence continues at coordinate 872 of JBBSAZ010000130.1, forward strand.
GGAAAAGCGCAATTGCTTTTAAGGACGCTTGATCGTCTCCCGCTTTACGAACGTGTCGAAATCCGAACTTTGAGATTTGCACGATAGCCCGTGAAGTATTCTCATCGATGTTCGTGATGTTGCTCTTATCGAAAAGATATCCGACTACTGACAGCCGATTTCCTGTCTCACATTCACAGATGGTGTTTGGGTCCCACCGATACCACTGGACCCCACCATGTTGACCGGTCTGAAACTCCCAGACGATCAAATCGAAAGCGTCATCTGGTCCAGATTGCATTTCCGAAAGTGGGATTTCGAAGCTGTGTGCCGATACAAAGTCGAGTTTAGATCCTTGTGGAACTCGATTTCTCTCGTGGATTATTAAGCTCGACGGATCAGTCATCGGCGTACCCAAAATATGCCGAGCAGAAACTGCAAACGCCTTTTCTCGATAGCGAACGAGGAACAAAGTTCCGCCGAGCGAAAAGACTGGGAAGCCCGGAAAATCCGAGGCAAATAATGGAAATCGAGTCGCTTCGTACACATCGTGCTGCACCAACTCCCCATTAGAGAGTTCGTGAATGCACGGTATGGACGGGTCGATCATCTTGCCGACAATCGCTCCTTCTACCTCAGCTACATCAGGGCATAGCCGCGCGCGTTGATATAGCTGCGCAGCTCATCGGCCCGGCGCAGCGGGTCCGGATGGGTGGACATGAATTCGGCCGGGCGCTGGCCTTCGGACTGCGCGGCCATCAGCTCCCACAGCCGGACGGACTGTTTCACGTCATACCCGGCATTGTGCATGTAATCGACACCGAGCTTGTCGGCCTGCAGCTCGTGCTTGCGGCTATAGGGAAGCACCACGCCGAACTGCACCGCCGCGCCGCCAAGGGCGCCGATGGCCGATCCATATTTCGACAGTTCTTCCGACGAGGCCACGGCGATCTGGCCCGCCATCAGGCCGACCTGCGCAGCGGTCGTCACCGACATCCGCTCCGCCGCATGCTTGCCGACGACGTGTCCGGTCTCGTGGCCGAGCACCGACGAAATCTGGTCGTCATTTTCGGTCAGTTCCGTGATGCCGCGGTACACGCCAACCCGGTTGCCCGGCATGACGAAGGCGTTGACATCGTCGGTGTCGAACACCGCAACATCCCATTGCTCGTTCGGGCTCACGTGGCCCTGCTTCACGGCGCCCTGGATCGTGCGGTCCCAGATGTTCAGCACCCGGCCCTTGAGCTTCGAGTTGGACGTCTGCGGCGTCTGGGCCTTCATGTCGGTCCAGGCGGTCGCCGCCATGCTGGCGATCTGGTCATCCCCGAAAAGGAGAAGCTGGCTCTCGCCGGTCGCGGCATTGGTCGCGCAGCCCGAGACGAACGGAAACACGCTGCCGGCCGCAAGGCCCATGATGATGCCGCGCCGCGACAGGCGCACCTTCGGCGCGTTGGCGAGCAACTGGCCGTCAAAGGTTTCCCCGAACTGAATCTCTTGCGTCATCTGGTCCATCTCCTGTGACCGGGTTTCGTCTGAACCTACTCTTCGCAGGTCAAATTGCAAACAGCCGGGACTTCAGCGCGCAGGTTAGAAACAGGCGGGTGAACCCGCTCTGAATGCTCTGCGGCCTCAGGCTTCCGCAGCCTCGCCGACCAGCACGGCGGCCTGTTCAACCCAGCCTTCGCGGGTGATGCGGCCTGTGAAACTGAGATACTCATCGACCCAGGCGATGTTCTCGGGGTTCCATTCGGCGATCTGGTCGAAATGGAAAATGCCGAGCGAATTCAGAACGTCCTGGATCTTGGGTCCTATGCCGCCGATTTGCGTGAGGTCGTCCGGCTTGCCGTCCACGGGCCTGTCCATCGACAGCGGGCGCACGCGCGCCACCTGTTGCGCGGCTTCGGCCTCGGCGCGCTCGTCCGCCGCTTCAAGCTGGCCAAGGATCGCTTCGGAGACGCGTTTCGGCTTATCCGGCGCAGCTTCCGGGGCGGCGGCCGGAGCAGCTTCGCCTTCGCCGTTTCCTTCGAAATAGGCGACACGCCCTTCGAGAAACCGGACGCGCCAGCGCAGGCGGGCGAGTTCTTCCTCCACCGGCGCGGGCGTCTCGGACGCCGTCTCCGCAACAACCGGCGCGGCCTCGGCCACGGGCGCAGGCGCAGGCACCGCTGCAAGTTCGGTCTGCAAGGCGTCCACGCGGGTGCGCAGGTACTTCACTTCCCAGTCCAGTTTCGCCGTATCGACCGGCGGCGTCGCGGCAACGGCCGCCAATGGCTCGGCAACGGCAACCGGCGCCTCAGCAGCTTTCGCAAGTTCGGCTTCCAGATGGACAACGCGGCTTTCGAGATGACGGTTGCGCCAGACAAGCGGCTCGTCGGCCTGCTCCGCATCGAGCGCAGCAACGGGCAGGCCCGGCGCAGGCGCGGTCAGCGCGGCCGCTTTCAACGATTCGATTTCGGCCGACTTGCGGGCGAGTTCTGCGGTCAGCGATTCGACCTTGCGCGCGAGAATGGGATCCTGCGCAGGCGCCGCCGCCGCGTCGCCATTGGACAGCTTCTTGATCTGGGTAAACAGCTTCTCGACTTCCTCGCGCGCATTGCCGAGTTCGACTTTCACCATGTCGCGTTCGACGATCGCCTGGCGCATCTTGCCGGACAGCATCATGCCGCGAACCGACCAGCCGAGCAGCAAGGTCAGCGCGCTCGTGGCGAGCAGCGCGATCCACATATGCGTCACCAGCCAGGTCATTGTCCGCTCCGCTCCCGTACCGTGAATTCGAGTGGCCGATCTGAACCTGCGGCCGCGTCCGTGTCCATAGCCCGGCCCCCCGCAGCCGGGCCATAGTTGATTGCAGCAAGCCGGGGCCGCGCCGCGCCTGCCCGCTCCAGATAGTCGGCCATGGCGGCCGCCCGCGCCTCCGCCAGCGCGTCGCCGCTCACCTCCAGTTCGAGCGCCGCGCCCTCGCCGCACAGCCGGGCAATTGCGGCCAGTTCGTCCAGCGCTTCGGCATCCTGCCGGCGGAATTCGGCGCTGCCCGGAACGAACCCGACCGCGGCACTTTCCAGCATCCGGTTCATGTCCTCGGCGCACACTGCGGTCTCGGCCGGACCTTCCGCCGCGATCTCCGCGCCCGCCGCCTGCGCCTTGGCGGCAATCACGAACCGCCAGGGACCCGCCGCGCGCAGCATGTCCTCGTTCAGGAATTGCAGCGTACTGGCCGGGGCTTCGCCTTCAAAGGTGAAGCCATTGATGGCGGGATCAAACGCCATGGCGCCGGAACCGAAGGCGGCGAAATGCGCAAGGCCTGCCTTCGCGCCCTCCACCCAACCTTCTGCTGCGGTGCCGGCGACGATCATCTCGTCGCGCACGCCGCCTTCAAAGCCGCGCCGCACAATGGCGAGCAAGGCCCGCCGGTCCGCCTCGGCCGGTACGGCGCCGGACAGCACGAGGTCTCCGTCTGCAAGTTCGGCCGACCAGAGCGGCACGCCGCGGATCAACGCCACGCCCCTGAACGGCGCCGCCACGGCGCCGGTCGCGCCCGTCACCCGCGCCCGCAAACCGTCATCCATCGACTGTCCGCGCACCGTCAGCACATTGTCCTCAAGCACGGCGCTGCCGGCGTCCAGTTCGGCAACCTGGCTGATCGCCAGCGCCGCAATGCCCTGCCAGTTGCCCTCCGGCGCGCCGGCCGCCACGATCATCCGGTCTTCGGCGGGCCCCATCGAAACGGCCTCCGCTTGTAGCATCAGGTCCGCCCGCAGGGATTTTGACGGCACGTGTCCTGACAGCACCAGCTGCCCGTCCGGCATCTTCTCCGCAGTCCACAAGTAGGGGCGCACAGGATCTGCGGTATGAACATGGTTCTCGACCTGGGAAATGCCGCCGAACAGCACCCCGCCCTTGCCGCTGCTGCGCAGCACGATGCGGGCGGCGTCCTCGGCCGCGTCTCCCGAAGGCGCCCCGCCGGTGAGGATCGCCGTCTGGCCGTCCATGTCGACGCTCGCCCAGTCGATCCCGGCCAGCTGAAGCGACTGCTGCGCTTTCGCCTCGAGCCGGGCCTCCAGCCTTGCGGCGCTCTGGGGGGATTGGTTCACGCTCCACCACGCGATAAAGGGCAGGGCGAGGAGCGAAACGAGACCCGTCAGGTAGTCAAGCAGGCGCACGACGTCGCTGACCTCCTGTAATCATTGTCCCTTCTCTGTGGGATGCCCTATCCGTTAATGAACCGCAAGACTGACCCCGCAGGCTCCCCGACCCATGAACCGACCACCCGAAACCCTGACCAGCCCTTCCAACCCGCTGATCAAGTCCCTCAAGAGCCTTGAGCGGAAGAAGGAACGCGCCGAGACGGGCCTGTTCCTTGCCGAAGGCGCCCGGATCGTCGGCGAGGGCCTCGCGCGCGGCTGGCAGGCCGAGACTGTCGTGATTGCAGCAGACATGGCCGAACGCCCGCAGATCGCCGCCCTCGCCCGCGAGGCCGAGAAAGCTGGGGCCCGGGTCGTGCTGGCGCCCGAACGGCTGATGTCGAAGATCACCCAGAAGGACAATGCCCAGAGCGTCGTCGCCGCCTTCCGCCAGCGCCACCTCACGCCGGACGCCCTGCCCGCGCCGAAGGCCGATGCGCCTCTTTATGTAGCACTCTACGAAGTCCGCGATCCCGGCAATCTCGGCACCATCCTGCGCACGGCCGACTGCGCCGGCGCCAGCGGTGTGATCCTCATCGGCACCTGCTGCGACCCCTATAGTTTCGAAGCCGTCCGCGCCTCCATGGGCTCGCTGTTCGACATGCCTTTCGCGCATGCCAGCTTCGCCGTCTTCGACACCTGGCGGCAGAAACAGGGCCTCGCCCTCACCGCCGCCAGCGTCAACGCCACGATGCGCCATGACGCTGCGCCCTTCGCCGCCCCCTCGGTGATCCTGATGGGCAACGAACAGGCCGGCCTGCCGGCAGACGTCGAAGCCGCCTGC
>JBBSAZ010000131.1:0-5793 GCA_038251755.1 Caulobacterales bacterium
AGAAGGGCGGGCGGGCCCGTGTGCTCAACCCCGAAACCGGCGTGATCGAGAGCGTCGATTTCCTCGGCGTGACGGCGCAGGTCTCGACCGACAGCGAACGCGGCCTGCTGGGCCTGGCCTTCTCGCCCAGCTTCGCCGCGGACAGGACCCTCTACGTCAATCTCACCAACCTCGCCGGCAATACCGAAATCCGTCGCTACCGGATGTTCACCGGCTCCAGTACGCAGGTTGATCCGTCCACGGCCGATATCATCCTGACGATCAGCCAGCCGTTCAGCAATCACAATGGTGGCTGGATGGGCTTTTCGAACGAAGGCCTGCTCTACATCCCGACCGGCGACGGCGGCTCCGGCGGCGATCCGCTCAACAACGCGCAGACCACCACCTCGCTGCTCGGCAAGGTTTTGCGTCTCGATGTCTCCGGCGACGACTTTCCGGCGGACGCGAACCGGGACTACCGTATCCCCGCTGGCAACGCCTTTCCCGGCGGAACGGCCGGAGCCCCGGAAATCTTCGCGCTGGGTCTGCGCAATCCTTTCCGCGCCAGCGTGGACGCGGTCACCGGTGACCTGATCATGGGCGATGTCGGCCAGAACGCGATCGAGGAAATCAATCGCCTGCGGCCCTCAGGCAGCGGCACGAACTTCGGATGGAACCTGCGCGAAGGCACGCAGCCCTACAATGGCGGCGCCAATTCACCCGGTTTCGCCTCGCCGGTCGCGGAGTACAGCCATGGCACGGGCCCGGCGCAGGGACGGTCGGTGACCGGAGGCCACATCTACCGCGGCGCCATCCCGGCGATCCGCAATCACTATGTCTTCGGCGACTTCATCAGCGGCAATGTCTGGTCGGTGCCAGAGGCCTCGCTCTTGCCGGGCCAGACGCTGGCCTCCAGCGCCTTCACCCGGCTCAATCCGCAGCTGGTTCCGGATGCCGGCACCCTGTCACAGGTCACGAGCTTCGGGCTCGACGCGCAGGGGCGTCTCTACATCGTGGCCTTCGGCGGCGATGTATTCCGGATCGAAAGCGCGCCGTGACCCGGCCGCTCAGGCTTCGGGCATCCTGATCGAACCGGTGAGGTTGAAGATCACCTGGCCCGCATCGAAGTAGGCCACATCGTCCGGTTTCGGACCTTTGCCCATCACGATTTCCGCTGACGCGATATAGCTGGTCGACTCGCGGTAATCCGCCGGGCCGCCCCAGAAGGGATCATAGTATCCGAAGCGCGATGCGTATTGCGGCCCGGGATAGAAGCGGCGGTAGGGGTCGTGGAAGTAGGCGGCGCGCGGGCCGAAATACCGGTAGCTCAGGAAGAAGTTGTCATAGAACGGGTCATAGGCCGACGGCGATCCGACCAGTTTGGTCTTGGCATCGGTATCGCGGCGCACCACCCGGAAATGATCGTAGCCGTTCTGCTTGGTCAGTTCGGCGGCGCGGTAGAGCAGGTAGGTTTCGACCGTCTTGCGGTCGGTCAGCGAATTGCCCGCGAACTGGACCTGGAACCGGTTGTCCTCGATCTTCTGCTCGGAAAAGCCGCGGTCTGTGCCGGCCGCCGCCTGATAGGGCGTCGCCGTGGCGCAGGCGCCGAGCAACACGAGGCCGGCCAGGGCAGCCGCAAATGTCAGCCGTTTCATGAGAGCAGCCTCCGCAATTCCGTTCGTACTTATATGTGCCCACTTGAAGCTGAATGCCAGCCAACAGCGGGCATCACTTTTGTGTGAGGCGGCGGGCACAGCGCCGCTGTCCATGAACAACAACGCGGCAGTGACGAGATAGATCCCGGCGACGGCGGCGGGCAGCACGGTAAACCGTCCCTCCGGCAGGTAATGCCATATGCCGAACGAGACGATCGCCCGCACGATCACGTGGAAGAGGAAGGGCAGGGGCCGCCCATAGCTCCAGCCAAACACTGGCCAGTGGCCCGACATGCCGATCGCCAGGATCAGCGGCGTCAGCGCATTGAAGTTCCACATCGCGGCAATCGCCACCGGCCAGAACAGCAGCATCGCGCCCATCGCCATGAAGACGACGCCCTGATCCGGCACCTGCACCTTCATGAACGGGTTGCGGAAGATCGCCGCGAGGGCGACGGCCACCGGAAAGATCGCGCCCGACATAACCGCCGCCAGCAGCGACCATTTGGCCGGGTCCATTTCCCCGCCCAGCCAGGCCAGCGCGCGCCAGTAGGCGGCGCCGGCCAGCGGCACCGGCCAGCCGCCGCGCGCTTCGGCATAGGCGGCCAAACGACCGGCTTTCAGGGCGGCGTTGAGTTCGGCGAGGCTCATGGGCGGCGTGTCCTTTCCGGCAAACAGTAACTTTGAAATACAAAGTAGTTTGCGAAAGGCCAAGCGCCGCCCGGCCGGATCTATTCAGGTGTGTGTCAAACACCCACCGCCAGCATCGCCTTGTAGGCAGGCCGCGCCGTCACCTTGTCCAGCCAGGCCTTGGTCGCCGGCCGATTGGCGAGGCCGCCCTGCGCATCGGTCATAACGATCTGGAAGCCCATCAGGCAGTCGGCGGCCGAGAAGCTGTCCCCGGCGAAATAGGCGTGCTTCGACAGGTGGGATTCGACATAGCTGGCCACCTTGTCACGCTCGTTGGCGATCATCTGCGCGACCGGGCCTTCGGTGATGCCGGCCATGCCGGTATACAGCGCCAGCAGGCCCGGCAGGAACACCGCGCCTTCAGCCGAGTGGACCCATTCGAGATAGCGCGGGAAATCCGCCGAGTCCGGTTTCGGGTGAAGCTTGTTTCCGGTGTCGTGCTTCGCCAGCAGGTATTCCGCAATCGCGCCCGTCTCGGCGATGACGACCGGGCCATCTTCCAGCAACGGCGACTTGCCGAGCGGGTGGATATTCTTCAGGTCTGCTGGCGCCAGCCGGGTCGTCTCGTTTCGCTTGTGGTGGACAATCTCGTGCGGCACGCCGAGTTCGAGCAGCAGCCAGACAATGCGCTGCGAACGCGAGGCGTTGAGGTGATGAAGCTTCAGGGCCATGGGGTAGTTCCTCTGTGAGCGGATAAAAAAGAAGCGGCAGCTTTTCGGGCTGCCGCTTCCGGGTATTCAATCAGGCGCGAAGCCTCAGGCGACCGCGTAACCGATCACGGCTTTCACTTCGAGGAATTCCTCGAAGCCATGCTCGCCCCATTCACGGCCATTGCCGGACTGGCCATAGCCGCCGAACGGCGCCGCGAAGTCAGGGCTTGCGCCATTGACGTTGATCTGGCCGGCGCGGATGCGGTTGGCGATCGCGTGGGCTTCCTTGGCAGGGCCCTGAACGTAACCGGCAAGGCCGTAGACGGTATCGTTGGCCATCTCCACGGCTTCGTCGACCGTGTTGTACGGCAGGATGCAGAGCACCGGGCCGAAGATCTCCTCGCGCGCGATGGTCATGTCATTGGTCACGTTCGCGAACACCGTCGGGCGTGTGAAATAGCCTTTGTTGAAGCCTTCCGGACGGCCCGGGCCACCGGCGACGAGGGTTGCGCCCTCTTCGATGCCCTTCTGGATCAGGTCCTGTACCTTCTGGAACTGATTGCCGTTCGAGATCGGGCCGATGGCGCCTGGCGTCGCTTCGGCCGGCATCATCACTTTCACGGACTCGGCCGTCGCCTTGGCAATCGCCACGGCCGCATCATGCTGGTCCTTCTGGACGAACATCCGGCTCGGCGCATTGCAGCTCTGCCCGGTATTCGTCATCATCGACATCACGCCGCCAGCGACAGCTTTCTTGAGGTCAGCCGTCGGCAGAACGATGTTCGGGCTCTTGCCGCCGAGTTCCTGCGCGACGCGCTTGACGGTCGGAGCCGCAGCCTGCGCGACGAGCACGCCGGCGCGGGTCGAACCGGTGAAGCTCACCATGTCGACATCCGGGTGCGAGGAGAGCACCGAGCCGACGCCCGGGCCGTCGCCGTTGACGAGGTTGAACACGCCTTTCGGTACGCCGGCCTCATGCAGGATCTCGGCGAAGATCATCGCGTCCAGCGGTGCGATTTCGGACGGCTTCAGCACCATCGTGCAACCGGCAGCAATGGCAGGCGCCACCTTGCAGGCGATCTGGTTCAGCGGCCAGTTCCAGGGCGTGATGAACGCGCAGACGCCGATCGGCTCCTTGCGCAGCATTGTCGTGCCTTTCAGCTCTTCCCACTTGTACGAACGCAGGATCGCTGCGGTCGTCGCGAAGTGGCCCATGCCGGCCGGCACCTGCGCGGCGTTGGCCAGCCACATCGGCGCGCCCATCTCCTCGGAAATGGCAACCGCGAGTTCCGGCATCCGCTTCTGGATACCCAGGGCAATCTTGTCGAGCAGGTCGGCGCGGTATTCCACGCTGGTCTGCGAGAAGCTCGGGAAGGCTTTCTTCGCGGCTGCAACGGCCTTGTCGGCATCGGCTTTCGAGCCGAGCGAGATGACCGCGAAGTTTTCCTCGGTCGCCGGGTTCTCGACTTCCAGGCGGCGCGGCGTCACCGGGTCAACCCATGCACCGTCGATATAGAACTTGAGATATTCTTTCATGGGCCGGGGCCTCCCTTTGGCACGTCTGGTTTTGGCTCTGCTCTAACTATAGGAGACGCGACGGCATTTCGCCACTCCTGACGCGGGGAGAAGCCTCTTCTCCCCTCTCCCTTGGGAGAGGCGCCGGGGGTGAGGGGGCGCCACGCCCGCAAAGTCGAGCTGCGCCTGACGGCGGCACCCCCTCATCCCCGCGCTCAGGAAATCGTATACGATTTCCTGTCTTCGCGCGCCCTTCTCCCGAGGGAGAAGGGGCTTTTTCTGCGGCGCTACTTCGCCTTCGTCCAGCCGCGCCCGGCCATGCACACCGTGAAGTTCGCCTCGATATTGTAGCTGATCTGGCTGCAGGCCGAGGCGGCGGTGGCGAAGGACTGGGCGCCGGGGCCGCTGGTCCAGTCCTTTTCGGACGGGCCGGTGGCGCAGGCCGAAAGGCCGAGGGCGGCGATCAAGAGGAGCGTGCGCATGGGTTTCACCGTTTCCGTGTTCCGAATATGCCGCGCAGGATATAGCGCGTGATCTCGCGGCTCGCCGTGCTGGCCGCATTGTTGGCGGCGCGCTCGGTCGTGCTCATCCGGCGCGAGCGGGTGGTGGTGGTCTTTCCCTTGGCCTTCGCCATGGCAGCCGCCTCTTTTTCCTTCGCTTCCAGCTTGGCGAGCTTCTCGGCCTCCTTTGCGGCGACCTCTTCGCGCTTCGACAGGATTTCGTAGGCCGACTCCCGGTCGATGGTCTTGTCATACTTGCCGAGCACCGGGCTCGCCTTCTGGATCTCGGCGCGTTCAGGGTCGGTGACCGGGCCCAGCCGCGAGGACGGCGGCCGGATCAGCGTTTTCTGCACCATCGTCGGCGCGCCCTTGGCCTCCAGCGTCGAGACCAGCGCCTCGCCGACCCCCATCTCGGTGATCGCCGCCTCGGTCTTGAAGGCCGGGTTCGGGCGGAACGAAGCGGCCGCCGATTTCACCGCCTTCTGCTCGGTCGGCGTATAGGCCCGCAGCGCATGCTGCAGCCGGTTGCCCAGCTGCGCGATCACTGATTCCGGCAAGTCGCGCGGATTCTGCGTGACGAAATAGACGCCGACGCCCTTGGAACGAATCAGCCGCACGACCTGTTCGATCTTCTGCAGCAGCGCCGGCGGTGCATCCGAAAACAGCAGGTGTGCCTCGTCGAAGAAGAACACGAGACGCGGTTTGTCCGGATCGCCGATCTCGGGCAGTTCCTCGAACAGTTCCGACAGCAGCCAGAGCAGGAAGGTCGAATAGAGCTTCGGCGAATTGATCAGCTTACGGGCA
>JBBSAZ010000132.1:0-5674 GCA_038251755.1 Caulobacterales bacterium
TCCGGCGCAAGGGCGTGCTAGGTCGATGGGGATGATTGAGCCTGCCGAAACCATCTACCTTGACGCCATGCTGACGCCGAACCGTTCCCTCAGCGAACGCGGGTTTGCCATCGGTATGGCGATTGTGGCGGTGGTGTTCTTTCTGACCGGGCTGATGTTCTGGTCGATGGGCGCAGCGCCGATACTTGGTTTCTTCGGGCTGGACATGCTGGCGATCTGGCTGGCGTTCCGTCTGTCGTTCCGCAAGCAGCGGGAACAGACCCACATCACGGTAACCGCCCGGCGCATCCACATGCTGCACAAGGATGCCAAGGGCCGTCACAAGGAAGCCGAAGTTCCCACCGCGTTCGCCCGTGTCGAACTGGATGAGCCGCTGACTTATGCCAGCTGGCTGCGAATCGAGCACGGCCGCACCGCCTGGGTGATTGGCCGGTTTCTGACCATCGAAGAGCGCAAGAGCTTCGCGGTGGCTTTGCGCGGCGCCCTTCAAGCGGCCCGGGCCGAACGGCTGCCAGGCTGAGACCCACAAAATCACAAAAGTGACGCAGGCGTCATGGATTTCCGAAACGAGGTGTGCTAAATAGAATCCAGAATGTTCAATCGCCCTGCAAAGGGGCCAGACACCGGAGGAATTTCCATGGCTGCCGATACCTTCTCCTTCGAGAACCACCCCGCCCTGGAGCGCCCGACAGTCACCCCCCGCGAACCGATGCACCCGGGCTATACCGAGACCTTCGGCGACGTGCGCCCCGCCTCCGAACTCGCGCTCGAAACCCTCGATGTCGTCGATCCGGAAATGTGGCGCCAGGGCAAGTTCTGGGACCGTCTGGAGCGCCTGCGCAACGAAGATCCCGTCCACTACACGCCGGACAGCTTTGTCGGCCCCTACTGGTCGGTCACCCTCTACGAAGACATCATGGCCGTTGATACCGACCACAAGCGCTTCTCCTCCTCCTGGGAATATGGCGGCATCACCCTTGGCCCGCCGCTCGAAGATTTCGAGATGCCGATGTTCATCGCAATGGACGAGCCGCGCCATTCCGAACAGCGCAAGACCGTGCAGCCGGCCGTCGCGCCGAACATGCTGAAGGAATACGAATCCGTCATCCGCACCCGCACGCAGGCCTTGCTCGACGGCCTGCCGGTGGGCGAGCCATTTGATTGGGTTGACCGCGTCTCGATCGAACTCACCGGCATGATGCTGGCTACCCTTTTCGGCTTCCCGCAGGAGCGCCGCCGCGAACTGACCCGCTGGTCCGACATCGCCACCAACATGCACAACCCGGACATCTGCCCGGGCGGCGAAGTGCAGTGGAAACAGGAAATGATGCAGTGCCTGACCACGTTTATGGGCCTGTTCCAGCAACGCGGCGCAGAGGCTGAAAACGGCGACCTGATCAGCCTGCTCGCGCACGGCGACAAGACCAAGAACATGACGCCGATGGAACTGCTCGGCAACGTCATCCTGCTGATCGTCGGCGGCAATGACACCAGCCGCAACACGATGACCGCCTCGGTCTACGCGCTGAACAAATACCCGGAAGAGTACAAGAAACTGAAGGCCGATCCGGAGCTGATCCCGAACATGGTGTCAGAGACGATCCGCTGGCAGACGCCGCTCTCCTTCATGCGCCGCACCGCGCTCGAAGACGTGACGCTCCGTGGCAAGACGATCAAGAAGGGCGAGCAGGTCGCGATGTGGTATGTCTCGGGCAACCGCGACACGAACTTCTGGAAGGAAGACCCGGAAGACTTCATCATCGATCGCAAGAATGCCCGCCAGCACCTCTCCTTCGGCTTCGGCATCCACCGCTGCGTCGGCAACCGCCTCGCCGAACTGCAGCTGAAGATCCTCTGGGAAGAGCTGATGGCCCGCTACGATCATATCGAAGTGCTGGCCGAGCCGTCTTTCACGTCCGGCGCCTTTGTGCGCGGCTATACCTGGATGCCGGTCGTCCTTCACCCCAAGTAAGGACTGGCCGCATGGCCGCATCCTGATTAGACCTCCCGGCAGAGATGTCGGGAGGTTTTTTCATGGACGTATCCAAGGCCGTTGCGCAGCGCATTTCCACGCGGGGCTTCCTGCCCGATCCGCTGCCCCTGAACGAAGTGCGCGACTGGCTGTCAGCGGCGCAGCGCGCGCCCTCCGGCGGCAATACGCAGCCTTGGCGCGTGATTGCCGTTGCCGGCGCCGAGAAGGACAAGCTGATCACACTCGCGCAGTCGAAACTCGCTACGAGCCCCGGCGGCGAGCCGACAGACCGCCCGATCTATCCGAAAGACCTGTGGGAGCCCCACGAAGCGCGCCGCCGCCGCGTCGGCGAGATGCTGTATGAAGCGCTGGAAATTCCGCGCGAGGACCGCGCCGGCCGGATGCGCTGGTTCGCCAACAATTTCCGTTTCTTCGGCGCGCCGGTCGCGCTCTTCATCGTCATCGACGAACGCATGGGCCACGGCCAGTGGGGCCATACCGGCATGTACCTGCAGACGCTCTGCCTGCTCGCCGAAGAGCGCGGCTGGGGCACCTGCATGCAGGAATGCTGGGGGATCCTGCGCCCGACGCTGAAGGAACATTTCGGCCTTGGCCCGACCGAGATGATCTGGTGCGGCGTCGCCGTCGGCAAGCCCGACAAGGCCGACAAGGCGAACAACCTCTATGCAGAGCGCGCCCCGGTCGACGAGATCGCCGAGTTCAAAGGCTTCTGATTTCGGACAAAATCCTGCCGCAAGGGCGCGCTTTGATGCGGGCATGTGGACACGCCGGTCGTTCTTTGTCTCTGCCCTTGGTCTGCCGCTGCTACCGCCCTTGCCGCTGGTCGAGGCGGAGAATGTCTGGACGCGGAAACTCGTGCGCGCCGCGCGCAAGCAGATCGGCGTCACGACGCGCTATGACCCCGCCTATGTGACGCTGGAATATCCCGGCGGCGACATTCCGCGCGAGACGGGCGTGTGCACCGATGTTGTGATCCGCGCTTACCGCGACGCCTTCGACACGGACCTGCAGGTGCTCGTCCATGACGACATGAAAGCAGCGTTCGGCAGCTATCCGAAAACCTGGGGCCTGACGCGCGCTGACAGGAATATAGATCACCGCCGCGTGCCAAACCTCGAACGCTATTTCCAGCGCCAGGGCTATGAACGCGAAGCCCCCGGCACGCGCGACGACTGGCAGGCCGGCGACCTGATCACCATGCGCCTCGGCGGCCGCTTGCCCCATATTGCGATCTTTTCCGGCCATGATCCGCTGACCGGCACCGCCATGTTCATCCACAATATCGGCGGCGGCACGCGCGAAGATGAGCTGTATGCGGACTATGACTCGCCGCGGCGGTTCAGGTTTGCGCCGCCGGGATTTGCCTGAAGCCCCTCACCTCCCATTGCTGCGCAATGGGCCCCTCCTCTCCCGGAGGGAGAGGGGTTGTTTGCATTCAGCCAAACTGAAGATCGAGATGGCGAGGTGAAAACCCCTCTCCCTCCGGGAGAGGAGGGGCCCGCCGGAGCGAAGCGGAGGTGGGAGGTGAGGGGCTTCGCTGGCCACGAAATCCTTACCCCTACTCGTCATCCCGCCAGGTATGCATCGGCTGCTGCGGCATGCGCGTTTCGGTGCGCAGTTTGCGGACGGCAGCCTGGATCGCTTCGCGGTCGAAGGCTTCGGGGTCGACTTCCGGTTTCGGTGCACGGGTATAGGCGAAAACGCTGAGGCCGCCTTCGTCTTCGTCATCATCTTCCGCTTCCGCTTCCGCTTCCGCTTCCGCTTCGGCGGCGACATTCACTTGCTCCGCAGGCGGAGGAGCCGCCTCATCGCCCATGAAGTCGGTCACGAAGGCTTCGACATCTTCGATATTGCCAAGCTCGTCGATCAGCGTGTGTTCTTCCGAGAGGGCCTCTTCATCCGGCATCTGGAAGCCGGACGGAATCACGTCGGTCAGCAGGCCCTCGGCTTCGAGATCGGCCTTGCCCGGCAGCGTGTCGAGGCTTTCGAGGCCGAAATGTTCGAGGAACTTGTCGGTCGTGCCATAGGTGATGGGCAGGCCCGGCGTCTTGCGGCGGCCGCGCACGCGCACCCAGCCGGACTCCAGCAGCGTGTCGATCACGGATTTCGCCACCGCCACGCCGCGCACCGCTTCGATCTCGGCGCGTGTCACAGGTTGGCCGTAGGCGATGATGGCGAGGGTTTCGAGCGAAGCCTGGCCGAGCTTCTTCTGCACCTGGCGCTCTTCGACAAAGAGGTAGGAAAGATCCTGCGCCGTCTGGAAGCGCCATTTGCCAGCAACTTCCACGAGGTTCACGCCGCGCTTGGAATAGACCGCACGCAGCGCCATCAGCACTTCGCCCGCTTCGATGCCCTGCGGCAGGATTTCGGACACTTGCTCCGCAGACAGAGGTACCCCGGCGGCGAACAGAACAGCCTCGGCGCGGCGCACGCCTTCGGCCAGCAGCGCGTCGCGCCCGCCCAGCAGGTCATTCTCGGCGCGGGCCTGCGCATCCGATAGCTGGCTCATTGCATTCCGGCGGTCGTCGGCCATGTCATGGGTCATCTGGATTTTCTCAAGCGGTTGCATCGAGTGCCTCCCCGGCGCGGGCCGCGTTACGAAGGTAAAGCGGCGCGAAATGCGCGTCCTGGCGCAGTTCGACTTCGCCGTCGCGGGTCAGCTCCAGCGCGGCAGAAAACACGCTGGCGGTGACCGAGCGGCCGGGAAGTTCCGGCGAATTTTCGCATAGCGCCGTGCGGATATCATCCAGGCTCGACCAGTTTTCCAGCTGCTGATGCAGACCGCGCAGCGTATGGCGCGCGTGCTCCAGCGCCATCACGGGCTGCTTCTCTATCCGGTGCGGCGCTTCCTTTTCCTTCCGATCACGGATGAAACCGAACGCGGAGGTGAGATCATAGAGCGTTGCCGTGAATTCGGTGAGTTTGACGACTTTCGGCTGCACCGGCGCGCCGCGCAGGAACACGACATTGTTCAGAACGGGGCCGGCCTCAAGCTCGCGCACCGCGTCGCGCATCGCATCGAGGCGCCTGAGCCGGAAAGCGAGACGGGCGGCCATTTCCTCACCGCTCGGCTCGTCCTCGTCCAGCATTTCCGGCTTGGGCAGCAGGAGGCGGGATTTCATGAAGGCAAGCCAGGCTGCCATCAGGAGATAGTCCGCCGCCAGATCAATCCGCTTGGTTCGGGCGTCTTCGATGAACACCACGTATTGCTCGGCGAGCTGCAGCATCGAAATCTGAAGCAGGTTCACCTTCTGGCGCCGCGCCAGTTCGAGCAGCAGATGCAGCGGGCCTTCATAGCCCGGCACATCCACCGAGAAGAGGTTCACGCCGTCTGCTTCGGCTACATCGGCCGACAGGGCATCAATGGAGATGGCGTCTCCGCTCACGCCATTGCCCCCAGTTGCGGAAAGAGTTCGTGGAAGCGGCGCCAGCCCTTGGCGGCTTCGAACGGTTCTGTGCGCCGCGCAATGGCGTCGGCATTGTCAGCGCGGTCTTCAGCCTTGCCGTTCAGATGCGGTGCGGCCTCAGCCACTTCGGTCATTTCGGCGAGGATTTCGGCGGGGTCCTTCAGGAAGCCCGAGCAATGCAGCAGCACGTCGCAGCCCGCCGCGATCGAGGCATCTGCGCGCTCTGTGAGTGTGCCGCCCAAGGCTTTCATCCCCAGATCATCTGTCATCAGGA
>JBBSAZ010000133.1:0-5672 GCA_038251755.1 Caulobacterales bacterium
CCGGGTCGGCGCCACCTGTTCCGGCAGCGGAATGCACAGACCCGCGACCGAGCCGCCGTTCTGCTGGCGGTAGAGCGCAATCAGCAGGTCCGGCAGAGCCCGGCCAAGGCGGGCTTCGGCGCGGGTGATGTCGTCCTCGCTCAGGCCTTCGGTCAGGGCCGAATAGGCATCCGCCCAGGCAGCGGCCTCGTGCTCTGTGGCCGACACTGTATCTGCCGGCGCCGTAAAGAAGGTTTGCAGGGTCACCGGCTCCGGAAGAAGGCGCAGGTCATCGCGGGCGCTGTCCTCCAGTGCTTCGTCCTTGCCCATCAGCCATTCCGGATACCACCGGGCGGGCTTGCCTTCGATCCGGTCAACATACAGCCCCATGATCGAGGCGACCGCCCCCGCAGCGAGGGGCCAGATGGCATCGCCCGGCGCGAACGGCGCGGCGCCGGCCTGGCCGCTGGTCAGGGCGTGGAAGCCGAAACCGATGAGATAAAGCACTGAAACGAGGATCAGCTGCACGGCAAAGTCTGCCGGCAGCTGCAACCAGTAGCGCTTCAGCTTGCCGGAATTGCGCGCCACCCGCCACAGGCGCAGCTGACCGAACAGGTAAGCGGCGGTGAACCCCGCCCCCATGAACGGCAGGATCCACGGCGAACGCTGCGCGAAACCGGCCGCCAGCGCGAACACGACCAGGCTGACGCCCAGCCCGATCCGCACCACACCGCTCAGTTTCGACACGCCCATGAAAAAAGCCTCCCGTGACACGAGGGTCAACGGGAGGCTTAATTCAGGCGCGGGCGCAGGGCCAGAGCGGGCGCGGGGTCAAATTACGCGCGGGCAGCCTTCTTGCGGGCGTTGCGGGCCTTCTTGGTATTGCCAAAAATGCCGATATTGGCGCGCTTCGAGAGGTTGGCGGTCCATTTCGAGTTGCGGCGCTTGACGCGCGGCTTCTTGCTCGGGTGCAGGACGCTGCTGGGGGACTTGCTCATGTGACGGTTTCCTTAGGCGAGGGCAGCTTTGGCCTGGGAGACGAGGGCGCCGAACGCCTCCGGTTCCCGGACCGCGAGATCGGCCATGACCTTCCGGTCAACTTCGATCCCGGCCTTGGTCAGGCCATTGATGAAGGTGGAATAGGTGAGGTTCTCGTCGTGGATGCGGACGGCGGCGTTGATGCGCTGAATCCACAGGGAGCGGAAGGAACGCTTTTTGACCTTGCGGCCAACGTAGGCGTATTCGCCGGCTTTCCAGACGGCAGCGACGGCGTTCGAGAACGTATTCTTGCGGCGGTTACGGAAGCCTTTGGCCTGCTTGAGAATCTTCTTGTGGCGGGCGTGGGCGGGGACTTTGGCGCGGGAACGGGGCATGGATGCCTCCTGTCAATTCGTGTTCAAGATCAATGGGTTAGAAGACTACAAGCCGTAAGGCAGGTACTTCTTCACGCGGGCTTCATCTGCCTTGGCGCCGACGGACGTGCCGCGGTTCTGGCGGATATACTTGGCATTATGGCTCATCAGGCGGTGGCGTTTGCCGGCCACACCGTGCTTGAGCTTGCCTGTCGCGGTGATCTTGAACCGCTTCGCAGCGGCTTTCTTGGTCTTCATCTTCGGCATGTTTCTCTCCTCGGGTCTGTAGAGCTCACACCGGTAAAGGCGGCCCAAAATGCGCGTCCTGGGGGCAATGCCGTCGCCCCGGAGTCCGGCAAGAGGCGGCTTATGACGGAGGCGCGCGGATGAATCAAGGGGGGGGCGGGCGGACGTGTGCACAAGATCCGCCCGGCGCCCGCCCCGGCCCGGCTCCGGCCCTGTCCAGAAACCGTCCAGACCTTCGCCCGGAACGTGTGGACGGTTTTCGCCTGTGGGGCGAGTTGCGCCCGGTCGCGGGAGCCGAGATCCGTCTGAAGACGCCAAGCCCCCCTTATTGAGTTTGCGATTATTCACTCACTATTCGGAAACTGGATGGGCTTGGGGCTGTGGAGGTACGGAGGGGCCGAAGCCCGGCGACTCCGGTGTTTGCTCTTTGGACGCCGGATTTCGGTCGCTCGGCCTCTATCCGAACTACGAGTCGCGCGGCGACACCGCCTGATCCTCGCTGGTGACTGCAGCTTTGAGATCGTTCTCGACAAGCAACCATCTGCCTTTGGGCAAGCTTGCACATTGGTCAGGCGTCCAGCCAAATCGGGCTCGTTCAGATATTTTGCCTTCAAACGAACCCGGGGCCAGCGGCCGGCTTCCCGCCCGTGTGGACGAGAAATGGTACCCAACGGACCTCATTATATCTTCGTCAACAACAAGGTAGCTGTAACGAGTCAGACGAACCCTCGACGCCGCTTGTCTGGAGGTTGGCGCCACAGGTTCATGGAACACATGCGCACAGTACAGGACGAACGGATCGATTCCCGCAGCCGTAAGGAAAGCGTACTGCTCTGCGCCGCTTTCTAGAAGCTCTTCGTACATCGGATTGTCCGTTTCGTTCAATTCCGCGAGCCAACCGAAAATGTTGGTGTGAAGCGCTATCAATGATCCGTCTGCGGCCGATATTACTGGCGCCGCCGCCAGTAGCAGGTGCGCGCAGGCTGACATGCAGAACCCGTCGATTCGGACACTTATCTGATGCTCATGAATGAGCTTGGCGATCTGCAATGCTGCTGCTTCTTCGCCGCCTCTGGAGTTCAGAGTAATTTCGCTGACACTACCGTGCTTCATCAATGCGTCTCTTAAGCCCTGATAGGCTGAAGCGTTTATAAAGCCGTCGATCCGAACAGTCGTTCTGGCTCTCTCGTCACTCGAGATCGACATGCAGCCACCGAGGCACGCCAGCGCCAGAAGTACTAGCAACAGCCTGCTCTTCATGGACACGAGCTGCGCTCCCTGTCCCCAGAGTCCGGAAACGACAGGAGGCCGACGAACAGAAATCCGGTGAATGTTAGCAGGGCGACTATGCCTCGACGATGCCAAAAGGGCGGCACGGCGGCAAGGGGGACGGTGGCAGGTTGAGCGGCGGCTCCGCGACAAGGGAACCCGGCACGCGGCTGACGGGTGCGGACCAGGCGAGGCCGATGTTGGCTTTTGGGGGTGTCGGATTTCGGCCTTCGGCCTCTATCGGACCTACGAGGGGCGCCGCCCCTTCGCCTCAGGCCTCGAGGCTTTTGCGGTCCATCTTGACGGTGACGATGACGCCTTCGGCGGACCAGTCGCAGCTGAGGGAGCCGCCGAGCTGGGCGGACATGGCGCGGTTGATCAGCTTGCTGCCGAAGCCGCCCTGCCCGGTTGGGCTTTGCACCGGCGGGCCGCCGCGCTCGGTCCAGACGACGACCACTTCTTCGTCATGGCTGGAGCAGGAGACATCCAGCGTGCCTTCATCCGAGGACAGCGCGCCGTATTTCAGCGCATTGGTGGCGAGTTCATGGATGACGAGCGCCAGCGTCGTGGCGGACGCCTCGCCGACAGCCATGCGGGGCACCGAGACGCGGATGCGGCCACTGAAGGCACCGAGATCGTCATAGGGCGCCAGCAAGACGGAGATCAGGTCTCCCAGCAGCGCATCCTTCTTGCCCTGACCGGGCAGCGGGCGGACGAGGTCATGGGCGCGGCCGAGCGCGGTCAGGCGATTGGTCAGCTGGCGGGCCATGTCTTCGGTCGAGGAGGCCGAGCGGGAGGTGATCGAGGTCAGGCCGGAGGCGATGGCGAGCAGGTTCTTGACCCGGTGGCTCATCTCGCCGGCGAGGAGTTCGTTGCTTTCCTCGGCCTGCTTGCGGCCGGTCACGTCCAGAAAAACCCCGAACATGGTCCGCTCGACCATCCCTTCATCCTCGCCCTGCCCGCGGGCGGAGATCCAGCGCACTTCGTCGCCGATCAGGATCCGGAAGTCGATTTCATACTGGCCCATGACGGCGCGGCTGGCGGCGAAGGCGGCGCGCACGCGGTCACGGTCTGCCGGGTGAATGCGGGCGGACAGGTCCTCGAACGTCACGTTCGTGTCGCTGGTGACCCCCCACAGGTTGTAGGAGGGCTGGTCGAGAACGAGTTTGTCGGTGTCGACATTCCAGGCCCAGAGCGCGACGCCGGCGCCCTCGATGGCAAAGCGCAAGCGCTTTTCGGTCCAGATCGACTGGTCCGGCTGAGCAGTCCCCATCGATCAAGTCTCCTCAGTCCAACCGCTGCGTGCGCGCGTCTGCCGGTGCGGCTCCAGTTATGTCAGCGCCGTCCAGCGCGCAATCCACGAGCGCAGCGCGTCTTCGCAGGGCTCCCCGTCGCCCGAATGGCCCGGCCGGCCGGCTCCGATCGCGGCGAGGTGCGCCGAGAGTGTCCCGGCGATCCCGGCGCCGTTCACCGGGGCGCGAGCACCATGGTCATCTGCTTGCCTTCGAGCTTGGGCTCGAGTTCGACCTTGGCGGCTTCGGCAAAGTCCACCTTCATCTTCTCGAGCAGTTCCATGCCGAGATGCTGGTGTGCCATCTCGCGGCCGCGGAAGCGCAGGGTGATCTTCACCTTGTCGCCGTCCTCGAAGAAGCGGTGGATGGCGCGGGACTTCACTTCGTAATCGTGCGTGTCGATGTTCGGCCGGATCTTGATCTCTTTCAGCTCGGAAGACTTCTGTTTCTTCCGGGCAGCGGCCTTCTTCTTGCGCTCTTCAAAGCGCAGCTTGCCATAGTCGAGCAGCTTGACGACCGGAACTTCCTGGTCGCCGGAAACTTCTACAAGGTCGAGAGAGGCTTCGCGGGCGGCGTCCAGCGCGGCAGCGAGGGGCATGACGCCCTGCTTCTCACCTTTTTCATCGATCAGCAGCACGCGGGCGGCGCGGATCTCGTCATTTATACGTGGCCCGATCTGTTTTTTGACGGGCGCATCGGCTTCTGGTCTGCGAGCTATTGGAAAACTCCTTCCGGGATTGTTGATCGAGGCGGGAATATGCCTGTATTTGCGGGCATCTTCAAGGCGGGATGCTCTGGCGCAGGCCGGGGAAAGACGCAAATGGTAAACTTGGCCGGCCTGCGTTGCCCTCCGGCGCGTGATCCCCTTTAGTGGGGCCAACACTGTGCGCCCGGGGGTCTGTCATGAAATTTTTAGCCATTCTTGCCGCTTGCCTGCTGATCGCGGCAGGGCCTGTGCGGGCACAGGCGGACAGCAAGCCGAAGACGCTGGAGGGGCGCGTGGCGGGGCTGGACGCGAAGCCGGGGTTCCTGGACCTGTATGTCGACAAGGACACCGCGCAGGTATTTGCCGCCCTGCCCGCCCCCGGGGCGGACGGCGTCAGCGTGCGGTTCATCTATTCGACCGGGCTGACGGCGGGGCTGGGGTCGAACCCCATCGGGTTGGACCGGGGCAATGCCTCGTCCGGCGAGATCGTGCGCTTCCGGCGGATCGGCGACAAGGTGGTGGCCGAGCAGGAGAACTGGCGCTACCGGGCAACCTCCGGCCGGGCGGCGGAAGAGAAGTCCGTGCAGCAGAGTTTTGCGACCTCCTTCCTCTGGTCGACCGGGATTGAAGCGGCGGATGCGGACGGCCGGCTGCTGGTGGACCTAACCGGGTTCCTGACGCGGGACGCGGGCGACCTTGGCGCAGCGCTGGCATTCGGCGAGGGCGCGGGCAGCTATAGCCTGGCGGCAGACCGCTCGATGCCGGACACGTCCAGCGTGCTGTCGTTTCCGGACAATGCGGAAATCGACGCCTTCCTGACGTTCGAGA
>JBBSAZ010000134.1:0-5665 GCA_038251755.1 Caulobacterales bacterium
GACCTGCGAGGTGATCTCGCGCAAGGGCTACCGGGTGGCGTTGGCGCAGATCCAGTCCCGGCTCTGGCCGGTCTGGAGCCGGGTGTTCCGCTGCCGGGTAGTCACCGGCCGGCCGCACTTTGCCTTCTCGGATTTCGACTATTGCGAGATGGAAATCCCGATTGCGCCGCACCCTCAGGCGCTGACGATCCGGGCTGATCCGCTGCAGATCATCCGGCCGGAAGGGGACTGGGACCAACCCGGCGTGCTGGACCGGTCGGCCAGCCGGCCCGCCGAGGCGGCCTGACACCGGGGGCACTGAGCCAAGCTGGGCGCTTGTTTTTCGCCGCGAGCCGCGCCACTAACAACGTTGTCGCCCGGTTTTGGTGCGGCCTAGCGTTCCCCGGCTTTCAGGACCCGCCCATGTCCGTCAACCTGCTGAAACTCGATGCCGCCGCGCGCAAGGCGCCGGTCGTGCCCGTGATAGTTGTGGATTCCGCGCGCCAGGCCGCGCCGCTGGCCCGCACGCTGGTGAAGGCAGGAATAACCATTGCGGAAGTCACGCTGCGCACGCCCGCAGGCCTGGAGGCGATTGCAGCGATGCGGGCCGAGGCGCCGGAATTGCTGGTGGGCGCCGGCACAGTGCTGACCGGACAGGATGCCGATGCGGCGTTGAAAGCCGGGGCGGAGTTTCTGGTCTCGCCCGGCATGGCGCCGGGGCTGAGGGACGCGCTCCGCGGGCGGGAACATGTGATGATTCCGGGCATTGCGACCGCCAGCGAGGCGATGGCGCGCCACGAGGAGGGCTTTGCCCGGCTGAAGCTGTTTCCAGCGGCGATTGCGGGCGGCGCACCGGCATTGAAGGCATTGGCCGGACCCCTGCCGCACCTCAGGTTCATGCCCACCGGCGGCATCAGCGAGGGCGAGGTGAAAACCTATCTTAGCCTGCCCAACGTGTTCGCCATCGGCGGCTCCTGGATCGCCAGCCAGTCCGACATTGCCGCCGGGAACTGGGGCCGGATCGACGAAATCGCGCGCCGATTGCTGGCGCTGGCATAGCCAATGCACCAATCCTTAAGGGCGGCGCCGGATATCCCGATCCGGCACGTGCCTTAGCCATGGGGATGGAAAGAAAATGAAAGCAGTCATTTTTGCAGGTGGTTTCGGTACGCGCCTGAGCGAGGAAACGGCCCTGCGGCCCAAGCCGATGGTCGAAATCGCCGACCGTCCGATTCTCCACCACATCATGGAAATGTATGCGTCCCACGGGATCAACGAGTTCGTGGTGCTGGGCGGCTACAAGGTCGGGTACATCAAGGATTATTTCCTTAACTACCACTGGCGCAAAAGCGACTTCACCATCGACCTGTCGAATGGCGAGATCCTCTGGTCCGACAAGCAGGCGCTGCCCTGGAAAGTCACCGTGCTGGACACCGGCGTCGATACGATGACCGGCGGCCGCCTGAAGCGGGCCCGCAAGGTGATCGGCAACGAGACCTTCTGCCTGACCTATGGCGACGGCGTGTCGGATGTCGACATCACGGCGCTGATCGAATTCCACAAGGCTTCCGGCGCCCGCGCGACGGTGACGGCCGTGTCGCCGCCCGGCCGTTTCGGCGTCATGGGCCTCTCGAATGATACGCCGATCGTGCAGTCCTTCCGCGAGAAGGATTCGGCGGACGTCGGCCTGATCAATGGCGGCTTCTTCGTCTGCGAGCCGGACGTCATCGATCTCGTGGACGGCGACGCAACCGTCTGGGAACAGGAGCCGATGAACCGGCTCGTCGAGGCGGGCCAGCTGGCCGCCTATCGTCATGCCGGCTTCTGGCAGGCCATGGATACCGTCCGTGACCGGCAGGTTCTGGAAGCGGCTTATGCCAAGGGCGCGCCCTGGCTGAAGCACGTGAAGTGATCGCATGAAATTCTATCCCACCACGCTCAAGGATGCCGTGCTGATCGACCTGGAACGCCGGGGCGATGATCGCGGCTTCTTCGCGCGCACCTTCTGCGCCGACGAGTTTGCCGCCAATGGCCTGCCCACCGAGTTCGTGCAGCAGAACATGTCGTACTCGGCGACCCGTGGCACCATCCGCGGGATGCATTTCCAGCGCGCGCCGCATGCCGAAGACAAGCTGATCCGCTGCCTTCGCGGCGCAATTGTCGATATCATTCTCGACCTTCGCCCGGACTCGCCAACCTACAAACAGTGGGAAGCGTTCGAGCTGAATGAGGAGAACAAGCGCCAGCTGCTGGTGCCGAAGGGCTTTGCCCATGGCTTCCAGACCGTCAGCGACCATGTCGAAGTCACTTACCTCGTGTCCGCGCGCTATAACGGCGCGGCGGAAGGCGGCGTGCGGTGGAACGATCCGGCATTCGGCATCACCTGGCCGCTCGCGCCGACCGAGACGTCGGACAAGGACAAGCAGTGGGCGGATTTCGCGGGCTGACGCGGCCCCTCTTTTTACTCAGGGTACAAATGAAAAGCGCCGCTCGATTAAGCGGCGCTTTTGCCTTTGGAGGTGTTGAAGCTCAGGCGACCGGTTCGGCTTTGAGGCCGATGCCGGCATAGGCGCGGACGCTGTCTTTCGCCAGAAGGCGGCGGCCATCGACGACGTAGGGGTTGGCGCCGTTCTTCTCAAGCAAGGCCGGCAGCGCGCGGAACTCGGGCCAGCCGGTCATGATTAGGATGGCGTCCACGCCGGCTACGGTGCCGTCAAGGCTGTCCACGAAGGTGACACCCGACGGGAACACCTTCTCGGCTTCGTGACGGGCAATCGGATCGAAGGCCGTGATGACAGCGCCGGCGTCCAGCAGGTCCTGCGTGACCGGCAGCGACGGGCTTTCGCGGATATCGTCCGTACCCGGCTTGAAGGCCATGCCGAGGACGGCCACCTTCACACCGGAAAGATCCGGGAAGCGCAGTTTCAGCATCTCGATCATGCGGGCGGGCTGGTCTGCGTTGACGGCGATCACCGATTTCAGCAGGTCCATGCGGGCGCCCTTGCCAGCGCCGTGCGCGATCAGGGCTTTCACGTCTTTCGGGAAGCAGCTGCCCCCGAAGCCGCAGCCGGCCGCCAGGTAGGAGATGAAGCCAGGGATGACGCGCTCGCCGTCCTTGCGGATTGGGGTGAAGCGTTTGTCCAGGTGCACGCCGCGCATGACTTCAACCACGTCCACGCCGACCGTGGCCGAGAGGTTGCCGATCTCGTTCGAGAAAGAAATCAGCGTCGCGAGCAGGGAGTTGGCGGTGTACTTGATCATCTCGGCCGTGCGCGGCTTGGTGTGGATCACGTCGACATCCGGGAACACGTCATAGATTTTCGCCATCACGCCAGTTGTGCGGGCGTCGATGCCGCCAAGCACGATGCGGTCCGGGAACATGAAGTCGTCTATGGCCTCGCCTTCCTTGAGGAATTCGGGGTTCATGCCGACGCCGAAATCGCGGCCGGCTTTTTTGCCCGAGGCTTCTTCCAGGATCGGCAGGACCACGTCTTCCGTCGTGCCGGGAACAACCGTGCTCTTCACGATGACGACATGGTAGGCGTCATGATCCTTCAGCGCTTCGCCGATCTGGCGGGCCGCGGCGCGGATGTATTTCAGGTCGATCAGGTCGCCGTCGAAAGGCGTGCCGACCGCGATCAGGGAAATGTCCGCACCCTGAACAGCCGTCTTCAGGTCCGTCGTGGCGGTGAGGTGCGAAGGCACGACCCGGTCGAGCAATTCCTGCAGGCCGACTTCATAGATGGGTGGCTTGCGCTCGTTGATATGGGCGACCTTGGCGGGGTCTACATCCACGCAGACGACGTCATGCCCCTTGGAGGCAAGGCAGGCGCCGGAAACGAGGCCGACATACCCAGTACCGATAATGGCGATTTTCATTAGGCGAGCTCCGCGACCTGATTGCCGGCATACCAGAGAAGGGACCGCTTGAGGCCTTCGTCCGGACCGATTGAGGGTTCATATCCGAGTTCCGTACGAGCCTTGGTGATGATCGGGCAGCGGCGGTTCGGGTTATCCGTGAGGTATTCGGCGTCGTCCGATTTGCCGAGCACAACCTTGCCCTTGTAACCGAATTCTTCGGCGGCAATGGCAGTGACGCGGCGGGCGAGTTCGGCCATGCTGATCTCGGGCGTCTCGGTGCCGATGTTATAGGCTTCGCCGGGGCGGCCGCGGACCAGGATCTTGTAATAACCGACGATGGCGTCCGCGATGTAGCAAAAGGTGCGCGTCGGGGCGCCGTCCGACAGCATGACAATGTCGCGACCCGCGAAGATGTCCCGGGCGAAGTCAGGCAGGACGCGGCCATCGGTGATCTTCAGGCCTGGGCCATAATTGTTGAAGGGCCGCGCCATCTTGACGGGCACCTTGTGGACCTGGGCAAAGGCCACGCACAGGGTTTCGCCGTAACGTTTGGACTCATCGTAGCAGGCGCGCGGGCCGGTACACGAGACGTTGCCGCGATAGGTTTCCGGGGTCGGGATATTGTCCGGGGTCGGATCACCGTAGATTTCGCTGGTCGAGTAGAAGAGGAAGCCCGACATCGGCTTGCCTTTGACCGCGAGGTCGCGGGCATACTCGAGAAGCAGGCGCAGGCCGTTGACGTTCGCGTCCATCGTCTCCAGCGGGAACTGGCGATAGAAGATCGGCGAGGCGATAGAGGCCGCATGGATCAGGTAGTCCTGGGGCGGAAGGTCTGCGGGGAGGGCGTCAATCACGTCATGCTTGCGAAGCGTGAGGTCCTTGCGGCCTTCCAGCGCTTTCAGCCAGTCCGGCATGCCGCGCATGTAGTTGTCGAACACGGTCAGCTGGATCGGCGGCTTGCCCGAAACGTCGTTGTAGTACAACGCCGCCTGCACAAGGTAATAGCCGAGGAATCCTGCGCCGCCGATGATCAGGAGGCGCTTTCCCGCCATCTCGCCGAATTCGGAGGAGAGACGTTCCGCCATGTAGGCGAGGTCGGTCTTGACGATGTCTTGGGCAGTTTTCATGAACGCAACTCTGGCTTTGGAAGGGAGGGTCAGTGAGAGGTGGCCGGCATGCGAGCCGGTGCGAATTTGGCATCTTGCTTGGCGCGCAGCTGGTGCGGCAGATCGTTCGTCGGTGGAATGACATCGTCCCAGCTGATGGCTTCGTCCTTGTTGATGTTGCGCTTCAGGCGGCAACCCTCGGCAAGGCCCATCGGCAGGAGGCGGTCCTTCTGCTGGATAGCAGCTGTCTCGCAGACGCCATAGGTCATGAAGCCGCCAATGCCGTCGACGGTTTCGCCGGCCTTCAGCGAGCGTTTGGAAATGGTGATCACTTCGACGACGGGCGGGCCGAGCGGCTCGATGGGCACGTCCTTGAGGAGCGCGACGCGGGCAATCGAATTGTGCACTTCCAGCGAGGTGAGATGCCAGCCGGTATAGAAGCTGTAGAGGACCTTGCCGGTGGCCGAGTCGAGGGCGATGAAATTGCCCGTCAGTTCGCCCGAAAAGATCACGCCGCCCGCGGTCGGGGTGACGCCGGCAACCACCGGCAGATCCGACTTGTAGCTCCACTTGTCGGCGCCGTTGGTCGCGTCATAGGCGCGGATCCAGCCCTGGGCCTTTTCGTCGGGGTCATTGGTGTAGCTGCCGCCGAAGAACAGCTGGCCGGGGGTGTAGCGCGTCTCACCGAGCGAGAAGGTGGTGCACCAATCGACGCTGCC
>JBBSAZ010000135.1:0-5538 GCA_038251755.1 Caulobacterales bacterium
AGGCGCGGGCGCTGGCGCTCCAAGCTCTGGGAGACACCGCTGCGGCCGACGAGGGCGAGATCAACGAGTTGATCCGAAAGAGCGAGGGCGTACCCCTGTTCCTGCTGGAATATGCCGAGATGCTGCGCACCACTGAACCAAGGGCGCCCGGAACGATCCGGATTCCGCTGTCGCTGGGCGGGATGGTTCAGGCTCGGCTCGACCGGCTCACCCCGGCCGAGCGGACCTTCGCACGCGTTGGCTGCGCTCTAGGGCGCAGCTTTGACCCGGCACTGGTCGGGCACGTCGTCGCGCAAGGCGAGGTCGCGGCGAAGTCGGCGACAGAGGCGCTGTTCACGCAGCGTCTCGCCCATCCGTCGGAAGGTACGCAAGGCTCGGACAGTGTGACCTTCAGCCATGCGCTGATCCGTGACGCGATCTATGGGAGCATGACCGCCGACCGGCGGCGGCTGGTGCATCAGTCTATTGTGGAGGGCGTTCTGTCGCTGGGTCGCGGCGTCGAAGATCACTTTCTGGCCAGCCACCTGGCCCGCGCCGGCCGCCCGGCCGAGGCCGGGCGGCACTTTCTGTCTGCCGCGATGGCCGCAGCCCGCAAGGGCGCGGCGGGCGAGGCGCTGGCCCATCTCGACGCAGGACTGGCCTGCCTGTCCGACCTGCCCGCCGACGCCGACCGCGACCGGTTGGAGCTTCAGGTTCTCGCGGTCCGGGGGCCCACGCTGATGGTCACGCAAGGCCCGGGCAGCGATGCCTTCGGCGCCTGCCAGGCCCGGGCGATGGAACTGGTTGAGCTTCTGCACCAGGAAGCCGAGATGATCCCGGTGATCTTCTACACGGCCGAGCACGCCTGGGCGGTGGCCGACCTCGACCGGGCAGAGCGGCTGGCCGACACGGTCGTGGAGATTGATCGCCGCGCGCCGTCGGATGCCGCCCATATGGCCGGGAACATGCTGCAGGGCATGGTGGCTTTTCACCGCGGCGACAATGCCGCTGCGGTCGAAAGCCTCGGCCGCGTCATCGCGCGTCACGACGCCGACCTGCATGGGGCGCTTTACGCCCATTTCATCAAGGAATTTGGCGTCTTCAGCTACTTCTACCAAGGGCTTGCCCGCACCGTTCAGGGCAATTTCGAAAAAGGTCGCGCACTGGCCGAAGGTGCCATCTCACTGGCCGAGTACCTGAAGTTCCCGCACGAGCGCGGCTTTGCCCTGCTGGCGCGGTTCAACACCGCATTGCTTCGGGGTGATGTGGAAACCGTCGCTGCCGCCAGCGCCGAGGCGCGCGATTTCTCGATCGCGCAGGGTTTCCCGGAGTTCGTCGCGATGGCCACCTTCGCCCACGGCTGGAGCGTCGCCCGGCGCGGCGACCTGGCCGGCGGGATCACTCAAATGGAGTCGGGCTTCGCCGCGTGGCGTCAGACCGGCTTCACCTGTTGGCAGGCGTTCTTTGCGGCGGTCCTCGTGCCCTTCCATGTCGCGCAGGGATCGGTCGATACCGCCGAGGCGCTGGTGGAAGAGTATATTTCCCTCATCGACTCGACGGGGGAAGAACAGTTCCGCGCGCCGCTGTTGCTTGCCCGCGCGATCGTGGAACGGGCCCGAGGCAAGGTGGCCGCCGCCGCAGCTTCGGCCGCCGCCGCGCGCCGGGTGGCAGCGGCACAGGGAGCGGTGCTCTGGCAGCACTGGGTCGACGCCGAATTTCCGACCGAAACGCCCGAACCGGTATGAGCAGGGAGCGTCTGGCATGATCGACACCCCGGTAGGCATCCTGCGAGCAGCCGCGGGCACGCGGGCGGAAACCCGTCTTGTCGCGACCTCGGTCGAGACAGGGCGGGCGCGTCTGTCGGCGTCCGATGTCGCCACCCAGTCACAAAGCCCGTTCGACCGTTGCTCTCGCGTAGGTCTGCCCCAAGCCCGCCACGTCGTCGACGAGGCGACCTATCTGGATTTCCTGACCACCCAGGTCGTCGATTGGGATTCGACCGAGATCGCACAGCTTGAATCCATCGTTTTGGCGCTGCGGCCGGTGTTCGACGGGATCGCCATGAGTCTTCCGCAGGTAGTTTACTTAGTGAAAACCACCGGCCGGGAAGAGGCGGCGTCAGCCTATACGCGCCATGTCGACACCATCGTGCTGCCCGCCAACATGGTCGCCTCGCTCCGGACGCCACCGCCTGGAGGCGACGATCTGCATCCGGCGCGAACCACAAGCTTTCTCGCCGGCGTCCTTACCCATGAGTTGTTCCACATCCTTTCGAAGAACAACCCGGCCGTCCGCGCACGTCTCTATTCGGAGTTAGGCTTCCGGGAACTGGCCGCCCCGCTCGCCTTGCCCGACGACCTGGCTCCCTGCGGGCTGCCCTACTCCGCACTGAAGCTCACCAACCCCGACGCGCCTTGCCTGAACGTGTCAATCGACCTCGTGCCGCCGGACGGTACGGCGGCGGTGCCGATGGTGCCGGTGCTGGTTTCGCGCAGCCCCTATGAAGGCGGCGACTTCTTCGCAACGCTCGACTGGGTCATTCTGGAACTCGACGAGGCAACCACTGGCTGGCGGCGCGGCGCCGATGGGCAGCTCCGCCTGCACCCGTCAGAGGCGCTAATGCAGCAATACCTGGAGCAGGTAGGGCGCAACCTGACCGAGGAGATTTTCCACCCCGACGAGATCCTGGCGCAAAGCTTTGTCATTTCCGCACAGGAACCGAGCCTGCCGTTGCTGGAACGGTTGTCCTGTATGATCTGGCCCGGCCGAGGGACCGAACACAACGGCCGTCCGATCGCCGCGGTCCCGATCACTGCCCGCTAACGGCGTCGTCGACATCGAGGATGCGCTGGCTCTGTCAGAGGACATCGAGCTTTGACGGACCGTTCCCGAACGGAACGATGCTTGCCGGTCGGTCCTTAGCTGCCGTTCATGCAGAGAGCAGCCATCGTCCGCTTTCCTGAAGGTTTTTCGATGTGGGCCGCGGCGTGACAGTGGCGGCCATGAGATGGCGGCCCACGTTGACAAACCTCGGAAGGAGGAAGCCGCGGGGGGTCTTCGATCACCCTATGGGGAAAGTGCGCTGGCGGCTGGGGCACCGTTTGTATCAGGGGCGCGGCTGAGTGTGCGCATGGCGCCGGAGACGGGCGCGAGTGCGTTCGATGCCCCCGGAACCGCTGATCGATTCGGCGTGATTGCCATCGTGTTTCGCGCCAAAGGAAGATGGGCACAGGCTGCCTTTACCGGATCTGCGGGGTGCAGCCGGTGGCGTTCTGCGGCATCTGACAGGCGGTGTGTCATGCAGCCTGCTCCCTCGGAGGTGCGCGCGACATCGGCTTTTGCCCACGGCGGAAGATCTCGATGATGCGCATTGGTCCACCGCAACAAGGGCATGGTTCGCGCAGGGTGAGTGGGATGATCTCGGCGTTGGGTCCTGACGCAGTGGCCTGTTTGGGGCGCTGGACGCAGAGCAAGGCGCGGATCGTCGGGATGTTGGCCTTGCAGGTCGAACTGGCCAGCAGGCCGTAATGCCGGATGCGGTGGAATCCGTCAGGCAGGACGCGGATCAGGAAGCGGCGAATGAACTCGGGCGTGGCAAGCCGCATGACCTTTTGGCGGTCGCCGGATTTGATGCGGTAATCCTTCCAGCGAAAGGCTACGGTTTGGGCATCGGCGCTGACCAGGCGGGCGTTCGAGATAGCGACGCGGTGGGTGTATCGGCTCAGATATGCTAAAACCGCCTCCGGCCCGCCGAAGGGCGGCTTGGCATAGACGACCCACTCGGATTTGCGCAATGGGGCGAGCCAGTGAGTAAAGGCATCAGCCAGCGCCAGCCTTTCAAGATCACCGAAGAAAGTGAGCTGGCCTGCGCGGTGCAAATCCATCAGCCCTTCCAGAAACAGGCGTCGGAACAGCCGCGACAGCACCCGCACATGCAAGAAGAACCCGGGGCGGCAGGCAACACGCCACGATGACCGTGGATCGTTGAAGGTCAGCATCGATAACGAACGTCACCTTCTGCACCGGCTGGCGTGGCTCTGGATGACCGGGTTCATGCCAAGAGCCAATGTCGAGCACGTCGATGGCGACCGCAGCAATAACAGGTGGTCAAACCTGCGAGAAGGTCAACGCATGCAGAAGGCGGTTCATCGTGTGTTTCGGCGTGCAATTTTGACCCCTTAGGCGGGGTGATCGGCGCCCGATTTTGACCTCCCCCCTGTATTTTTGGCGACCGTTCGTTGCGGGGCAGCGGACGGAGGGGGAGTTGAAACGGGTGGATACGATCGCGCGGGTCCGGCGGGTATGCTATTCATGCTATTTGTGCTATTTGGCCCCGCTGGAATAGCACGAATAGCACGAATAGCAGGGGGCGGCCCGTCTTGTTCCCGGTTTTCAAGAAAGGCGTAGGGGTCAAACTTCATGGCAACTGCCCCACGATCTGCCAAGCTTCCTTGCGCACCGCCCCCCCGGGTGGTCAGCCCTTGGGGCAAGGCGACAAGCCAGCCATGCTTTGCCACGATGGCGATTGCGGCCCTTGCGGCGGGGCTTTCGCGCAAAGCCGTGACAGGGGCGTGACGCAGGATTTCCGATGGCAGGATTTCGGGGTGTTCCCACCGTTGCGCATTCCGGGGTGATCCGGTCAGGGATTCCGATTTGATCCGGTCACCCATTCCGATCTGATCCGGTCACCGATTCCGGGGCATCCGGTCACCCTTTTCGGGTGTGGATCTGACGCTGCTGGGCAGTCCTGTGGCGGGCTATGCTTGCTCTTTCAAACAGAGCAGGCGGCCCCATGAAGAGACTGATGATGCGGAAGATCAGAGAAGCGCTGCGGCTTCACGCCAGCGGATTGTCGACCCGGAAGATCGCGACGAGCCTCGGCGTCGGGCAGAGCACCGCCAGTGAGTATCTGAAGCAGATTGAACGGACCGCGCTCACCTGGCCGCTTTCTGCAGAGATGACGGACGTTGAGCTGGAAGCCCTGCTGTTCCACCCGGTCGGCGGCGCCAGTCGTCTTGTCGAGGCACAGCCGGATTGGCCCGTGATTCACCGCGAACTCAAGCGCCCCGGCGTGACGCTTTCGCTGCTCTGGGAGGAATACCGCGCCGCTAATCCGGACGGCTATGCCCGTGAAGGCGTGGACCTCAGCCTCTCAACGCTTGCTGACCAGCTGGGCGCTGTGACCGAGACGCTGCGGCCGTTGCAGCTTCTGATCGAGGCTCATGTGCTGGCAGCCGAGCGCCTGCATGGTGACGACACCACCGTGCCGTTGTTGGCACGTGGCGGGACAAAGACGGCGCGCCTGTGGACCTATGTCCGCGATGACCGGCCGTCCAGCGGCACCGCGCCGCCTGCGGTGTTCTTCCGCTTCTCCACCGACCGCGGCGGCGAACATCCGACAGCGCATCTGAAGGGCTGGAAGGGGATACTTCAGGCCGATGCCTATGCTGGCTACAACAAGCTATACGATCCGACGCGATTGCCCGGGCCGGTTGCCTCGGCGCTCTGCTGGAGCCATGCCCGCCGCAAGTTCTTCGAATTGGCCGATGTCGAGGGCAA
>JBBSAZ010000136.1:0-5509 GCA_038251755.1 Caulobacterales bacterium
CCTCGGTGTAGAGCTTGATATAGCCGTCAAAAATCAGTACCTGGCCGGTCGCGCGCAAGGTCGCGCGTTTGTCTTTCGAGACCAGATCGATGGTCGTGCGCTCGAACAGCGCGGTTTCCATTTGTGAAGCCACCGCGCGGCGCCAGACCAGCGTGTAGAGTTTCTTCAGGTCGCCTTCGCCGTGATACTCTTCCGGGCGCAGGTTAAAGTCGGTCGGACGCACGGCCTCGTGAGCCTCCTGCGCGTTCTTCGCTTTGGACGAATAGCGGCGCGTGTTTTCCGGCAGGTAGCGCGCGCCATAGTTCGACTGGATCATCTGACGGGCAGCGACGTACGCTTCTTCGGCCATGTTCACGCCGTCGGTACGCATGTAAGTGATGCGGCCCTCTTCGTAGAGCTTCTGCGCCGCTTGCATCGTGCGCTTGGCGCCGAAGCCCAGCTTGCGGCTGGCTTCCTGCTGCAGCGTCGAGGTGATGAAGGGCGGCGGCGGATTGCGTCTGACGGGTTTGGCTTCGACACTGGCCACCGAATAGCCGCCCGTCTTGACGATCTCCAGCGCGCGGTCCGCGTCACCCTTGTTGCCGAGGGTGAATTTCTTCAGCGTGTCGCCTTCGAGACTGTAGAGGCGCGCTTCGAACGCCGTGCCATCCGGCGCACGCAGTTCGCATTCGACGTTCCAGTATTCCTGCGGGCGGAACAGTTCGATCTCGTTCTCGCGGTCGCAGACGATCCGCAGCGCTACAGATTGCACCCGGCCCGCCGAGCGCGAGCCCGGCAGCTTGCGCCAGAGGACCGGCGAGAGATTGAAGCCGACGAGATAGTCCAGCGCGCGGCGGGCGAGGTAAGCATCGACCAATTCGGCATCGATCTGGCGCGGATTTTCCATCGCGGTGGTGACAGCGTTCTTGGTGATCGCGTTGAACACGACCCGCTCGATCTGGACATCCTTTTTCAGCGCGCGGCGCTTCTTCAGCGCCTCGACGATGTGCCAAGAAATGGCCTCGCCTTCACGGTCAGGGTCTGTCGCCAGGATGAGGGTGTCGGCATCCTTGAGCGCGTTCGCGATATCTGAAATGCGCTTGGCGGATTTGGCATCCGCTTCCCATACCATCTCGAAATCATTGTCCGGATCGACCGAGCCGTTCTTCGAGGGCAGGTCGCGGATATGCCCGTAGGAGGCCAGGACCTTATAGTCCTTCCCCAGGTACTTGTTGATCGTTTTGGCCTTGGCGGGCGACTCGACGACGACAAGTTTCATACGCTTTCCCAGTCAATCAATGGTCGCGGCGTTTTCCCGAAAACCGGTTCCCACTTTCCGGAACGCCGCTTTAAGGGCGGCAGAGATGGTCCGGGGGGTAGGGCCGTGTCAAGGCTGCAGACGCGTTAGCCGTCTTCGCGGTAAGCGATGAACGCAAGGCTAACGAACAGCACTAAGAGCGGCGGTGACCAGGCGGCAACGGGCGGCGGCGCCGCGCCGGTGGCCCCGAGGCTGGCAGAGAACTGGGTGAAGAAATAGAGCCCCACGGCGGCCAGGACACCGGTGGCCAGAAGCTGCGATGTGCCGCCCAGCCGCTGCAGTCGCAGGCAGGCGAGGGCGCCGATCAGGGCCATGGCGACGAACAACACGGGGGTCGCAGTGAGGGTGTACCAGCGCATCGTGTAGCGCGAGGCATCAAGGCCGGCGGCGCGCGTTTCGTGGATGAAACCGGGCAGGTCCCAGAAACCGATCGAATTCGGCGAGGCGAACTTGTCGAGGAGGGTCACCGCGTCCAGCGAGGTCGGGATGGCGAGGCTCTCCTTGCGTTCCGGCGGCAGGTTCGGCAGGTTTTCGACAAGGTTTTCCAGCTGCCAGAAGCCGTCATTCAGCGTCGCGCGCTCGGCGTCGATCCGGCGCACGAAGGCGAAATCGCTGGTCGGGCGCCGGCCATCATAGAGGCGCTGCTCCTCGATCAGTTTGACGTCCAGCAGCGTGCGACCCGAATCCTGCACCTGCCGCGCGTGGATCACGAACTGGCTCGTATCATCGCCCTGTCGCAGCCAGATGCCGGTATCGGCCACGGCCAGCGTTTCCTGCCCGATCTGCAACAGCCGCGCGCGCTCAAACTCGAACGATTGGGTCAGCCGCGCCGCAAACGGGTTCAGCGCCAGTGACGAGAATATGCCGAGACCCGCTGCCAGGACGATTACCGGTGTCAGGAACCGCCAGGCCGAAAGACCGCTCGCGCGGATGATCGACAGCTCTGAGCGCCGGTTCAGGCGCGTGAAGGCCAGCATGCTCGCCGCCAGGAGCGCGAACGGCAGGGTCTGTTCGATCAGCAGCGGCAGCTTCATCAGCGACAGGCGAAGGGCGCTGAGCAGGCTTAGGCTGACATCGCCGCCCACGGTGCGCAGTTGCTCCACCACGTCGATCAGCAGGATCGCCAGCAGCAGCACACCCAGCACCAGTACAAGGCCGGAGAGGCACTCCTTCAGGATGTAGCCCTGGATCCGCGACAGCATCACGCCACCGCCTCCTTCCGGTCGGCCAGCAGGTCATCACGCGGAGGAGGGCGTTTGCCGATATGGCGACCACGCCCGAAGTAGACCCAGCAAAGACCTGCCAGCGCGATGAGGGGCACCGCCCATTGCGCAATATTGAGCGCCGGATCATCGGCCGCGGCCGATTGCAGGGCAAGTTGCACCACGAGGATCACGGCGGCGGCCGCAGATGCGATGCCAATCCGCCGGCTATAGCCCTGCCGGCTGAAATCCCCGCCCAGCACAGCGAGGATCGCCAGCATGGCCATTACTATATTCAGCAGCGGTGTGGTGAGGCGCGCATTGGCCTCAGCGAAGAAGCCGTCGGCTTCCTTGTTCTGGAAATAGTCCTTCCGGTCGACGAAGATCAGCTCGTGCAGGTACTTGTCGGACGCCTTGAGGATCAGTTCGGCGTCTTCCTTCATGAAGTCCGTCAGGTCGAACATGTACTGGTCGAATTCGAGGATCGAGAGCTGCATGTTCTCGTCCAGCTGCTGGCTCAGCGCGTCGCGAA
Source organism: Caulobacterales bacterium (assembly GCA_038251755.1). Lineage (GTDB taxonomy): Bacteria > Pseudomonadota > Alphaproteobacteria > Caulobacterales > Hyphomonadaceae > Hyphomonas. The sequence continues at coordinate 3,032 of JBBSAZ010000136.1, forward strand.
GCAGCAACGTCGGCTTGCCATCGACGCTTACCAGCGCGGCGGTACGCGCCAGGATATCCGTCGGGAAGGCCGGGTCCGTCATGTCGGAGATCATGACCCCGCGCAGTTCGCCGCCCACCTGTTCGCGCGCATAGAAGGTCAGCCGCTCGCCATTGGTGGTGAACTGGCCGGGCCGGATCAGCGCGGCGGCCAGGTCGGCGCGCGCCATCGCGACCGCCTCGCGCATGGTTCGCTGCGCGCTGGGCTGGACCCAGAGATTCACCGCGAGGTGCATCACCGCGCACATCAGCGCCAGCCTGAGGATCGGGGAGGCGACCTGCCAGCGCGTCATCCCGGCGGCCTGCGCCACCACGATCTCGGAATCCTTGTGGATCCGGTTCAGCGACCAGACCGCACCGACGAAGATGGCCAGCGGGGTCAGGAGCGCCACAACCTGCGGCGACCCGAGCATCACGATATAGAAGTAAGTTAGGGCAGATTGCCGGTTTTCGAGGATCAGGTCCGTCCGCGAGAGGCCCTGCGCCAGCAGCGCCATCATCACGAGTCCGCCCACGATGATCACCACCGCCTGCAGAATCTGACGGAACAGATGAGCCTGGATTTTCGTCATCTTTTGCGGGGTGCGACGCTCTATCTCGTTAAATCAGGCGGTTAGGGGCTGCTAATTCCCTTGCTAACGAGTTGCGCTTGGCGCGTCGATGCTTAGTTTCCGCTCACAACGGAGTTTCCACACATGAAGATTACATTCGCCGAAAGCGCCAAGGCCGATATTGCGGCTTTTATCATCGATGAAGGCGACAAGTTGCCTGCCGCCGCTGCGGCGCTGGACAAGGCCAGCGGGGGCCTTTTGTCGGAGGCACTGGAAGGCGGCCGGTTCGACGGCAAGCCCGGCCAGCAGGCGATTGTCGTGCTCCCCAAGGGGTCTGAAGCCCGCCGGGTGGTCCTGATGGGGGGCGGCAAGCCCAAGAAGCGTGACGCCCGCGCGCTCGAGAAGATCGGCGCCAATTTCTACAAGGCAATCGGCTCCAGCGGCTTCAAGACGGCCTCGATCACGGCAGGCGACGCCGAATCAGCCGCCCGCGTTGCTGTGGGAGCGAAGCTCGCTGCCTATCGATTCGATACCTATTTCACAAAACTCAAGCCGGACCAGAAGCCAAGCCTCACCGGTCTCACCGTCATTTCGACCGACCCGAAGGCCGCCAAGGCCGCCTTCGGCCCTATCGATGCGGCGACCGATGGCACGTATCTGGCCCGCGACCTCGTGAACCTGCCGCCGAACGACCTTTACCCAGAATCCTTTGCTGCGAAGGTCAAGGAACTGGAGCCGCTCGGCCTCGAAGTTGAAATCCTGGGCGAGAAGCAGATGGCCAAGCTCGGCATGGGCGCGTTGCTCGGCGTCGGTCAGGGCTCGGTGAAGGAGAGCCAGCTCGGCATCATCCGCTGGAACGGCGGCAAGCCGGGTGAAGACCCTGTCATCCTCGTCGGCAAAGGCGTCTGCTTCGACACCGGCGGCATCTCTCTGAAGCCCGGCCCGAACATGGAGAACATGCGCGGCGACATGGGCGGCGCCGCAGCCGTGACCGGCACGATGCGCGCGCTGGCTCAGCGCAAGGCGAAGGTCAACGTGATCGGCCTGATCGGCCTCGTCGAGAACATGCCGGACGGCAATGCGATCCGCCCGGGCGACATTCTCCACTCCGCCTCCGGCCAGACCATCGAAGTGCAGAACACCGATGCCGAGGGCCGCCTCGTGCTGTGCGACGTGCTCTGGTACGCGCAGGAACACTTCAAGCCGAAAGCCATTGTCGACCTTGCAACCCTGACCGGCGCCATCGTCGTCTCGCTCGGCCATCACCATGCCGGCATGTTCACGGACTCCGACGATCTCGCCGCCGAACTCACCGCCGCGGGTCTCGCTGAAGGCGAGCGCGTGTGGCGGATGCCGCTCGGCGCGGAGTATGATGTGCAGATCAAGTCGAAATTTGCCGACATGCGCAATATCGGCGGCCCCGCTGCGGGCTCGATCACGGCGGCGCAGTTCCTCAAGCGCTTCGTCAAGGACGGCGTGAAATGGGCCCACCTTGATATCGCGGGCGTCGCCTGGGTCGAAGGCGAGAAGGCCCCGACCGATCCGAGCTGGGCGTCGGGATATGGCCCGCGCCTGCTGAACAAGTGGATTATGGACAATTATGAATGAGGCCATCCGGCCTGAATGGTGGTTCTACCACCTCTCGCGCACGGCGCTGGAGGTGGCAGCCCCGCCGTTGATGCAAAAATGCCTGGAGGCGGGATGGCGCGTGCTCGCCGTCTCGCCGGACCTGGAGCGGCTGGCGAAACTCGACGCGGCGCTGTGGACGTTCGACGAGGCGTCCTTCCTGCCGCACGGCCAGGCCGAGGCACCGGGTCTGGACGCCGCGCGCCAGCCGGTGCTGCTGTCGGCCAAGCTGAAGAATGCCAACAATGCCGACGCGCTGGTGC
>JBBSAZ010000137.1:0-5491 GCA_038251755.1 Caulobacterales bacterium
ACAACCGACACCGCGATCGGCACGTCCTGAAGCGTTTGCTCACGCTTTGTTGCCGTAACGGTAACGGCTTGGAGCGTGCGGGTTTCTTCTGCTGCGTCTTCCTGCGCTTGGGCTGGGGCAGCAAGTGTAGCGAGCGCGGTGACGCCGGCGCCGAGGCAAAGAATCGCCTTTAGCCCGCCGGTGCGGGCTTTGTTCGAATTGTATGAAAACACTCTGGATTTCCTTCCTAGGTTTGATCTGAAACGGCTTTGGAGACCGGTTCTTCGCGACGCGAATCCAATCTTCCTTTATTTTTGGAAAGGATAAATCAGCACCCGGAGACCAGTGCAAGCCCGCCGGGTTGCACTTTCGCAGTCGTCTGCGGCGCCCAGTGCCAATACACGACAAGTTTATCGGCACTGTTGCCGCCATTACACACCTGGAGCGAGTGTTCCGAGTTGGAACGCGTCAGGCACGGGTTCTCTGGAATTCGCCTGAGAGGAGGGGCGCGTGCGTCGCGGGCTCGGCTGCAGGGAGAATGAACGTGTCCTTTGAGGCGAGACTTTCCCATCCCGGGTGAACCCCGGACTGGAATGGATATTGCGATTGGCAGCTCCGGACAGGCCCATCCCGGCCGCATCAGAATTCCCGGAGTACCCTACCCCCATGATCGACCGGTCGATCCATCCCAACACGCGCATCCTGCTGGATGCCTGGCGCCGCATGCAGGCGGACCCGCAATCGCACGGCCTCACCGGCCCGGACGCCAGCGATCACGAAAACCTGATCGACCGCATTTTTGTCGTCGAACAGCGCGAAGACCAGTCCTGGCTCGTGCGCACATCCGGCGCCATGCTGAACGCCCTCATCGGGCGCAACCTGGTCAACAAAAACTACCTGGATCTCTGGACCGGTCCGGACCGCGCCATGATGGCGGCTTTCCTCGAAGCGATCCGCTTCGACGGCGCCCCTGGCGTTGTACGCGGCCGAGGCGAAACCCTGACGGGCGACCGGGTCGAACTCGAAATCACGCTGATGCCGCTCAGCGCCGAGGCCGGCCGCTCACCGCGCCTGCGCATGCTGGGGCTTTACCAGACGCTCGGCGGCGAACCGATGCTTCTAGGCCAGCCCGTGTTCCGCCACCGCATCTCGATGCTGGTGCCGCCGGACACCCGCAAGCTCGGCCCGCAGCTGCGCCTCGTCGGCAACCAGCGGCAAGGCCTGCACTGATCAGACCGGTGCCAGCGTCCGCTTCGGTTCTTCCGGCGGCAGAAGCTTGGCGCCAAGAATCAGATCGGCGGCTTTTTCGGCCACCATGATCGTCGGCGCATTGGTATTGCCACCAATCAGCGTCGGCATGACCGACGCATCGACCACGCGCAGCCCCTCGATGCCCCGCACCTTCAGGTCGCCGTCCACCGGGCTCGATGCTTGGGTCCCCATCGCGACCGTCCCGACCGGGTGATAGATCGTCTCGCCCTTTTCGCGAATGAACGCATCGATTTCGGTGTCCGACACGACACCCGCGCCCGGCATGATTTCCCCCGCCGCATAAGGCTTGAGCGACGCTTGCCGGATCACCTCGCGCACCATCTTCACCGACTCGCGCATCGCGCGGCGGTCTTCCTCGGTGGCCAGATAGTTCGGATCGATTGCCGGATGATCGAACGGATCGGCGGATTTCAGCATTACCGTGCCCCGGCTTTCCGGCCGCAGCTGGCAGGCGTGGATCGTGAAGCCGTCCTCGGTCGGCGTGAAATTGGCGTGGTCCATCATGATCGCGTTGACCGCGTGCAGCTGGATGTCCGGCATCTCGAGGCCGGGCCGCGATTTGAGGAAGGCGCCCGCCTGCAGGAAATTGTCGGCGCCCGCGCCCTTCTGCGTGGCGAGATACTGGATGCCGACGAACAGTTTCTTGATGCCCTTCTGCATTGAATAGGCCGAGACCGGCTGCGTCATCCGGTTGATGACCGTGACATCGAGATGGTCTTGAAGGTTCCGGCCGACATTCGGCGACGCGACCTTCACCTCGATCCCGAGCGCCTTGAGCGCGACCGGATCGCCAATCCCCGACAGCTGCAGGATCTGCGGCGATTGCACCGCGCCGGCGCACACAATCACTTCGCGCGCCGCCCGCACGCTGGACGCGGCCTGCCCTCTCGCTTCGGCGAATTCCGCACCGACCGCCCGTCCGCCTTCAATCAGCACGCGCGTCACGAGACCGGTGGAGATGATCTTCAGGTTCGGACGCTTTCCCTCGATCGGGCGAAGGTAAGCAAACGAGGCGCTCCAGCGCTCGCCTTTGTGGATGGTGCGCTGATAGGGGCCGAAGCCTTCCTGCTGCGCGCCGTTGAAATCTTTGGTGACCGGATAACCGGCTTCCCGTCCCGCTTCGACGAACGCCTTGTAGATCGGGCTGGTCATCGGGCTTTCGGAGACGTTCAGGGGGCCATCCCCGCCGTGAAAGTCGTTGGCACCCTGCTCATAGGCTTCCGCGCGTTTGAAGTACGGCAGAACGTCGGCATAGCTCCAACCCTTGAGGCCCATCTGGCCCCATTGGTCATAGTCGCCCGCATGGCCTCGGATATAGACCATCCCGTTGATGGATGAGGAGCCGCCCCAGCCCTTGCCGCGCGGCCAATAGAGCTTGCGCCCGTTCATGTGTGCCTGCGGTTCGCTCCAGAAGCCCCAATTATGGTCATTGGCCTCCTTGATCAGGCTGCCGACACCGGCCGGCATGCGCACCATCAGGGATGTGTCCTTCTTCCCCGCCTCGATCAGACAGACCCGGATTGCCGGATCCGCAGACAACCGGTTGGCCAGGACGCAGCCGGCGCTTCCGGCGCCAATGATCACGTAGTCGAAGGTTTCATTGCTCACGTAAGGTCAACTCCCGGGGATGGTTTATGCGCCGTTATGCCTAACGCCACTGCAGTGAACGAGGCAACCAATTGTCAATGTTCCTCTTCTATCTGGAGGCGAGGAACGCTGCGGCAGGCGGCGTTCACGCAGCCAGGACACGTCAAAATGACGCTGCTAAACTCTCACCGTCCGGCGCCTGAATCAGGCGCGAGCCCAAAGCGGGACCGGCGGAGCTACAAGCGCGTGGACCTCCGCCTGACCGGCCGTTTCCTTACAAATGAAAGCGACGACTGCGAGCTGCTGACCTCCAACGTCTCCTGCGACGGCGCGTATATCCTGTCGTCCACGCCTCCGGATTCCGGCCAGCAGATCGTGTGCTACTTCGACGAACTCGGCCGCGTTGCCGCAGATGTCATCCGCATGACCCCTGGCGGCTTTGCGGTGCGTTTTCACACCTCGAACCTGAAGCGGGAAAAGCTGGCCGACCGCCTGACCTGGCTGGTCAACAAGGACATGCTCGGTCTCGACGAAGAGCGCGCCGCAACCCGCTTTTCCGCGACCGGACAGGCGGTTGTCATCTTGTCTGACGGCACCCAGCTTCAGTGCCGGCTGACCGATATCTCCCTCACGGGCGCCGCCTTCGAGGCACTCGGCATACCCCCCTTCGTCGGCGACCGTGTCCAGACCGGCAACCTGCCAGCAGAAGTCGTGCGCGTGGCGGGAAAGAAGTTCGCGGTTCGTTACCTGCGCGGCGCCGAAGCCGCAGCTGCCGCCGCTGCGGGCTGAACATGCGCACGCGCCCCCGCATCGACCGCGTCCTGCCTTCCAAGCCGGCGCGCGCCGAGGCCAGCCGCACCCTCAACCTCGCAGATCTGGATCCGCCCGTTTGGCACATCATGAGCCAGACCAAGGCGCATGGCCCGTTTACGCTCGGCCAGCTGCAGTGCTTTGCGGACGCCGGCAAGATCGGCGCGCTGACGCGGATTTCCTCCGGTGACGGCGAGCCCTTCCTGCCCGCGCTGGACCACGCCCCCTTGCGAACCCTGATCGAAGCCGCCTTGGAAAAACGGGTCGCCCGGCGCGCCGAGGCATCGAATTTTGTCATCGTTTCAGGACCGGACTCCGGCGTTCATCGCCGCCAAGCCCTCGGCGCCGCCCTGAACAGCCTTGGCCGCTTTGCCGAACCTTTACCGGGAACTTTCGTACTGCGCTCTGACCGTCCGCTCACAGACGTCCGACGGGCGCTCGCTGGCGCAGCCCCGGAAGGCACACAGCTGATCATCTTCGAATCGCGCGACGCCAAACTGGGCTGGACGGGGCTTTCCTCACAAAGCGCCGAGTCCGTTCGCGCCGTTTGGGATGCCCCATTCAATCCGTCAGCGGATTAAAGCTAACTCGGTCTCAAAACCACGCAGCTCATCCTGAGCGACGTCAAAGGATGGGCCAATCAGCCCTCACCCTATCTTCACCGCCTGCGCCTGATGCTTCTGCCAGTTCTCCACATAGTGCAGCGCCGACATGCGGATCATCTGCACTTGCTGCGGCGAGACTTCCTTCACCACCTTGCCCGGCGCGCCCATCACCAGAGAATTGTCCGGAATCTCCTTGCCCTCGGAGATCAGCGTGTTGGCGCCGATGATGCAGTTCCGGCCGATCTTCACCCGGTTGAGGATCGTCGAGCCCATGCCGATCAGGGTATCATCCCCAATCTCGCAACCGTGCAGGATCACCCGGTGGCCGACGGTCACATTCGCCCCGATGGTCACCGGCGCGCCGATATCCGTATGGATCACCGTCAGGTCCTGGATATTGGAGTTCTCGCCGATGGTGATCGGGTCATTGTCACCGCGCAGCACGCAGCCATACCAGACCGAGGCATTCGCCTTCAGCACCACGTTGCCCATCACTTCGGCGCTGCCGGCAATCCAGTATCGTCCGTCCGCAGGCAGGCTCGGCCTCACGCCGCCTATCTCGTAAATCGCCATTGTCCTGCCCTCTCGTTACGTTCGCGGAATGTCATTTAACCGTCTGATAATGGTGCTATTCTATAAGGGTTCTAGATTCGGAGAGGCAATGGCCGTTTACGTGCCCATTCATCCCTCACCACCGGAAGCCCTGCTTCCGGATGCTGGCTGCCCGTCTGATGCGGGCGCCCCCGTCCCTTCCACCGTTTCGCCGAGCCGCTGCGCATTTCCGCCAGCGGCTTTTTTCATGCCCGCAGCCAAGGAGGCCTCCCATGGGTAAACGTAACGCCGTCAAGCGCCTGAAGTCCGCACAAGATGTGCGCGCCTCAAGCTGGAACAACGAGCCGGTACGCAGCAAGGGAGCGCATCTCCAGATGATCGAGGGCGGCCGTGGCTGGCACCCCGATGACGGCGACGAAATCCGCAACGAAATCCCGCATGAGCGTACCCAGCGCTATCAGAAAACCATCAAGCCGCGCTCCGAGAACCAGGCCCAGCTGATGAACGCGATGGACAGCCACGCCCTCGTCTGCGCCCTCGGACCGGCCGGCACCGGCAAGACCTACCTCGCCATCGCCAAGGCCGTCGAAGCCCTGCGCTCCGGCAAGGTCGGCCGCATCGTGCTCTGCCGCCCCGCCGTGGATGCCGGCGAAAACATCGGCTTCCTCCCCGGCGACATGGAAGAG
>JBBSAZ010000138.1:0-5479 GCA_038251755.1 Caulobacterales bacterium
GCGAGGCGCAGAGGCTGCGTTCACGGTCGGTGACGTGCAGCAGCATGTCGAGAAGGATGTCGCCCGCCATCGCGCGGTCCTGCGGCGGGATGCGCGATCCCGGCATGGCCACAACGTCGATCAGACGCCGTACCAATGCGTCCTGAGCCGCGCTGTGCGGCTTCGGCGCAGGTGACTGAGGCATTTCGCTCATTAAAACAGGCCCGCCGTAATTGACAGAATCTCGCAGCCAAGGGTTAACGAGACGTGGACCGGACTTAATTTTTCGCTGTTTTGAGGCCGGTCAGGACCGGTTCCGGTTGCCCGGATGGACCACCAGAAGGAGGAGAGCGAAAGCAAGGAAGATGACGTAGACGAGGAAATGGGTGCCCCCATCTGTTCCCCCTTCCGGCAAGGCCACCTCGCGGTCCATCCAGGGGGAGAGGTGAAGCGCAACACCGATACCGAGAACGAGGACCGACAGGGCCGCCCCAAACCGCCGGCTCAGCGGAATCAACAACAGCAGCGCGGCAGTCAACTCGATGATCCCGGACACAAACCGGCCGGCCGGCTCGAAAATGGTGACGCCCGTTCCCTCGGCGAGCGCTGCAAACAGGAGGTTTTCACCCGGCGCATCATACAGCTTCACGTAGCCCGGCACCGGATCCGGCCAGGGATGGAGCGTGATGTGCAGGAAGAATGCGGCAAGGCCGGCAGCCAGCAGCCAGCTGGCAATAAGGCGAAATGCGCTCATGCGAAGGACCTCTTCGACGCCCGTGCCGAAGGTGAAACCTAGCGGCAGGCCGGTTTCAACGCAACCATGACGGCTGTTCACACACTCTCTGACCAACGGGGCTGGGCCCCTTTCCTTGGCGCGCCTGCCTACCTATTGTGCCGCCGCAGCGACGGGAGCGTACCTTCATGAGCGGCGACATCGACAAGATTGTCGACGAAATGGCCGAACGGGCGTCCGAAAGCGTGACGTCGCCCGTCAGCGGCCTCAGCGAAGCGCTCGGCGCCGGCGCCAGCTTCATCGTGAGCGCTACGCATTGGCGGGCCAAACGCCTCCGGCGCGGCGTGAAGATCGAGTTGCCGGCCTATCTCGCCGTGCAGTGCAGCTGGTTCGTGGCCTTCGGCCTGCAGCTGGTGCTGTTTCCCTACCTGATCACCGGACGCGACCACCTTCACCTTGACGGGCTCGCGCTCGGCCTCGCCAACATGGCGCTGTCCCTGCCCTCGGTGATATTCCTTCTGCTCGGCGGCGTGGTGGCGGAACGGGCGGATGGTCGGCGCCTTCTGATCCTCCTGCATCTCCTGGCGGCAGTGCCGGCCATGTTCCTCGCCTTCGCGATCGCCCGCGGCCAGCTCAGCTATCCGGCCATGATCCTTTATGCGCTCGCCATCGGCACGATCGGCGCCTTCATGATGCCGGCGCGCGATTCCATCGTGAACGAAGTCGTCTCGCGGCGCAGCCGGGTTGGATCCGGCGTCACCCTGCAGCTGGGCGTCACTCTGGCGACGATGGCGCAGTTCCTCGCCCAGATCGGCGGTCTGATCCTGGCGGGATACGCGGACAAGGCCACCCGGATGCCAAGTTGGCTCGGCGGGTTCAGCATCGGGCCGATTTCCGCCGAGGCTTTGCTGATCGCGCAAGGCGTGGCGCTAGCGAGCGGCGCGGGCTTCGCGCTGATGCTGGCACGCGGCCGTCCAATCAAGTCCACCGGCAAGGGCATCCGCTCGACCCTGAGCGCGATCATGGACGGCCTGCGCGCCGTGCGCGCCGATCCCAAGCTCTGGGCGATGACGACCCTGATGTTCGGCGTCGGGGTGTTCGTGATCGGCTCCTTCCTCGTGGTGCTGCCGATCATCAACCGGGACGTCTACCATTTCGGCTCGTCCGGCATCCGGGACATGTTCGTGACCTTCTGGATGGGCGCCTTTGTCTCCTCCGCCGTGCTGGCAGTATTCAAGCGCATCAAGCGTCAGGGCCGCCTGCTGCTGATCGCCCAGTTCGTCGCCTCGGCCAGCATCTTGATGATGATGGGCACCGTGCCGCACTGGATGTTCCTCGGCATCGTGTTCGTCTGGGGCCTCGCCGCGGGTATCTCCATCGCGATGAGCCGCTCGATCGTGCAGGACTCGGCGCCCAAGGAAAAGCTGGCGCGCGTCCTGTCGATCTACCAGCTCGGTTTCATGGCCGGCGCCCCGTTCGGCGCGGCCCTGATGGGCGCGCTGGTGGACTGGTTCGGGCCGCAGAAGATCGCCGTGGTGCCGGCCGGCGGGATGATCCTGCTGATTGTCTGGATGGTGTTCTTCACGCCGGTCTGGAACATGAAAGGCACAGCTTGGGTGGCCCATCACGAGGGCCGGAAATAGCCGGGATGACATTCCTCGCAATCTCGCCTAGCGCTTGATCCCATGAGCTTTCTGCCCCGCGCAACCGTGCTGACGTCCAACATCGTGGACAACTGGCGCACCCTCGATGCCCTGCATCCGGGGGCGACAACGGCCGCTGTTGTGAAAGCCGATGCCTACGGGCTCGGCGCCGCCAAGATTGCCAAGGCCCTGAAGATCGCCGGGTGCCAGACCTTCTTCGTCGCCTATCTCGATGAGGGCATGGCCCTGCGCAAGGCGGTGGGCAAAGGTCCGCGCATCTTTGTGCTGAACGGCCCGGTGCGCGGCGAACTGGCGGCTTACCGCGACGCGGAACTGACCGCGGTGCTCTCCAGCGAGCTGCACCTGAAGCTCTGGTCGACGGCCCCGCGCGGCACCTGCGCCATCCATGCCGATACCGGCATGAACCGCCTGGGCATGAGCCCGGCGCTGATCGACACCGAGGCGACCGCCATCCGCCGCCTCGCCCCGGTGCTGGTGATGAGCCACCTCGCCTGCGCCGACGCGCCGCAAAATCCGATGAACCTGCTTCAGCGCCGCGCCTTCGAGGATATAGCCAACGCGTTTCCCGATACGCCCGCCAGCCTCGCGAACTCGGCCGGCTGCTTCCTCGGCAAGAATTACGGGTTCGACCTCACCCGGCCGGGCCTCGCCCTGTATGGCGGCACCACCCCGCCGGCGAAGGTGCAGCTCAAGACCGGCGTCATCCTGGAAGCGACCATCGTCAATGTTTTCAAGGGCAGAAAGGACACCACGGTTGGTTACGGGGCGACTTATTCGCTGACCGAGGACCGCCTGCTCGCCACCTGCGCCATCGGCTATGCCGACGGCCTGATGCGCAGCGGCTCCGGCAAACTCAAGGGCTGGGTGGACGGTGTCGCCTGCCCGGTTGCCGGGCGGATTTCGATGGATCTGGTGACGCTGGACATCACGGACGGGCCGAAAGCGATAAAGCCCGGCGCACGTGTTGAATTCCTCGGTGAGCACGCCAAACTTGAAGCACAGGCAGCCGCCTGCGGCACGATCGGCTATGAGCTGCTGACAGGGCTTGGCCCCCGCGTGCAACGCAACTATCGCTGAGGCCGATCATGGCGAACCCTTTGCAACTTGTCGGCCGCGTCACGCTGGGCCTGTTCGCCGAGATCGGCCGGCTGGCCGTATTCGCGGGCCGCGTGAAGATCGCAGCCATCACCCCGCGCTGGTATGGCGGGGAAATCCTGCGCCAGATGGTGCGCATCGGCTTCTACTCCCTCCCCGTCGTCGGCCTCGCCGCCGTGTTCATCGGCGCGGCCCTCGCCCTCAACATCTATGAAGGCGGCAGCCGCTACGGCGCCGAGCAGTTCGTCCCCAACATCGTGGTGCTCGGCATTTCGCGTGAGCTCGGCGCAGTGATCACCGGCCTGATGCTGGCCGGACGCGTCTCCGCCGGCATCGCCGCCGAGATCGGCGCCATGCGCGTGACCGAGCAGATCGACGCGCTGGAGACCCTCTCAGCCTCGCGCTACCGTTACCTCTATGCCCCGCGCTTCATTGCTGCCCTGCTGACCCTGCCGCTGCTGGTGACGGCGGCCAACATCATCGGTGTGATGGGCGGCTGGCTCGTCAGCGTTTACGGCCTCGGCTTCGACTCCACGGTCTACCTGCGCAACACGGTCGATTTTGTGACCCGCAACGACATCATCGTCGGCCTGATCAAGGCCATCCTCTTTGGCGGCATCATCGCCATCATGGGCTGCTACCAGGGCGACCGCAGCCAGGCGGGCGCCACCGGTGTGGGCCGGGCAGCAACCCTGTCGATGGTCGGCGCGGCGGTTCTGGTGCTGGCCTTCAACTACGCCCTGTCCACCTTCTTCGTGGAGATCGGGCTATGAGCGGGCCGCTGCTGAAACTGGAAGGCGTCGAGAAATCCTTCGGGACGAAACAGGTGCTGCGCGGCATCGATCTGGAAGTCGCACGCGGGCAGAGCCTGGTCGTGATCGGCGGCTCGGGCTCCGGCAAGTCCGTGATGCTGAAGAATGCCCTCGGCCTGATGACGCCCGACAAGGGCAAGATCTGGTTCGACGGGGACGATGTCACCAAGGCGACCGGCAAGGCACGCGAGCAGATGCGCGCGCGCATCGGCATGCTGTTCCAGTCCGGCGCGCTGTTCGACTCGCTCACCGTCTGGGAAAACGTCGCCTTCCGCCTGATCAACACGCCCGGCACGAAGCGCAAGGACGCCAAAGAGCGGGCCTTGGAGACGCTGAAAAAGGTTCGTCTGGGGTCGGACGTTGCAGGCCTCTACCCCGCCGAGATATCCGGCGGCATGCAGAAACGCGTCTCCCTCGCCCGCTCGATCATCTCGGAGCCGGACCTGATCTTCTTCGACGAGCCGACCACCGGCCTCGACCCGATCACGGCCGACGCGATCAACGACCTGATCCTCGAAATGGTCCGCGGCCTCGGCGCGGCAGCCGTCTCGATCACCCACGACATGCCCTCGGCCCGCAAGATCGCCGACGAAATCGCCATGCTCTTCGAAGGCAAGATCATCTGGCGCGGCCCGGCGGAAGACGTGATGCACAGCGGCAACGAATACGTGGACCAATTCGTACACGGACGAGCCGAAGGGCCAATCCAGCCGGCGATTTAGGGCAATCCTCCCGCTTCTTTGGTTGGAAATCTCGCTATTGCTGGCAAGGTATGTGTCGGTAGGGATTCTACGCGGATATCAAACGTGAGCACCTTCATCATCGAGTTCAAACCTGAGCTTCCGAAGATAAAGAGGAAGACTGCCTCTCGGTCTCTTGATGGCTTGGATTTCCAACGAATTCCGACCGTGCATACCCAAGAGCATGACGTGACATACCGGGTCGATCACCGCCTTTTCTGCTACTATCCGGCATCAATTCTAACAGTGATCAATGATCTGCATCAGGAGTGGGAGCTTGCGCGCAGCAGAACGTCCCACCTCATGACACAGTCCGGGTACCCCGTTTTAGAGGTTGAGTTTGAAGGTGAAACAGCACTCTTTCTGGATCCGGTTCAACTCTTGGGATTCCGCGTCAGAAAGCCTATTGGAGAACCGATCAGTTCGTCCGCGGTCGAAGCAACATTTGAAGCGGCA
>JBBSAZ010000139.1:0-5332 GCA_038251755.1 Caulobacterales bacterium
CGCCGAGTCCGAGATGAAGCCGGTGGACCTCACCTTCCAGCGTCTGAATTCCGGCGTGACGGCGGAAGTCGGCCTGCGCACAGGCGTTCTGGAAACGACCGGCCTCCACCGGTTCGATGTCCACCTCGTCGTCGCGACGCGGCATCTCTGGCGCGAGGAACGGTATGTCTTCACGGCGGCCATCGTGATCCCGGTCGACCCTGAAGGACCGACCGAGATCGTGCAGAACTACAACATTCAGGCCGAGGCCATCGGCGCCGGCCTGACAATCTATAACCCGACCCGCATTCAGAAGGAACGCGAGGCGGGCATCGCCAAACATGTCGAGCCAATCCGGCTCACACTCCGGCGCGCCGATGCGCTGGAACGCGCGCTCGGCCACCGCGGCTACGCGTCGGGCCTCGCCGTGACGAAATCCACGGCCCTCATCTGGAAAGGGTTTGATGCGCGTCAGTCGCCGCTCGATGGACCGATCCGCACTGCGACCGGCGTGCTTGATATCGGACGCGCCTCCAACGCGCCCGAAGGCGGCCTGAACGATGTTCGACTGGTTATCAGCCGGAACGGCGAAGTTGACGAAGACGCCTCAGTCCACATCTCGCGCCGCCATTTCCAGCTATTCGTCGAGAACGACCGGCTGATGCTTCGCGTCGAAAGCCAGAACGGTCTCTGCGTGAACGACACCGCCTATCGGCGCGGCAAGATGGTCGCGATCAATGATGGAGACGTGATCCGTCCTCTCGTCCGCAATCCTGAAGCGGTCGCCGTTCGGGTCCAGTTCGAAACACAACATGATGAAGTCGACCGGATCCTGCTCCAGCGTCTCATCGGCAGCGGGAGTAAATGAGCCAATGACCAATTGCGAACATTGCAACGAAACGCTGCCCTTGAACGCGGCCTTCTGCGACAATTGCGGCAAACCGGTGCGCAGCGGACCACGCACGGTGGATCAGGTAACACCTATGACGGGCTTGATCACGCCCGATCCGGATCAGCCAACCGGCCGGCAATCGCGCGCCGTAGCGACGCTGCAGCCCGGCCAGATGTTCGCCGACCGCTACACCATCGACAGCGTCATCGGTCGAGGCGGAATGGGAGTCGTCTACAAGGCTGTCGACAAGGTTTCCAACAAATCGGTCGCGCTCAAGCTGATCAACGCATCGAATGTCGGCGGTGAGCGCGCCATTCAGCGGTTGATCGAGGAAGGCGTCACTGCCCGCGATATCCGCCACCCGAATGTTGTCGCCGTCTACGATGTCGGCCTGTCAGCAGATCAGCCCTTCGTCGCCATGGAGTTCCTCGACGGCATTTCCCTGCGCAGCTGGCATGGCCGCATGATGCAACGCGGCACGCCGGTGCCGCTGCGTGTCGCTGCCCGTATCATCGTCGAGGTCCTGGACGGCCTCAGGGCGGCACATGATGCCAAGGTGATCCACCGCGACCTCAAGCCCGAGAACATCATACTCCTCGCTGATCCAACCGAAACTACGGCGCCGCTGAAACTCCTCGACTTTGGCATCGCCCGCGCGGCAGGCAACACGATGAGCGCGTCGAGTGGAACCGGGCTCGGCACACCGGACTACATGGCGCCCGAGCAGCGCACCAATCCGGACGCCGTTGGTCCGTCTGCTGATCTCTATTCGATTTCTGTCATGCTCTATGAACTGCTCGTGGGCGTCGTCCCCGGCCGTCACTGGCAGCCACCATCAGGCGGACGTTCGGATATTCCGGTTGAAGTTGACGCGCTCATCCTCAAAGGCATGTCCGACAACCGGGACATGCGCCCGCAAACGGCCGCTCAATTCCGAAACGAACTGATCGGCGCCGTCAATCGTATCCCGGCCGGTCCGGTCAAACCTGACGGCCCGAAGGATCGAAAGAAACAACTTGTCTGGATCGGCGCGGGCGCCGCGACCCTCGCCGTGATACTGGTCGCCGGAATGAACTCCGGCAATTTCAACGGGGGTGATCAGGTTTATCCCGGCCCGGACGGCGACGTTTTCACGCCGGACGATGACTTCCCCGATGATCCGGATGTCCTGCCCAGCCCTCCGCCGCCTCCGCCTCCTCCTCCGCCGTCAGCAGCGTCCTATTTCTCAGGCACGTGGGCGGACGGATTTGGCGGATACTACAATCTGAAGTTCACCCAGAACGGCGCCTTCAGCGGATCGGGCCGGGCACCGGATGGCACGCCCGTCGGCATGCGGGGCGGCGTCAACAACGGTGAGATCGAATATTATATAAGTGTTCAGGGTACAGACGTTGCCACGGGCGGCGGCACGCAGACTGACGCATGCCATTTCACATTTCAGACGTTCGATCTCTATGGGAACGCCGGTCTTTCAGGAAAGTTCCATGTCAATCATGAACCCGGAGGACCCTGCCCATGAAGCCGGCCATCCTCTTGCTTTCCGCCCTGTGCCTCGCCAGCTGCAAGCCCAGCCAGATTTACGGGCCTGAAAGTCGTCAGGAGGAACTGCTCGGCGGAAAGGCCGAAGTTGTCAGAACCGAGACAGATGCCATCGGCGCCTTTCCTCCCGGCAATTGGGAAGACGGACTTGGCAATGCCTGGTCCGCGGCGGTCAATGGAGACTCCATTGTTTCCACTGGCGCGTCTGAAAGTCTGTCCGGCCTTACGATGACCGGCGCGGTAGATGGCGATGCGTTTGCTTACACCATCGGTTATCCCGAAGAGGTCCCGCTCGCGAACGGCACGGCCCGCCTGATCGACAGCGATCATGCCTACTTCACAACTGTGAACCTCGACGGGTCGCTCAACGCTCATGGCCTGCTCCACTTCAACCATTCCGCCCAGGCGCCGGTCGTTCAGACCGGGAATCCGCAGGCGGTCTCAGACGGCGCCAACCCGACACTTCAAGGAGACTGAGAATGCCCAAAGACTTTTCGAAGTACCGCACCGACGGTTGCCTCCTGGAGGAAACGCCCAGCGCAGCCCCGACACTTAAAGCGGACAATACCGGTCAATTTCCGGAACGGATCGACCTGCGCGGCCTTTGCACGCCGGTTGAAGACCAGGGAACGGTCGGCTCCTGCGCGGCCAATGCTGTCGTCGGCGCGCTGGAATACCATCAGCGCCTGGCGGGACACCCCGTGACCGACCTCTCTCGTCTCTACGTCTACTACAATGCCCGCAAGATCGGCGACAAGACGAACGACGACTGCGGCACATTCATTCACCACGCCATGGCCGCCGTCCTGGCCTTCGGCGCTTGCCCGGAACGCATGTGGCCTTACCAGCCTGCCATGTGGCCGACAGAACCGATCAAAGCCTGCTATCAGGGGGCGGAGCAGTTCGGTGCCGTTTCTTATGCTCGCACGGGCATGGGAATGGGCGCCAAGGCCGCCGTTGCCAACGGTCTGCCGGTCGTGTTCGGTACGAGCCTGCCCCACGACATGCTGATGGTCGAGGCACGCGATACCGGCGCCATCGCGAGCCCGCGCGGAGGCTGGCCCGAGGCGTCCGGCGGCCACGCAATGCTGATCGTCGGATATGACGACGCGCGTGGCTCCTGGCTGGTGCGCAATTCATGGGGGCCGCAATGGGGCGACAAGGGCCACCTGTGGATCGCTTACGACGTCATGGAGCGTTACAGCCACCCGCACGCCTTCTGGACGATCGGCGCGATCGAGAGCCGGCCGCAACTCTCCGTGAGCGGACCATCACAGCAACAGGCGCTGGCCTCCGTACGGGCCGAGGCACCGGCTCAGATGACGAGCGCCCTATCTAACCTGAAACGGCATATCGGCGCCGACCTGCAATCCAGCCTGGATCAGGCAAAGCAGGGTATTCGTGACCGCCTTCGCGGTCCGGGTGCAGGCGGCGGATACTGACCCTCGCCGTTCGCGCGGAAACGGACCGCCACCCGGCCGCGCACGGCGCGGAAAATCGGGCGGCGGTCCCTCCGGGTGTCCCCTACCCGGCACATGAGGCGCCGGCCAGCTCTGCCGGGGCCTTTATTGGAAAGGCGTTGAATGCGCACTTAACGGGTCAGGCCAGACTGGATTTTCTTGGTTGTGACGAAGAAACACTGATAGGCAAGGCAGGATCGGCTAAACTCGCAGTACGACGAGGCACTGATCCCGACGGTATTCTGCATGTCTGCGGCGGCAAGACTTCGGCGTGAGCGAGGTCCGAGGCGCGATCGCCAACCGAACAAGTGGGGACTTCAAGATTCAACCTTTAGATCTCGACAAACTCGCCTTTGAGCTCTTCGCGGAGGCGTTGGACCAGCCCTCCGAAACACGGCGTGACTGGATCACCCAACAGGCCGGGGACAATACCGCCTTGCGCGACCGCGTCCTCGAACTGCTTGCGGCAGACAGTTCCAGCGACATGTCACTCAAGACAGGTGGCGCCAGCGCAGATGCCGCTCCGGCGCCCGCCCCGGAACGGATCGGCGCTTACCGCATCACTGGCCTTATCGGCCAGGGCGGCATGGGCGCCGTCTTCAAAGGCGAACGCGATTCCGGCGATTTCGCCCACAAGGTTGCAATAAAGATCATCCGGCCCGGCATACTGTCGGACACCTTGATCGCCCGCTTCCGCCGCGAGCGCCAGATCCTCGCAGACCTCAGCCACGGCAACATTGCCCGCCTGCTTGACGGCGGCGAGCTCGACGACGGTTCGCCCTACATCATCATGGAATATGTCGATGGCCTGCCGGTCACGGTCTGGGCCAGTGACCAGAACCTGACCACCGACGGCCGGCTCAGGCTGTTCACGGATGCCTGCAGCGCCGTGCGTCACGCCCACCAGAACCTCATCGTCCACCGCGACATCACGCCGTCCAACGTGCTCGTCAACCATGCCGGCCAGGTGAAGCTGATCGATTTCGGCATCGCCAAACCGAACGATGTTGACGCCGTCCCGGCCGAGGAGGGTTCAGCATCCCTCGTCAGCCTAAGCTTCACGCCGGGTTTTGCAGCGCCCGAACGTGCCAAGGGCGCCAGCACAAACACGCTCTCGGATGTCTACTCCCTCGGCAAGCTGCTCGAAGCTGTGATGGAAGGCATGCCGCCTGCCGCGGACATCGCCGCCATCGTCAACCGCGCAACGGAGACCGACCCGGCTCGCCGTTATCCGTCTGTCGACGCGCTGATGGATGACGTGAACAATTTCCGCACTGACCGCGCTGTCGATGCGCGCGAAGGCGGCGCCGGCTACCGCGTCAGCAAGTTCCTCAAACGCCGCCGGCTTGTGGTCGCGGGCACAACCGTTGCTTTCGCCGGCCTGGCCGCAGCACTCGGCGTGACCTCCTGGCAATACCAGCGGGCCGAAACCGCGCGGGTCGAGTCCGATTACCGCTTTCAG
>JBBSAZ010000140.1:0-5328 GCA_038251755.1 Caulobacterales bacterium
AGCGCATGGCGGCGCATCACCTCGGACTCATAGGTGTTGAGGCGGCATCCGAGGGTAATCACCGTCGGGCCAGAAGGAGAAGCGGTATCCGGCATGTTGGGGTGTCACATCGCCCTGAAGCGGGCGAAAAGCAAGCGCAGGCACTGATTCGGCGGCCCTAGACTTCCGTCTCGAATTCCAGCTCGACCGGGCCGGTCATGTAGACATGGTCATCGCTCTCGCGCCAATCGATCTGGAGGTCGCCGCCGTCGACGATAACGCGCACCTTCCGGCCCGTGAGCTTGGCGCGGGCGGCGCAGACCACCGCCGCGCAGGCACCTGTGCCGCACGCCTTGGTCAGCCCTACCCCGCGCTCCCATACGCGCAGGCGGACGGTCTGCTTGTCGATCACCTGTGCAAACCCGACATTCGTGCCTTGCGGGAACAGCGGATGGTTCTCCACCAGCGGACCGATCTTCGGGATGTCATACGCGTTCACATCCTCGACGAAGAACACCGCATGCGGATTACCCATCGAGACGACAGCCGGCAGCGCGAGGATCGGCTTGTCGATCGGCCCGATCTTCAGGTCCACGCCGCGTACGTCCATTTTCTCCGACAGCGGAATATCTTCCCAGCCCATCAGGGGCGAACCCATGTCGACCGTGATCAGGCCGCCCTCGGCGCGGAAGGCCTTCAGCATGTCGGCTTCGGTCTGGATCGTGATCTGGTTCTTGCCAGTCTCGGCGAGGATCAGATGGCCGACGCAGCGCGAGGCATTGCCGCAGGCATAGACCTGCGATCCATCCGCGTTCCAGATCCGCATGAACACGTCTTTGGTCGCATCGCGCTCCAGCGCAATCACCTGATCGGCCTTGAGATCAGCCGCAATCTGACGGATTTGCTCCACGCTCGGCGCAAACGGCGTGGACCGCGCGTCGAAAATGGCAAACGCGTTGCCGGCACCGTTCATCTTCCAGAGCTTCATACGCGAAGTCCTAACGGGTTTCAGGGTCTGCGGGAAGCGGCCCAAAAGCCTCACTTGGCCGTTCATTTCGGCACGCGCGCGGAGACCACCCACCCCGCCAGCTGAACGCCCAATGCAAACACCAGCGCCAACGGCACGAGCCAGTAGTCGAACACCAGCGCGGCCGCCGCCGCCGCGATGCAGGCATAATCCACCAGGTCGCTCGACATCAGCCAGCCCATCGGCCCGCGCGCCCGGCGCACGTCCACCAGCGTCACGCCCGGCCAGGTGCGGCCCATATCCGGCGGGCCGAACACGGCCATCAGATGTTTCGGGTTCAGGATGCCCGTCATTTCGGCAAGGTCCGACAGTTTGGCCTCGCCCTGTGCAATCGAGCGCTTGCGCCCCGACGTGCCGATCAGGCTGACCAGCGCTGACAGGAATATCGCCAGCGCGGTCGCAAATTCTGTGAAATCCACGTAAGGAAGATAGCCGCCCATCGCCCCCATATAGGGAACCTTTCGGGCTTCGTCAGCGGGCCCTTGGAATGGCGGCCCAATAATCGAAATCGAGCAGCACGCCGTCGGCATATTTGCCGTCGGCATTCTTGTAGGCAAAGTCGCCCGGCGGCTGGTCTTTCACCGCGACGAGACGCAGGCGCAGGGCGCCGCAGGTCTCCGACAGCTCTGCCTTGTCCAGCACTTCGCTCCAGGCATAGATCGTGTCCCAGGCAAACAGCGGGCTGACATGGCTACCGGCATTGATCGCCAGCATCTGACCGGCGTTCGCGAGGCCGTTGAACGACAGCGAACGGGCAATCGAGATCACCACGCCGCCATAGATCAGGCGCTTGCCGAACCGGCTTTCCTTCTGGCCGTGGAAATCGAAGTGGACCTTGGCCGTGTTCTGGTAGAGCCGCGTCGCGATCTGGTGTTCGGCCTCCTGGATCGTCATGCCATCGGCATGGTTGATCCGCTCGCCGATCTCATAGTCCTCAAACACATGCGGGCTGCCGGACTCGGCGATGTTCCAGCGCTTCATCTGGGGAAACCCCGAGAGATCTTTCGCGGAAACCGCCGCCGGCAGATCCGGCACCACAGGCTTGGGCGCGGGCGAGGCCGCATCGCGCTTGTTGACCATTACCCAGCGGACATAGCTCAACACGTCCTCGCCGTACTGGTTGCGCCCATTCGTCCGTACCCAGACGACCCCGGTCTTGCCGTTGGAGTTCTCCTTCACGCCAATCACTTCGCTGGTCGCGCGCAGCGTGTCGCCCGGCATCACGGGACGCAGGAAACGCCCATCGGCATAGCCGAGGTTGGCCACCGCGTTCAGGGAGATGTCCGGCACGCTCTTGCCGAACACGATGTGGAAGGCATGCAGGGGATCGGCGCCGAGGCCCGGCAGGCCGACACTGCGGGCAAACTCGGCGCAGGAGTATTGCGCGAAGCGGCTGCCGTTGAGGGCGCGGTAAAGCGCGAGGTCGCCCTCGGTCACCGTCTGCGGCGTCGCATGCACCAGCGTGTCGCCGGGCTTGAAATCCTCGAAGAAATTGCCGGGATTCGACTTTGACACCCCGGTTTTCTGAATGGTCGCTGCGCCTGCCACGTCCGTCTCCTTGGTTGCCGGGAAACGCGCGTCAGCTCCGGAACGGGGACGCCGCGCCCAGCACGGTCTCGGCGAACACCTGCACCTGAGGCCCTGCCGAAATCAAGGCGGGAGCGACAAAGGGCAGCGCCGCGATCAGGGCCGCCGCCCCGGCGAGCACGCCCGCCATCGCCTGTACGTCCCGGCGCTCGCCAATTTCCTCGAACGCCCGCACCCCCATCAGCATGTAGGGCAGCCCGAAAGCCGTGAAGGCCGCAAAAGCAAGCAGGAGGCCGGCAAAGACAAGCGCGAGGATCAACATCCGGCGAGAGTGCCACGCCCGCGCTGAAATTTGGCGAATCCGATCAGTGAAATTTGATCGATCTGCCCGCCGCAGGCCGCCGCTGCGACAAAATTGCGCGGACTTAGACGATGTCCAGCAGCTTCGCGTTCGGCCGGCCGAGCACAGCCTTCTTGCCGTTGATGCCGATGGGGCGCTGGATCAGCTTCGGGTTCTCCGCCATGGCGGCATAAACCTTGTCATCGCTTGCCGTCTCCGCCAGCCCCGCCGTCTTGGCATCCGCCTCGCGCAGGAACTCGCGCGGCGATACCCCGCCCATCTTCTTGGCGATGTCCTTCAACTCGTCGACGCTCAGCCGTTCCGCTGCCGCCATGTACTTGCGCACCTGCGGCGTCACCCCGTTCGCCTCCAGCAGCTCCAGCCCCTTCTTGGACGAGCCGCAACCGGGATTGTGGATGAGGATATAGGTCATGAGGCGCTCCGTTGTTTGCTTGATTGGGAGTTAGGGGCGAGCGGTGCGGTGTCGAGTCTTGCGTCCGAAAGGAAGCCCCTCACCTCCCACGCCCTTCGGTCGCGGGCCCCTCCTCTCCCGGAGGGAGAGGGGTGAAGTGGCGTTTGTGGCGGCGAGGTGAAAACCCCTCTCCCGCTCGCGGGAGAGGAGGGGCCCATCGCAAAGCGATGGGAGGTGAAGGGCTTGGCCCCCTAACCCAAAGCCCGGATCGCCTCATCCATCGCTACCGTCCGCCGTGCTTCGTCCAGATGCAGCAGCTCGGTCATCTTGCCGTTGACCTTGAGCACGCCCTTTCCCGCATTCGCCGGGTCCGCGAAGGCCTCGATCACGGCCTGGGCCTGCTCCACGTCATGGCGGGACGGCGCGAAAATACGGTTGGCCTCGTCCACCTGCGAGGGGTGGATCAGCGTCTTGCCGTCAAAGCCAAGATCGCGGCCCTGTTCGCATTCGGCGCGGAACCCGTCCTCGTTCTTGATGTCATTATAGACGCCGTCGATGGCCGTTATCCCGTAGGCGCGCGCGGCCGCCACCGAGAGCTGCAGCGCGGTCTGGAAGGCGAGCCGGTCGGCGGTCATCCGGGCACGGTATTCTTTTGCAAGGTCATTCGTGCCCATCACGAAGGTCGTGAGACGCGTGCCGATCTTCGCCGCCGCGATCTCCTTGATGTTGAGGATCGCCAGCGGCATCTCGATCATCACCCAGAGGGCAAAGCCCTGCCCCGCCCCGGCCTTGGACAGCGCCGCGTCCAGCCGCTCGATATCGCGGGCACCGGTCACCTTCGGCGCCAGCACGGCGTGCGCGCCGGAGGCCACTGCCATGTCGAGATCCGCGTGCCCCCATTCGGTATCGAGCCCGTTCATCCGCGCGACCAGTTCGCGCGGGCCGTACCCGCCCGCTGCGAGCGCGGCCGCAATCGCGGCGCGCGCCTCGCCCTTCATGTCCGGGGCCACCGCGTCTTCAAGATCGAGGATCAGCGTATCGGCAGGAATCTCGCGGGCCTTCTCGAGCGCGCGGGCATTGGCGCCCGGCATGTAGAGGCAGGAACGACGCGGGCGGTGGGCGGTGGACATGAGCGGGTTACCCCTTAGGTTGGCGCTGGTTTTGAAGGGAGCGATGCCCCGCATGACGCGTGATGTCCAGATCAGGCGGGCGAACCCCGGCGATTTTGATGCGCTGGGCGAAGTGCTCCATGCTGCGGTCCAGGAGGGCGCGGGTCAGTACACGCCCGCGCAGCGCGCCGCCTGGTCACCGGCTCCGCGCGCGGGCGAGGCCTGGGCCGCGCATCTGGGCGCGCAGGCAGTCTGGCTCGCCGAAACGGACGGCCGCCCGGTCGGCTTCCTGACACTGACGCCGGACGGTTATGTCGACCTCGCCTTCATCCTCGCCGAGGCGCAGGGACGCGGCCTGTTCCGGCGCATCTACGCGGCGCTCGAGGCCGAAGCCGTGCAGCGCGGCCTTACCCGGCTCTGGACCCATGCGAGCCTGCATGCGAAGTCGCCTTTCGAGACCATGGGTTTTACCGTCATCGCACCGGAAACGGTGGCCGTCGGCGCCGAGACCTTCCACCGCTTCCACATGGAGAAACGCTTCGATGGCTGACACCGCCCTCTTTCCGATCACCGGCTTTGTCGCGCCCGGCTTCGAGCCGGTGCAGGACGCCTTCGCCGAGAACTTTGCGAAGGGCGGGGAACAGGGCGCGGGCTTTGCGGTGCTGCTGGACGGCGAGGTGTTTGTCGACCTGCACGGCGGCTGGGCCGACCGGGCGGGCACACGGCCCTGGGACGCGGGCACGATCGTGCCGGTCTACTCGACGACCAAGGGCATCGCTGCGCTCGTGCTGGCCATGGCGACCGAGGCCTTGCCTGCCGGTTACGAAACGCCCGTGGCCGAAGTCTGGCCGGAGTTTGCGGCGAACGGAAAAGAGGCGGTCACCATCGGCGAAGTCGCGAGCCATCAGGCGGGCCTGCCGGGGTTCATTGACGA
>JBBSAZ010000141.1:0-5279 GCA_038251755.1 Caulobacterales bacterium
AACAATCACGGGCACGACCGGCGCCTTGCGCGCGGCGGCATCGAGTTTCAGCAGGTTGACGGACATGGGCGGGTCCTGAAAGCCGGGGAACGCTAGGCCGCACCAAAACCGGGCGACAACGTTGTTAGTGGCGCGGCTCGCAGCGAAAAACAAGCGGTCAGCTTGGCTCAGTGCCCCCGGTGTCAGGCTGCCTCGGCGGGCCGGCTGGCCGACCGGTCCAGCACGCCCGGCTGATCCCAGTCTCCTTCCGGCCGGATGATCTGCAGCGGATCCGCCCGGATGGTCAGCGCCTGCGGGTGCGGGGCGATCGGGATTTCCATCTCGCAATAGTCAAAGTCGGAAAAGGCAAAGTGCGGCCGCCCGGTCACCACCCGGCAGCGGAACACCCGGCTCCAGACCGGCCAGAGCCGGGACTGGATCTGCGCCAACGCCACCCGGTAGCCCTTGCGCGAGATCACCTCGCAGGTCTCCGCCATCAGCACGCGCAGCGCCGGTGTGCCCCGATAGGCCGGAATGATGGTCGACCGTTCGATCTTGGCGAAATCCGCAAACCAGCGCACCCGGCAAGTGCCCGCTGGCCGCGCGCCCTCGCGCACCAGGAAGTGCGTGCAGGAAAAGTCGTTCCCGTCATACTCCTCCTCATACGGACAGTCCTGCTCGGCCATGTAGACCGCCGCGCGCAGCGTCATCGCCTGCTGGTACTCCTCCAGCGTACGCACTGGCCCGGCCGAAAACTGCGCGAGCATTGCGGGGTCCAGCGGCCGCGTCAGGGACAATTCGCCAAAGTCCGGACGTGGTCTCATGCCGCTTGTTCCTGCGAAACCGGAAGCGGGTCCTGCCCCCAGAGATCCGGCAGACCGCCTTCGATGGCGTGGAAGCCCAAGGACAGCATGGAACGCTTCCCGTCCTCCGTGGCACCCCGCGCAAAGCACGCCACTGGCGCAAAGAATTCCAGCCGGGTGATCCCCGCCGCCATCATCACGCGCCGCCGGGACTCCTTCGTCGCGCCCGCATAGGCGCCGATGTAAACGCCGCCGCAGGCCTCGCCCTTGCAGCAGATATGCGCGAGCGACGGCCAGGCGGGGACGAAGCTTCCATCGCGCACCGCCGCCACGCCGTTTGCGCTGAGCGGCACGGTGATGAAAACGCCGTCCACCGGATCGCCAGTCACCCAGCCGGCCATGCCGGTAAGACCGTCGATCCAGTGGATCGAGGCGGGCGTGGCCATCGACTGGCCTGTCAGTTGCTCGGCGAGCGCGAGGCCTGCTTCCAGTTCGGCGAAGCTTGCCCGCCGGAAATCGAACTCCCCGGCGCGCCGGGAAAGGCCTTGATAATCGATCCGCACTTCAGACATCAACAGCCTCCGCGAGCACGACCAGAGCGTGCATTTCGCGGAAACTCTCTCACACGTTTAGATACGCTGCAAGCCAAAACTCGCGGAGAAGTTGTAGGCGCTTCAGGCCATCATTCCTTGCAGCTGTGCTGCGGTTTCCCGTGCCTGCTCCGGCGATCCGAAGAGTTGCCGGTTCACGCCGATGCGCTTGAACCAGTAGTGCAGGCCGACGAGATCGGTGAAGCCCATGCCGCCGTGTACTTCGGTGGAGGTGCGCGCGATGAAGGTGCCGGCTTCGGCCATGTAGGACTTGGCGAGGTTCGCCATCACGGGGCCTTCAGGGTCGCCGATGTCGAGGGCGTGCGCGGCGTGCCAGATCAGGGCGCGGCCGGGTTCGAGCTTGGCGGCCATTTCAGCGCATAGGTGTTTGACCGCCTGGAAGGAGCCGATCACCCGGCCGAATTGCTGGCGTTCGGCGGCATACGCAACGGCCTTATCGAGCATCGCCTGGGCGGCGCCGAGGGTGTCGGCGGCGACCAGCAGGCGGGCGATGGCGAGGACCCGGTTGTCGCTTTTGGGGGCTGCAGCCGCCTTTTCGCCTGTCAAAATCACCTCATGGAATGCACGCGTTTTATCAATCGTTCTCATCTGTTCTCGTTCGGCTATCATCTGGACAACATGCAGTTGCCCGTCTGTATCGGCCGCGAGCAGGTGCGTCGCCCCTTCCACATCCATCGCCAGAAGCGCCTTGCCCGAGAGCTTTCCCTTCGCGAATGAAAGCCCCGCGCCGTCCCGGCGGGAGGTCGGTTCCGTCAGTGCCAGCCCGAACTTCGCTTCGCCGGCTGCGATCAATGTCAGCAGGTCCGGATAGTCCTTCAGCGCCGTCGCGGCGACCGCGTTGACGAGGAAGCGCGATGGGGCAACATGGTAGCCGAGCGCTTCCTGCACAAGGCAGGCATCGAGCAGGCTGAGACCGAGGCCGCCTGCGTCTTCGGGCACGAGCAGCGCGGCGAGGCCGAATTCCGACAGCGCCGCATCCAGCGCGTCGGAAGCCTCGGGATCACCCACGGCGATCTTGCGGATCTGGTCGAGTGAGGCGGCGCCGGCGAGGACGCCTTTGAGGCTGTCCTGCAGCAGGCGCTGGTCTTCGGAAAGTGCAAATTCCATCGCGCTTATGCCTTCGCCAGTTTGGGTTCGCGCGGCATGTTCAGCCCGCGTTCCGCGATGATGTTCTTCTGGATCTGGGCGGTGCCGCCGCCGATGATCAGGCCAAGATCGTACATGTAGCGCCACTGCCAGCTGCCATCAGCGCGCAGGTGTTCGCCCTCCTCATAGAGGATGCCGAGTTCGCCAAGCGCATCGATGGCGAGGCGGGCGATCTCGTGGTTCAGGTCGCAGCCATTCAGCTTGACGATCAGGCCGGCGAGGCCCGCCGGCTCGCCCTTCAGGCGGCTCGTGGTGATGCGCAGGCCGTTCGCCTGCATGGCATAGACTTCCGACTGAAGTTTCATCAGCCGGTCGCGCAGGTGCGGATTGTCGATCAGGCGCTGGCCGTTGACGCTCTCGTCTTTCATCAGCGTGACGAGTTCGAGGAAGCGGGCCTTGGTGGCTTTCGGATCGCCCAGCATGCCGCGTTCATGGGTCAGCGTCGCGTTCGCCACCTGCCAGCCGACGTTGGGCTTAGCGATCACGCCGCTCTTCGGTACACGGACGTTCGTGAAGAAGACTTCGTTGAAGTTCGCGCTGCCCGTCATGTCGACCAGCGGGCGCACTTCGATGCCGGGGGTCGACATCGGGAACGTGATGTAGGTGATGCCCTCATGCTTCTTGGCGGCCGGGTCCGTCCGCACGAGGCAGAAGATCATGTCGGCCTGCTTGGCGGTCGAGGTCCAGATCTTCGAGCCGTTGATCACGTAGTCATCGCCGTCCTCAACCGCCGAAGTACGCAGCGCCGCGAGGTCCGATCCTGCGCCGGGCTCGGAATAGCCCTGGCACCAGATCATTTCGCCTTCGATGGTCGGGCGGATATAGGCCTGTTTCTGTTCTTCGGTGCCCAGTTCCAGAAGCGTCGGCACCAGCATCGCGATGCCCTGCCCCGACATCGGTCCCGGAATGCGGCTGCGCGCAAACTCCTCGGCGATGATGCGCGCCTTGAGGATATCTGGCTCCCCGCCATAGCCGCCATAGGCTTTCGGGATCGTGCGGGCCGCAAGGCCGTGTTCGATCAGCAGTTTCTGCCAGGCGATGCGCCTTGCGTTCTTGTAGCCCTTGTCCTCGGCGGTCGGGGCGAGGTGTCGGTTTTTCGCGAGCGTGCCGGAGACTTCGGCGCGAAAGGCTTCGTATTCGGGATCAAGGTCGAGTTTCATGCCCGCATTTGAAACCCCTGCCCCTGCGTCCGGCAAGAGGGACGCTTGCGCGACGTTGCGGAAGGGCTCTTAGCTCTCTCTCAAGAAACCCTTGAGGAGGAAGTTCCATGCCTGTCGAATACGTCAAAAAAGGTAATGTCGCGATCATCACCATGAACCGTCCGGAAGCGCGCAACGCGATCAATGGCGAGATGGCCGCGACGATGGAAGCCGCGCTCGACCAGATGGAATCGGATCCGGAAGTCTGGGTCGGCATCCTCACCGCGGTTGGCAAAGCGTTCTGCGCGGGCGCGGACCTCAAGGAAATCTCGGCCGGCAATGGCGGCGCCCTCTCCACCAAGAAAGGTGGCTTTGCCGGGATTGCCCGGCGCGAGCGCACCAAACCGCTGATTGCGGCGATTACCGGTTCGGCGCTGGCGGGCGGCACGGAAGTGGCGCTGTCCTGCGACATGATCATTGCGGCGGACGACACGAATTTCGGCCTGCCGGAAGTGAAGCGCTCGCTCGTCGCCGGGGCTGGCGGCCTGTTCCGCCTGCCGCGCGTGATTGGCAAGGCGGTTGCGCTGGAAGCCATCCTGACCGGCGATCCGCTCTCCTCGCAGCGCGCCTATGAACTCGGTATGGTCAACAAGGTCGTGCCGGAAGCGCAGGTGATGGACGAGGCGCTGAAACTTGCGGCCCGAATCACAGCCAACGCGCCGCTGGCTGTCGCAGCGAGCCGCGCGGTGGCCATCGAAGCGACCAGCAAAACGGACGATGAACTCTGGAAGGCTTCGGGCACGGCGTTCGCCAGCATCGTCGGCACCGAAGATTTCCGGGAGGGTCCGAAAGCCTTCATCGAGAAACGCGCGCCGGTGTGGAAGGGCAAGTAGCCTGTTTGGGATTATGTTGAATCAGGGAAAACCTGATGCAGTATGTTCCCCTATTGCGGACGCCCTTCCTGGTGGCAGTTAAATTGCAAAACGGCCGCACCTTGGGGGATTGGAAAGCTGATGTTCGCTGATGCCTTGGACGTTTACGGCCAATCGGTCGTCAACGCTGACATTTGTATTGTCGGCGCCGGCCCTGCTGGCTTGACGCTCGCGCTTGAGTTGAACGGAAAAGGCATCAAGGTCCTGCTGCTTGAAGCTGGCAACTTCGATGACACCCCCTGAGCGTAACGCGCTGTCGCAACTTGCCGCCGGGTTCCAGTATGGCACCGTCCGCAAGCTCACGAACCTGCAGCGCTTCGGCGGCAACGCCGCTGCCTGGAATGTTCGCTCACCGAACTCGCCGCTACGTGTGCGGTTCGCCCGCTTCCGCGATGCCGATTTTGAAGCGCGCGACGAAACCGGCCGCGAGGCTTGGCCGTGGCGGGCGGGCGAGCTAGAACCCGCCGCCCAGCGCGCCTGCGCGCTGTGGAACATTGCGCCGGATGGCTTTACGCCGGCCGAGAGGCCGGGACTTGAGAACCGGCTTCTGGACCTCGGCCCAGATATTTCAAATGCGGCTTTCCAGTTTCCGGCCGCCGACACACTGACCAACAAGGCACGTGCAGACCTTGGCGCCTCTGCGAACGTATCCGTGCTGCTGAACGCGGT
>JBBSAZ010000142.1:0-5238 GCA_038251755.1 Caulobacterales bacterium
CGTTGCTGAAGTCCATCCCCGGCATGGGCGCCATCCTCGCGGTGATCCTGCTGGTCATCTATGTCGGCGCCGTGATGGCCACCAACTTGTATGGCAACACGGTCAACGCGGATGTGCGGGAGATGTTTGGTACATTGCCGGACGCCGCGCTGACACTTTTCCAGCTGATGACCATGGATGGCTGGTCGGACCTGCTGGACGCCGTCACCGAAGATGGCCACCCGTATGCCTGGATTTTCTTCCTCATCTTCATCTTCGTCGGCAGCTTTGCGATCCTGAACCTGTTCATCGCGCTGATCGTCGAGGCGCTGACGGCCGAGCAGAAGGCGGCACTGGGCGAGCAGATCGAACATCTCGGGGTCGCGATGGAAGAGCGGCTGCACGACGCGCCGGCCTCTGCCGAAGTGACCGGCGCCATCGAAGAGATACGTGCCCGCGACGAGTTGATCGAGGACCAGCTGGAACATGTGGAAGAGGGGCTCGAGGACGCCGAAACCGACCGGGTCGAGATGATGAAACTGCTGCTCGAGATGCGCGGCGAGATCCAGTCCCTGAAGGCGATGCTGGCGGCGCGCGGCAGCTGAACGCCTCGTTTTGTATTGACCGAACGACACGTAACCGCCGGCCGGGTGAACAAGGTTTAATCTGGGGGAAGGCGTGTTGAGCTTTGCTCACGCGTCTTTGAAACGGGAGCGCTGTCCAAGCAGGCGGTCAACCTGCTATAGAAGATATGACCATGAGCCTCTGGACGACCCTTCTGAACAGCGGCCGGCGCCTTTTCGACAGCGGACCTGAGCCCGAAATCGATAGCGCCGGAGCGGACGGGTGTGCGCCCGATCCCAACGATGTAGGCTTTACAGCTGCGGTGGTCGGCCTCGGCGCCAAGATGGCCGCCGCCGACGGGCTGGTCAGTGACAGCGAGATCATGACCTTCGCCCGCGTGTTCCGCGCGCCGCCCGAGGAGGCGGATAATGTACGCCGCGTCTTCATGCTCGCGCGCCAGACGGTGCGGGGCTACGAGGCCTATGCGCGCCGGATCGGCAAGCGTTACCATGACCGGCCCTGCCTGCTGGAAGGCGTGCTGGACGGCCTGTTCCAGATCGCCGGCGCCGACGGGGTCGTGACGGACGCCGAACTCGTTTATCTTCAGACTGTCTCGGAGGCGTTCGGGTTTGACCGCGCGACCTTCCGGCGAATCCGGGCCACGCATCTCGGATCGGAACGCGACGATCCGTACCATGTTCTCGGTGTCGCCCACGACGCCGACTTCCCGGACATCCGGACCGCCTATCGCCGGCTGATGGCGGATCACCATCCGGACCGGATCGTACAGATGGGCGCCCCGCGCGAGTTCGAGGATGCGGCCCACGCCAAGGCCGCTGCGATCACCGCCGCCTATGCCCGCATTCGCGCCGAACGCGGCCTGCTTGTGCGCCAGGACTGACCAAGCCTTGGTCAACGCGGAATCGTGAACGTCTGTCGCAGTCACTGGCGTTGACGCGCCGCCATGATGCCGCCATCTTGGTACCTGATCGTGAGGCCCAATGGACAACACCCTTCCTCCTTCCCGTTCAGGCGGCCTGCTGGCTTCGCTTCGCGCGGGCTTGGGGTTTGTTGCCCAGTTGATCGTCGGCGCGATGCTGATCTTCGTGGCGAGTGTCATGGCCATGATGACGGCCTTTGCGGGCTTGATGATCGCCGGGGCCGCGCTGCTGCTGCGCTACGCCTCCGTACGCCAGCCTGCGCCAATCCCCGTCAGGGTCAAGGACACACCCGTCACGCTCCAGGCCCGGCGCACCCCGCGCGGCTGGACGGTCGAGTAGCCGCCTTCCGGACTCCCTCCATCGTTTGACCCGGCCAGCAGGTGTCACTAGGTTTGCGTCTTGAGGAGCATCCCGCGTGAGTGACGAATTCGAGCAAGTGATCCTGGTGGACGAGGCGGATGAAGCGCTCCGGGACGGCGACAAATGGCAGATCCATCAGGACGGCCTCCTGCACCGCGCTTTCTCGATCTTCGTGTTCAACTCCGCCGGTGATTGCCTGATCCAGCAGCGCGCGGCTGGCAAGTACCACTCGGCCGGCAAGTGGGCGAACTCCTGCTGCGGACATCCCCGGCCGGGTGAAGCCACCAGCGTCGCCGCCGCGCGCCGTCTTGAAGAAGAAGTGGGCCTGCGCGTGCCGCTGACCTTCGGCTTCAAGAGCCGGTACGTCGCCTATCTCGACAATGACATGATCGAGAATGAAATCCCGCATCTCTATTTTGGACGCACGGACGCTGCGCCGCAGCCCAATCCCGATGAAGTGCAGGCCTTGAAATGGATGTCTCTTGAGGCGCTGGCGAAAGATATCTCGGAGGCACCGGAACAATATGCAGCCTGGCTGCGTCATTACATCGAAGCACACCCGGCCGAACTTTCCGAATGGCGCGGCCGGATTTGACGGCTGCACAATTCCGGTGAAGTAAGCCTTGGCGTTGCCGCGCCCCGGTCTATACTGACCCATCCAGCATTCTGTGGAGGAAACAAATGCGATTCGACACCAAGCGTCTTTCCCTGGCGATGGCTTCCGGCCTCGCTCTCACCCTCGCAGCCTGCGGCGGCTCCGATACATCTGCGCCCGCACCAGCGGCCGCTCCTGCCGCTGAGCCGGCCCCGGTTGAAGCTGCCCCGGTCGAAGCCCCGCCGGCTGAAACGCCAGCACCGACCGAAGCCGCAGCCCCTGCCGCCGCCGGCACGGACTACGCGTCCTACACGGGCGACGCGGCCAAGGGCAAACGCGTGTTCGCGCAGTGCATGACCTGCCACGCCGTTGCCGAAGGCCGCAACAATGTGGGCCCGTCGCTCTACCAAGTCGTCGGCCGACACACGGGTTCGGTTGAAGGCTTCAAGTATTCCGACGCCAACAAGAACATGGATATCGTGTGGACCGAAGAGAACCTCTTTGTCTACCTGGAGAAGCCCACCGACTTCATCCCTGGCACGATCATGGCCTTCCCGGGCCTTCGCAATCCGCAAGACCGCGCGGACGTGATTGCCTACCTGAAGAACCCGACCTGATCCGGCTCGCCTCAAAGGCGAGTCTGCATCAAACGATGGGCCGCCGGAGGATTTCCTCCGGCGGCTTTTCTTATGAGGAGCTTTGACATAGGCTTGTGTCTATCTTCGTTTACACCTGTCGCATTGGACCCTGTCTTGGCCATCTTCCCCTTCGTTGCAATTGTTGGCCAGGAATCCCTGAAAGACGCCCTGCTGATGTCCGCCGTGGAGCCGTCGATCGGCGGCGTTCTGGCGCTGGGCGACCGGGGCACCGGCAAATCCACGGCGATCCGGGCCCTCGCGGCCCTGTTGCCTGAAATCGAAGTCGTGCGCGGTTGCCCTTACCGATGCCTGCCAACCGCCCCCGCAGGCTTGTGCGGCGTGTGTGACCGGAAGGAAGCGCAGGTCTCCGAAAAGATCGCGGCGCCGGTCGTCGACCTGCCCCTCGGCGCCACCGAAGACCGCGTCGTCGGCGCGCTGGATCTTGAGCGGGCCTTGTCCAAAGGCGAGAAGCGTTTCGAACCGGGCCTGCTCGCCCGCGCCAATCGCGGCTTTCTCTATATCGACGAAGTGAACCTGCTCGACGACCATCTCGTGGACCTGCTGCTCGATGTGGCGGCGTCCGGCGAGAACGTCGTCGAACGTGAAGGCCTGTCGATCCGCCACCCGGCGAAATTCGTGCTGGTCGGCAGCGGCAACCCGGAGGAGGGGGACCTGCGCCCGCAACTGCTCGACCGGTTCGGTCTCTGCGTCGACGTGCGCACCTCGACCGACCTGGCCGAGCGGATGGAGATCGTCCGCCGCCGCGACACGTTCGAACAGGACCCTGCCGCTTTCATCAAGGACTGGTCGCGCAAGACGTCGGCCTTGCGCAAACGCGTCGTCGAGGCGCGCGCCCGCGTGCATGCGGTCACGCTGCCGGACGAAGTCCTCGCCAAGGCGGTTGAGCTTTGCCTGACGCTCGGCGCCGACGGTCTGCGCGGTGAGTTGACGCTGATGCGCGCCGCCCGCGCCCGCGCGGCACTGTCCGGCGAGACGCAGGTCTCGATGGAGACGCTGAAATCCGTCGCCCCGCTCGCGCTGCGCCACCGGCTGCGCAAGGATCCGCTGGACGATACAGACGCGGGCATCCGCGTCGAGCGTGCGATCTCGGAGGTGTTCGTGTCTTGAACCCCGCCGCTGCGCCGCCCCCGGACCGGCAGGCCAGCCGGGAAGCGTTCGAGCGGCGGGATGCGGCGCGTTGGGGCCAGGCAGACCTGGCAGCCGCTTTGCTGGCGCTGATGCCGCTGCGGCTGAAGGGCGCGGTGTTTGAGGGCGCGGCTCCGGAACTCGCAGGCCTTCTGCAGGACCGCCTGACACAGCGCCTCGGTAATGGCGCGCTGCTGCACCGGATGCCGGTTTCGATCACCGATGACCGGTTGATCGGCGGGCTCGATCTTGCGGCGACTCTCGCCGCGGGCCGCCCGATCGCCGAAACAGGTCTGCTCGCGCGCGCCGATGGCGGCGTGCTGATTGTTCCGATGGCGGAGCGCCTGCCGGGACGCGCGGCAGCCCAGCTCGCCCGCGTCATCGATACCGGCGAAGTGGAAACCGAACGAGACGGGCTGTCCCTGCGCGCGCCCGCAAATTTCGTCACGCTCGCCTTTGCCGATCCGGACGAGGCGGGAGAGCTTCTTCCGGCAGGTCTTGGCGACCGGCTTGCCTTCGGATTGTCCCTGCACGGTGTATCGCCTGCGCGGACGAGGCCGGAGACGCTGACCCCCGCAGTGATCGAGGCCGCGCGCGCCAAGCTGCGCTGGGTGTCTGTGCCCGACGAGATCATGGATGCGCTGATTGATGCGGCGCTGCGCCTCGGCATCCGTTCCCTGCGCGCACCCGCCTTCTGCCTCGCCGCCGCGCGCGGCATTGCCGCCCTGGCAGGGCGCGACGAGGTGACGGATGCGGATGCGTCGCTCGCAGCGGAACTCGTCTATGCGAGCCGCGCGAATGTATTGATCGACCGCAGTGATCCGCCTGCGCCTCCGCCCGAGCCGCCGGAGCCCGACAACGAAAATACGGACGATGCCTCGCGTCCGCAGCCGCAACCTGACGAGTTGACCGAGCTGCTGGTCGAGGCGGTGCGCGTGCGCGTCTCGCTCGACATGGCCGCCCGCGCGCGGACAACACGTCAGCGCACCCGTCAGGAAGTGCCGGCCGGCAAGTC
>JBBSAZ010000143.1:0-5194 GCA_038251755.1 Caulobacterales bacterium
AGAATTCTTGCTGGGCAAGTGCTGGTTAGCATTAAAAACAGCCCTGAAATAGTAGGGGTCAAACTTGTAAGTCTCTGTTTTTATTGAGGAAAAATGGTGGGCGGTACAGGGATCGAACCTGTGACCCCTACGATGTCAACGTAGTGCTCTACCGCTGAGCTAACCGCCCGCCTTGGCCCGGCCTACAAAGGCCCTGCGTCAGGAAGCGTGGGTAATGAACAATCGGGCAGGCGGCGTCAAGCGGGCTTTCGCCGCAAAGGCACGGCGCCTCAGGCCGCCATTACCTTGTCCACTTCCTCCACGATTTCGCGCAGGTGGAAGGGCTTGGAGAGGACTTTCGCGCCCGCCGGGGTCGGCGCGCCGGACGACAGCGCCACGGCGGCAAAACCAGTGATGAAGACGATCTTCATGGCGGGGTCGAGTTCGGCGCCGCGGCGTGCCAGCTCGATCCCGTCGAGGCCCGGCATCACGATGTCGGTCAGCAGCAGGTCGAACACTTCGCGCTCCAGCGCCTGCAGGGCGCCTTCCCCATCGGCATAGTCTTGAACGTCATGGCCGGCACGGCGCAGCGCCGCGGCCAGGAAGCCGCGCATCGAATCATCGTCTTCCGCGAGCAGGATTTTGGTCACGATATCCTCATGCCGGGTGAGTCGGGGCTAATTACCACATAAAGGCCAAGGAAGGTAAATCAGTCGTGAACACACTGCGCGCGGGCTGTCTTCTTCTGCACGCCTCCACAGGAAAGGCCTTGACCTGCTGGCCGGTTCCCAAGCCATTAGAAACATGCGTGAGACCTTCCCCGCCCTGCGCCTCGACTGCCCGGCAGAAGTCTGTGCGGCTCTGGCCGAAGCCCCGTTCGATGTCTCGCCCGCTGCGGCGCCCGCCGCGCCGGTGCTGTTCGCAAGTCCGCATTCGGGCTCGCATTATCCGGCCAGCATGCAAGAGGCGCTCTGCGTACCCCTGATCGATGTGCGCCGCACTGAAGATGCCTTTATTGACGACCTGTTCGCCGGCGCGCCCGCCCTCGGCGCCAGCCTCGTCGCCGCCCGCTATGGCCGATCGGTCGTGGATCTCAACCGCGATCCCCACGAGCTCGACGCCGCCATGTTCCATGATGGCCCTCCCCGCCCCTGCGCCTTGCCCACGGCCCGGGTCGAGGCCGGCCTCGGATGCTTGCCCCGCGTCGGCGCCCGGGGCGAGGCCATCTACGCCCGCCTGCTGTCACGCGCCGAAGGCGAGGAACGCCTCTCCCATGTTCATGACGCCTACCACCTGCATCTTTCAGCGGAACTGGACGCGCTCCGGCGGGCGCATGGCCGCGCCCTTCTGATCGATTGCCACTCCATGCCATCGCTCCAGCCCGGCCGCCGAACGCTCACCGATATCGTGCTCGGCGACCGGTTCGGTTCCAGCGCCGACCCCCGCCTGATGGCCCGGATCGAGCGCAGTTTCCGCGCCCAGGGCTTCACCGTCGCCCGCAATGCCCCCTATGCCGGCGGTTACACCACCCGCCGGTACGGCCGGCCCCGCCGGGGAATCCACGCCTTGCAGGTCGAAATCAATCGCGGCCTCTACATGGACGAGCAGCGCATTACCCGCGCCAGCGGTTACGGCGCCCTCAAGGAAGCGCTTCAGCAGGTGATGGCTGAAATCATCGAGGCCGCCCGGCTCCTGCCGCGCGCCTGAAACGGTCCTGAAGACTGTAGACACGGCCTGAACGGATCGTTCCGTTCGGCGCAATTCCCCGTTCGACCAAAAAAGGGCCGCGCCCGGAGGCGCGGCCGAAGTCAAAGGGAGGAAACGCCAGAGGCGTTGCACCGAAGTGCAAGGCCAACTTATGCTGCGATGCACAAAGCACCAAGAGTTTATCTGACGCACCCCGTCTCGACGGTCAATTTGCCCCGAAAACAGGCAGTTTCGAGCACGCGGCACGCCGTTTGCGTAGAATTTGCGCGGAAATCCTGTTTTGGGACTGAACCCCGGTCCCGCGCCAATTGGAGACGGAACATGGCTGACGAAACTGACCTGCACGTAGGCAAGCGGCTGCGCCGCCGCCGCCGCCTTCTGGGCATGACCCAGCAGGAACTGGCCTCTCAGGTCGGTGTGCGCTTCCAGCAGATTCAGAAGTATGAATGCGGCGCCAACCGCATCACCGCTTCGCGCCTGTTCGACCTCTCCCGCGCCATGAACGTCACCGTCCAGTACTTCTTCGACGGCATGCCGGTGGCCAATCCGATGCCGAACGCGGCCAACGATGCCGAACAGATGGAAGGCGACATCCTCTCCCAGAAAGAAACTCTGGAATTGGTCCGCGCCTATTACCGCCTCGGGGAACGCCCGCGCAAACGCCTCCTCGAGCTCGCCAAAGCCCTCGAGGGTGACAACACGAGCACCGGCGCTGCTTGACGCCCTTCAGCCGGCGGGGCATCGCCTCGCCGGATGACCCTTCCCCGTTCTCCAGACGATGATCTCGCTTTCGCCGCCCGGCTGGCCGACGCCGCTTGGGCGGCGATCCGCGTTCACTTCCGCAATCTGGGCGAAGTCGACGACAAGGGCCCGGTCCACCGCCCCGGATTCGACCCGGTTACCGAAGCTGACCGCGCGGCGGAGCTCGCCATGCGCGCCCTCGTCGCCGCCGAGCGCCCGACCGACGGTGTTACCGGCGAGGAGTTTCCGGAAACCCCCTCCACTTCTGGCTATCGCTGGTACTTCGACCCCATTGACGGCACCCGCGCCTTTGTCGCCGGCCTGCCGGTCTGGACAACGCTGATCGCTCTCGTCGATCCGGGCGGCGTACCGGTCATCGGCGTTATCGACCAGCCAGTCGTCGGAGAGCGCTATCTTGGATGGCCCGGTGGCGCGCGCCTTGATTCCGCCCACGGATCATCGCCGATCCGCGTGTCGGCGTGCGCCGACTTGCGCGAGGCCACCATCGCGACCACCGATCCCTTCATTTTCTCGCCGCCCGAACAGGGCGCCTGGAACCATTTGCGCTCCGCCGCCCGCATCACGCGCTACGGACTTGACGCCTACGCCTATGCCCGCCTCGCCGGCGGCACGATTGACCTCGTCGCCGAGTCCGGTCTCAAGAGCTGGGATGTCGCCGCGCTGATCCCCGTCGTGAGGGGCGCCGGCGGCCTTGCCACCGACTGGCGCGGCGAGGCGCCGAAGCTCGGTGGCCAGATCGTCTGCTGCTCTAGCCAGGCCGTTCTCGACCAGGCTCTGCTGGCTTTGCGCCGCGCGGCCGACTAGGGTCCCGTCACCTCATACCCCTCGGCCCGCAGCATCGCGATCACACTGTCCTCGCCGACGAGATGACCCGCACCGACCGCGATCAACCGCGTGCCCGGCGTGTCCAGCATGTTCGCGATCTTCGGCGTCCAGCGCGCATTCCGGTTGGTCAGCAGCGCCGCATAGGCCGCCTCCGACCCGAAGGCCTCCGGCGCAGACATCAGCGCACCAAGGCCCACCGTGTCTCCGTCCGCCCATTCCGACACCAGCAGGTCCAGCACATCTGTGCCCTGCTTCAGCGCTTCCGCGCTCATCAGCAGGAAGTCGATCTGCGCGCAGTTATCCAGCGCCGCAAACTCGCCGAGCTGCTGCTCGACCGTCTCGAGATAGGCAAACGAGGCCCCGTTCGCTTTCGCATCCGCCTCGATCTTCATCTCGACGCCGGCGGCGGGATCAAACCCTTCCTCCGTCATCTGCATGACCGAGAGATTGAGCGCTGCATACCAAGGCCGCATCGGCTGGATCGCCTCGATCGGCAGGCTGAGTTCCGTCAGCGCCAGTTTCAGCTGCTCGGTCTCCTCCGGCGTGAGTAGGCTGGTCAGCTGCGTGCCATCGGTGAACATGCCCTGCGAGGTGAAGAACTTCATCAGGTCGCGTCCCGCCTGCTCGCTCGTCGTGTCCGCCTCGAATACCACCGTTTCCGCCGAGCCTATGGCTGCGTCGATTTCCGCCGTTCGCCAATCCAGATCCGGGCGCAGCAAGTGCACCGTACCCAGAATGTACAGCGTTGTGTCCGCATCCTTCATCGTCCACATCGCCGGCTGCCCACCGCCCCGGCTCGCCTCGGCGGCGGCGATGGCATCGGCCTCATACTGCGCCATTGCGGCAATCGCGGCCGCGCTGTCGGCCGGGCGTTCACAAGCCGCGGGCGCCGCTTCGGCCACCTCTGCGGCTGGCTGATCGCAACCGGCAAGCACCAGCAGGACCGAAACGGCCGCCGCCGCAGGGATCAATCGGGAAAAGCGCATCGGGCTTCAGGCCTCTACGAGGGTGAATGTCTTCCGCCAGCCTAACGGTTCATGCCGCGCCGTCCACTGCCCGCTACACCGGCTGCGCAACGCAAACCCGGTTGCGCCCTCCCCCGCCTTCGCCTAAACACCGGCTTCGGCGAGGCACCCATAGCTCAGCTGGATAGAGTGTTGCCCTCCGAAGGCAAAGGTCAGAGGTTCGAATCCTCTTGGGTGCGCCATAAAAATCAATAGCTTACGAAAAGCACCCGATTTTTTACAAAAGTACGTGGAAGCACGGTGGAAGCACGGACTTGAAAGCGAAACTTCTGCGTCTCTGCTGCTTTGGCGGGCCGCCATACTGAA
Source organism: Caulobacterales bacterium (assembly GCA_038251755.1). Taxonomy (GTDB): domain Bacteria; phylum Pseudomonadota; class Alphaproteobacteria; order Caulobacterales; family Hyphomonadaceae; genus Hyphomonas. The sequence goes on from JBBSAZ010000143.1 coordinate 4,605, forward strand.
ACATCTTCCCCTTTCAGCGAGCAGGCAAGCCTGCCAGTTTTCCCATCGGAGTCTGTCAGCGTTAGCGCCGCCCTCTAAGGGTCCGTCAGTCCGATCTGGATTCAATCGCCGTCGCCTCAGCGACTGCAAAGTGGTCGAGGGCAGGCAGAACGGTTTTTGCCATCAGGAAATTCATCGCCGAAGGAGGTCATAGCCCAACCAGTGCCAAACGTCTGGATCGCGCTCCAAGTTCGGTCATTCCGGCTGGCCTGCTGATCGATCGAAAGCCGACAAGAACTCCCACCGACCTTGGTGGCCGGAGCTGGTCGTCTCCTGTCCTCGGCACAGAGGGCTACGCCCCTTTTGCGGCAACTTCCGCTGCGGGCACTGCCTTAACATGCTGAACAGTCAACGTACCGTGTTGGTGCGCATCCTCCCAGCTGATCGTCACCCAGCTGATCGATCTGGGATACTGAATCGCGATCCGGCCTGGGCGGTATTTCGCTGCCGCGAGAACCGGATATCGCTCTGGGTCGAGGGGACCAAGTAAGAGCACGAAAATGAAGCCGAGGATGCTCACCTCAAGCGCAACTATCTCATCCCTGCCGTCT
>JBBSAZ010000144.1:0-5165 GCA_038251755.1 Caulobacterales bacterium
CCTCCCCGCCGGACGCGGCGGCTGGGAATAGACGCAGGCGATTTCGTGGCCCGCCGCGATCAGCGCTTCGAGCACGCCTTGCGCGATGCCGGGGCTTCCCATGAAGGCGATGCGGAGGGGTTCGCTCAGGCGGTTTGACATGCGTGGGCGTCATAATCCCACGCGCCGCCTCGGTCGAGACAATAGTCGATCCGGCTTGCCGTTCGCATACGGTACATGGCCCAGACAAGAGCAACCAAAAGAACCGCGATGACCAGGGCGCCTGCAGCAGCGATCAGCCAGCGTTTCGTCACCGTTTCAGTTCGCGTCTTCGCGGATGGCGCGGAGTTTGGCCTTCTTCACCTTGTCGATCGCGCGCTGGCGTTTCAGGCGCGACAGGTGGTCAATGAACAGCGTGCCTTCGAGATGGTCCATCTCGTGCTGGATGCAGACGGCGTAGAGGTCGTCGGCCCATTCCTCGACCGGGTTGCCGCTATAGTCGAGGTAGCGCAGGCGGCAGCGGATGGGGCGTTCGACCTCGTCGAAGATATCCGGCACGGACAGGCAGCCCTCTTCGTAGGGCTTGGTCTCCTCGACCGTTTCGAGGATTTCCGGATTGACGAAATAGCGCGGCGCCTTTTCCTCTTCCTCGCGGGCAAGGTCCATCACGATGATGCGCAGCGGTACGCCGATCTGGATGGCGGCAAGACCGATGCCGGGCGCGTCGTACATCGTCTCCAGCATGTCATCCATCAGCGCCCGAAGCTCGTCAGTGACGGGCCCCATGACGGGTTTCGACACCTCTTTCAGGCGCGGATCGGGGACAGTGAGGATTTCGCAGATAGCCATAGCGGTCAAATATGCACGCCTTACGTAGGCGTCAACGGGTCTATTCCGAGGCCAGTGCCTTTCGGGGCGGCGGTAAGTCCAGCTCCCCGGTTGCGCCGGACAGCCTGGCCCGAGCCTCAATCAGCTTGGGTTCGGCCGCCGTCTTGGCGGGCGGAGCGATGGACAATTCCTCGAACCGCCGCAGCGTCGGCATCACACGTTTATCGACCGAACCCATCACGTCATTGAACGCATCGACCGAGCCGTTGAGCGATTTGCCGAGCTTTTGCATATGTTCCAGCATCTTGCCGATGCGGACATACAGTTCCGCGCCCAGTTCGGCGGCTTCCATGGCGTTGGCGTTCATCTCATGCTGGCGCCAGAGATGAGCCACCGTGCGGGCCAGCGCGATCAGGGTCGTCGGGGTGGTGACGATCACGGCCTTGCCCATCGCCTTCTCGATCAGGTCCGGCGCCTCTTCGAGGGCAGCGGCGAAGAAGTTCTCCCCCGGGATGAACATCGCCACATAGTCGAAGCGGTTGCCGAGATTGGACTGGTAATCCTTCGATGAGAGCAAATTCACGTGCCGCTGCACGCTGGCGGCATGCGCTTTCAGGTGCGCCGCGCGCTGGGCTGTATCGTCCGTGGCGGTCGCGGCCATGTAGGATTCCAGCGACACCTTGGAATCGACCACGATCTGGCGGCCGCCCGGCAGGTGGATGATCGCATCCGGCCGCTGGCGCCCTGTCTCTCCGGCCTCGCTGACCTGTTCGGAAAAGTCGCAATGCTGTGACAGGCCGGCCTGCTCCATCACATTGCGAAGGGTCATCTCGCCCCAGCGCCCGCCACCTTTCGGCGCGGTCAGCGCACTGACCAGCTTGCCGGTCTCGGCGGTATGCACCTTGAGGCTTAGGTGGATCGCCTCGACTTGTTCCTTCAGCGCCGACTTGTCCTCCGTGCGCACCTTTTCGATGGCTTCGACCTTCTGGCGGAAGGTTTCGAAATTCTCGCCGATCGGCTTCATCAGTTCCTTGAGTTCGCCCTGCGCGCCTTCGCGGTGGCGTTTGAAGGTCTCGTCGGCGCGTTCGAGGAACAGGGCGTTCGCCTGGGAGAGGACGCCTTGCGCCAATTGCGCGAATTTCCGTTCCTCGTCCTCGCTCCGGGCCTGCGAGGCCGCAAGTTTGAATTCCGCTTCGCGCAGCACGGCCTCCAGCGTCTGTTCGCGCTGGCGCAGCTGGGCCACCGCGGCCCGCTCGACATTCAGATCCCGTTCCAGCAATTCCTGCCGCGCCGCGCGGGTCTGGCGGGCCTGCCAAAGGTAAACGGCAAGGCCGGCGAGGGCGAGCGCCAGGACGACATGGACCAGATCGAAGCCAGCCGAGCCTATGGTGAGAATGGGAGTCATGGCAGCGCCTTCAAAAGGAGTTGCCAGAACATAATTGGAACGCCCGGCAGCTGTCTACTCCTGACAGGCGAACGCACTGCCCCCGGCCGGGGAATTCCACAGCCTCGGAATAGTGGGATTAACAGCCCTGATCAGACCGGGAACACCCGCCTAGATCAGGCAATCGCGCGCGCCAAGCGCTTCGAGATGATCTCCTCAGCCTGCGCCATGATCCGGTCGATCAGTTCCTTGCAGGTCGGGATGTCATAGATCAGGCCGGCGACCATGCCGCACGACCAGGCGCCGGCATCCATCTGCCCATCGAGCATGATCTTCGGATAGACGCCAGCCACTTCCTCGATGATGTCCTCGAACTTGATCTCCGCGCCAAGTTCCTTCTCCTTCAGCAGGAGGCGTTCGACTGCCGGGTTCGTCAGCACACGTTCGGTATTGCGCAGCGGGCGCATCACGAGGCGGGTGTCGAGTTCGGAGGCGGCGACGAGGGCCTGTTTGACGTTCTCGTGGACCGGGGCTTCTTTCGTGGCGATGAAGCGGGTGCCCATGTTCATGCCCTCGGCGCCGAGCGCCATGGCGGCGACGAGCGAGCGGCCATCGGCCATGCCGCCGGAAGCGATGAAGGGAATGTCGAGTTCGTCCATCGCGCGCGGCAAGAGGATGAAGTTCGGCACGTCATCTTCGCCCGGGTGTCCGCCGCATTCGAAACCGTCGACCGAGACCGCATCGCAACCGATCTTCTGCGCCTTGAGGGCGTGGCGCACGGCCGTGCATTTGTGGACGACCTTGATGCCGTTCTCTTTCAAGATCGGGAGCACCTGGACCGGGTTGTTGCCGGCCGTCTCGACGACTTTCACGCCGCCCTCGATGATGGCCTTCACATAGCCGGGATAGTCCGGCTGGTTCAGCGCCGGCAGGAAGGTCAGGTTCACGCCGATCGGCTTCGTCGTCATGTCGCGGCAGCGGGCGATCTCGTTGGCAAGGTCCGCCGGGGTGCGCTGGGTCAGCGCTGTGATGATGCCGAGCCCGCCGGCATTGGAGACCGCGGCTGCCATTTCGGCAAAGCCGACAAAGTGCATGCCGCCCTGCACGATCGGGTGCTGGATGCCGAGCATTTCGGTGATGCGGGTTTTCATCGCGTGGGTCTCCCTCGAGTTTCTGGATGCAAGGAAACCTTGGACAAGCGGCGGCCACGCCGCAAGCGTGTCATTGGGTCAACGGCGAAGGCGCGTTGGGGTAAAGGGCCGCCTGCAGAGCCTGATGGGGACAACGGCTCTGCAGGCGACCCTTAAGACGGCACGGGCTGGGTGGGGGACGCACGTGACCGCCGAAACAAACCTGTTCGCCGCGCTTCTGCGGGCGCAATTCCCCGATTTCGCGAGTGTCATCCTCCCAGTGACCCCCGCGACGGGTATCTACGTCAGCCCCCATTGAATTAACCATTGGGGTATGTGTCAATGTGCCCGCTTAGGCAGTTTTGCACAGGGGTGGGGCAAAAATGCACGTCCAGAACTGGGACGATTATCGCTTTGTGGCGGTGCTCGCACGCACCGGCTCGTTGACGGAAACCAGCCGTTTGCTCGGCGTGGACCGCTCGACTGTGCAGCGGCGCATCAAGGGGCTTGAAGCCCGGCTGGGCTACAGCCTCTTCCTCAAGAACGGCACGCAATACAAGCCGCTGGCCGAAGCGCAGCCGATCCTCGCCGCGGCCCGCACGCTGGAATCGGCCATGAACCCGGCGGCCTCCCCAACCCAGGGCGAGACGCTGTCAGGCAACCTCGCCGTCACTACAACGGACTCCATCTACATGTCCGGGGTCAGCGAGATGATCGACGCGTTTCAGGAGCGCCACCCTGCCCTGCGCATCGACCTGTCGGTGACGACGCGGCGCCTGCAGCTAGACCGTCTCGAATCCGATGTCGCCATCCGGCCCTCGGACGCGCCGCCCGAACATTTCATCGGCCGCCGGATCTGCGACCTGGCCTTTGGCGTCTATTCCAGCCGGAAGTACCTGGAGCTGAATGCCGGGCGTAAGCGTGACGAACACGCCTGGCTGACGGTCAGCGACGGCATGAGCGCCTCGCCGCCAGGGCGCTGGATGGATGCTTATATTCCGCCCGAGCGCCGCGTCCTGCGGGCCGACACGTTCATCGCGATCGGCGAAGCCTGCCGCCTCGGGCGCGGCGTTGCGATGCTGCCCAAGGCTTACGCAGTGCGCATGCCCGATCTGGTGCCCCTCGATCACTTGATGGACGCGCCGCATGCGACCGGCCTCTGGCTGTTGACCCACCCAGACATGCGCAACAATCCGAGGGTGCGGGCTTTTCTGGATTTTGTCGGCAAACGGTTGTCAAAAGAGAAGAAGCACTTTGCGGGCTGAGGGGATTTCATCATGATTCTGTTCGTGCACGGCGTACCGGATACGGCGGTCCTCTGGGATCCGCTGATCCGCGCCCTCGGGCTGCAACCGGATTCCTACCGCGCGCTATCGCTTCCCGGTTTCGGCAATCCCGTCCCGGCAGGTTTCAGCTGCACCAAGGACGCTTATGCTGGCTGGCTGGTGTCGCAGATGGAGGCTGCGGGCGAGCCGGTTCACATCGTCGGGCATGACTGGGGGGCGCTGTTGGTGCTCCGCGCGGCCTCGATGCGGCCAGACCTCGTCTCCAGCTGGTGCGTGACCAACGCGGTCATCGACAAGGACTATACCGGCCACCGTACCGCCCGGATGTGGGCCACGCCGCTGCTCGGCGAACTCGTGATGCTAGGCATGCGCAACAAGGAAAGGCTGGAGCCCTCCCTTGTCGAAGGCGGCATGCCGGCAAGCCTTGCGCGGGAAGAAGTACCGCACATCGACAAGACCATGCGCCAGTCGATCCTGAAGCTTTACCGCTCGGCCCTCGGCCTCAACTTCCGCGGCGCCTGGGTGGACGACCTCGCAAACCTGCCGAAACGCGGCCAG
>JBBSAZ010000145.1:0-5127 GCA_038251755.1 Caulobacterales bacterium
ATCGACAAACCAACCTCCCGCCGAAGGCAAAACCAAAGCTACCACCCGCAACAAATGTCCTTCAAACTCAACTCATGAACTTTCCCCGGACAGCCGTGCATTTCATGGGAGAGGGGTTTAGGGGCGTGCCCTGATGAACCCGAAGCGGCGGTCTGATCAGGTTCGCACGGCTTTTGCCGCGAAGCATCCATTGCGGGCATAGTGGATGTGCGCGTAGGCGACGTCGTCGCGCCGGAAGCCTTCTGTCAGGAAGCCGGCGAGCTCAGTGCCCTCCATCACGTCACTGCCGACAATGTTTCCCGGGGCATCGAACAGGCGGGCTGAGATCAGCCGTTTCCGGATCGCGAACGGTACGTCACACGGGGCAGGCATGGCTTCGGCGGCCTGCTCGCGCACACAGATCGCATGGCTGGCGCGGTAGGGTGTGTCGGTGTCGAGATGGGTGTGTAGTTGAGCAGCAATACCGTTTCACCGGCGCGTGCGTCCTCAAGGCTGACCCGGCAGGGCATGCCCGCGACGGTGTCCGGATCCATCCGGCGCGCGCGCTGCGCAGCGAGGGCTTCGTCGGAAAGGGCAAACAGGCCCTCGAACTCTGACTTGGGCAGGGGAACGATGCGGAAAGTCATGGGCGGCTCCTTTGTTCGTCGGGAGCTGCATCCTTGCGCGCCCGGCGTCACCGATCGACCCGGTTCTTGCGGTTTGATCTGAAAGCAGGCGTCCGGAACATGCCGGTTGCGGCGGCCAAAGCCTTTGCCTATACAGCGCGTTCGGTCGGAGCGTAGCGCAGCCCGGTAGCGCACTAGTCTGGGGGACTAGGGGTCGGAGGTTCGAATCCTCTCGTTCCGACCAAAAAAACCCAACAATTCAGCCGAGCACAGCCTGCCGCAGGGCGCGGGCGTCCCACAGCGCGTTGTGCTGCACCGCGTCGGTGATTTCGCTCGGATAGGCGGACGCCTGCATCAGGCGAAGGGACAGGTCCGGGATCTTCACCATCTGGCCCGGCGCAATGATCAGGCATTGCATCAGATGCATCAGGTCTTCCGGCCAGTCGGCAATCACCGACGGGGCCGGATCGCTGGCGAGGAAAGCCTGGATGGCGCGGCCGAAGCCGGCGAGCGGCAGCACGGTGGGCCTTGCGTCCGAGAGCGACAGGAACGGCAGCACGTGTTCCGCGACCCAGTCATGCGCGTCCATCGCGTTCAGCTCGTCCTCGGGCCGCACGAGATAGAGCTCACCCGTCTCACCCGAGAGGGCAAGGCTGATAAGCGCTCCGCCGAAGCCATTGAACTCGCAATCGAGGAAGTAGTGCAACCGCCCTACTCCGGCGCCGACAGGTCCACGCTGTCGATCTTGCCGGCCGCCGCTAGGGCGAAGGCATATTCGATGGCCGTTTCCTTCAGGCCTTCAAACCGGCCCGAGGCACCGAAGTGGCCCGAGTCGAGATTGATGCGCAGGAAGAAGGGACCCGCCGTGGGCGCCTCATGGCGCAACTTGGCGGCCCACTTCGAAGGCTCCCAGTAGGTGACGCGCGGATCGGTGACGCCGCCGGTGATCAGCATCGGCGGATAGTCGAGCTTCGTGACCTGGTCATACGGGCTGTAGGCGAGGATCGTGTCATAGGCTTTTTCGTCCGTGAGCGGATTGCCCCATTCCGGCCATTCCGGCGGGGTGAGCGGCAGGCTCTCGTCCGACATCGTGTTCAGCACATCCACGAACGGCACCGCTGCGATGATGCCGCCGAACAGCGTGGGGTCCATGTTCGCCGCGGCGCCCATCAGCAGGCCGCCGGCCGAGCCGCCATGGCCGATCAGCTTGCCGCGCGTGGTGTAACCCTTGTCGACGAGGTGCTGGCCGGCCGCGACATAGTCCTTGAACGTGTTGGTCTTCTTGTCGAGCTTGCCATCCAGATACCATTGGTAACCCTTGGCCATCTCGCCGCGCGGGTTGACGATGGCATAAATGAAGCCGCGGTCGACGAGGCTGAGGCGTCCGGTGCGGAAATCCGCCGGGATGGTGATGCCGTAGGAGCCATAGCCATAGAGCAGCACCGGCGCGGTGCCATCGACGGGCGTATCCTTGTGGCGCAGCAGCGTCACCGGAACTTCCGCGCCGTCCCATGAAGGTGCCATGATGCGCACGACGACATAGTCTGCGGGATTGTGGCCCGACGGAATTTCGCGGGTCTTGCGCAGCACGCGCTCGCGGGTGTCGAGGTTGTAGTCGATCACCTGGTCCGGCGTCGTGGGCGAGGCATAATCGAAGCGCAGCACCGGCACGTCGTATTCATAACCGCCATCGAGGCCCAGATCGAAGGCCGCTTCATCGAAGCTGATCGCGTGGCTGTCGGTCATGCCGCGCTTGTGGATCACGATGCGCGGAAGGCCGCCTTCGCGTTCCATGAGCGAGAGATAATCCTTCTGGGCGACGGAGCCGAGCAGGAGCGTGCCCGGACGGTGCGGGATCACGTCTTGCCAGCTTTCGCGCGAGGTCGAAGCCATGGGCGCTTTGACCAGTTTGAAATCGACGGCGCCGTCGGTGTTGGTGGAGATGTAGAACTCGCCGTCCCAATGCGTGACCGAATACTGGTTGTCGGTCAGGCGCTCCGCCACGAGGCGCAGCTTCGGGTTCAGCTCATCGGCGGGGAACCAGCGGACTTCGCTCGTCGTGTGACCGCCGGCGGAGATGAAGATCACTTCCTCGCTTTCGCTGGTTTCAAGGCCAACGAAGTATCCGGGGTCTTTCTCTTCATAGATCAGCGTGTCGGCGCCCGTCGCGAGGTCGCGCTGAAAGACGGCGGCGGGACGGTTGTTTTCGTCGCGCAGCACCCAGAAGATTGCCTTGCCGGTCGCGCTCCATTCGAAGTCGCCATAACCGTTCTCGATCAGCACGCCGGTGTCTTCGCCGGTCTCGATGTTCTTTACACGGATCTCGTAGAATTCGCTGCCCTTGGTATCAATGCCGTAGGCGAGGAACTTGTGGTCCGGGGAGGCTTCGATGTCACCGAAGGCGAAATAGTCCTGGTCCTTACCCATGGCGTCGCCGTCGAGGAGGATCGTTTCGGCTCCGCCGCCGGTGAAGGCGTCCGCCGCCGGTTTGCGCGCGTAGACGGCATACTCGCCGCCTTCGCGGAAGCGCGTGTAATAGGCCCATCCGCCATGGATCGAGGGAACCGAGCTGTCGTCTTCCTTGATGCGGCCGCGCATCTCGTTGAACAGCTCGTCGCGCAGCGCGGTCGTCGTGTCTTCCACGCGCGCTTTCGTGTAGGCGTTCTCCGCTTCCAGATAGCCCCGGATTTCCGGCTTCAGCAGCGACGGGTCGCGCATCACTTCCTGCCAGTTCTCGTCCTTCAGCCAGCTATAGGGATCATTGCGCGTGCGGCCGAGCTGCGTGATTTCGTGATCGACCCGGGCGGCCACCGGTGGCTGGGGCAGGCTCGTGGTAGCGGCCTGCAGCGTGGCGGGCTCGGCAGTGTCTTTGGTCATCATACATCCGGAAAAAAGGGTCGTAGCGGCCATCAGGCCGGCGACGTGGACAACAAGGCGCATGGAAGGCTCCGCTTATCGATAAACGCGACACTGGATCACGCCGGCGGGACGTGTCCAGAGTTTATTCGGCCAGCCTTTATTCGGAGGGGCGGAAATCTAGCACGGCGCCGTTGATGCACCAGCGTTCACCGGTCGGCGGCGGGCCGTCCTTGAACACGTGGCCCTGGTGAAGGCCGCACGTCGCGCAGTGGCATTCGGTGCGGGGGTAGATCATCTTGAAGTCGGTGGAGGTGCCGATTGCGGCAGGGTCGACCGGCTGCCAGTAGCTGGGCCAGCCGGTGCCGGATTCGAACTTGTGCTCGGACGACCAGAGCGCTGTGCCGCAGCCTTTGCAGTGGTAGATTCCGGCGCGTTTCTCGTCCTGGAAATTGCCCGGGGTGAAGGCGCGTTCGGTGCCGTCTTTCACGCCGACGCGGTAGGCCTCGGGGTCGAGGATCTTGCGCCATTCGGCGTCGGTGCGTTCAATCTTGGTCTTGGTCATCGGAGGCGCTCCTTGCGTTCAGTCCCCCCATATAGGATGTCTTCCATTACCGCGCAGCTTCATCGCGCGCCAAACAGCAGCCCCGTCAGGGCTTGGGTGCTGCCTCAGGCCGGGCGCAGCGCTTCTGCTGGATTGCAGCATTGCTCAGCGAGGGGCCCCATTTCGGGACGAAGGGCGCCTCGCAAGCCATGTAGTAGGGGGCTTCGGCAGCGGGGGCGGCCGTGTAACCGGTGAAAACCTCTCCCGCTTCAAGGCGCTGCATCTGGCAGGGATCGTCGTTCCTGTCCTGTGTTTCCGTCCGGTGGCAATAAGCGGCTATGACGGCCGCGTCGCATGCATTGAACGCGCTGCCGCCGGCGCCGACGCTGAGACACCTGGCGGCTTCGGCATGGCGTTGCGGCTGGATGGCCTTGTTGATGGCGGTCCCCAGCAGGGGGATACAAAACAACAAAACTGTCCCCACCAGCAGTGTGACCCATGTGCGCCGGCGCGGGCGTGAAGGGCGGGGTGCTGCCATGCCGGGTACGCCTCCACGACGATTCAAACGGACGCTGCGTTGCGGCAGCTCCCTCCCATATTCCATCAGACCGGAACTCTGGCCTCATCGCCCCGGAGGGCGATGATCAGCGATCAGCCGTAGAGAACGGTAATCGACTCGGCGACCAGCGCGGGGCGGTCCTTGCCGTCGATTTCGACGGTGGCTTCCATCTTCATCTGCTTGCCGCCGGACTTGGCTTCCACCGACAGGCATTTCTGGCGCAGGCGGACTTTCGATCCGACGGGCACCATGTTGGTGAAGCGGACCTTGTCGGAGCCGTAGTTGATCCCGCGGGTGACGCCTTCGACGCGCAGCACTTCCGAGCCCAGCATCGGCAGCAGGGAGAGTGTCAGGAAGCCGTGCGCAATCGGGCCGCCCATCAGCTTGGTGGCGCGCTCGACATCGACGTGGATCCACTGGTGGTCGCCGGTCGCCTCGGCGAAGAGGTTGACGCGGTTCTGGTCGATCAAGTGCCAGTCGGACACGCCGACTTCCTGGCCGGCAAGCGATTCGAGATCGGCATAGGCGATGGTACGGGGATTGGCCATGGGTTCCTCCTTGAG
>JBBSAZ010000146.1:0-5099 GCA_038251755.1 Caulobacterales bacterium
GTCGCGACGCGGTCAGCCACGGCGCAGCGCCATATCTCATCGGTGGTGGCGCGCTTGCGGCGCAGCGCGTCGCGGAGCGCTTCGAGCGCGACATCGAGCCCCACTTTCGAGCGATGCTTGAAACAATCGGCCACCGTTTTGGCGGGCGTCGTGATCGGCACAGATACGCCGTCGATGCGATGATGCTTGATGCCGGCGGTGAGCGCCTCGCCACCGGCGCGTATGATCTTGAGGCGCACCGGCGGCTTTGTCGGCGCCCAAGCCTTAGACGGCATGAGAATCCAGACGGCATGCGGCGTCTGCGTGGTGAGCCCATGGAACTGGAGCGCGGAGAGAAGCGCAATAACACCGGACGGCGCGGCCTTTGCGGCTTCGGCCAGACTGTGTTCGGCGGAGTGTTCGGCATTGGCGAGTTGGTAAAGTCCGCGCGAAGGCTGCGTCAGCGCGCCTTCCTCCACCAGACGGCGCAGCGTCATCCGTGGAATGCCCTTGGCCTCGAAGTCGCGCGCACGCCCGACCCCCTGCTCCTGAGCAAGGGCAATTGCGCGATCCTTGTTCGACTTAGCGGCCATGGCGAGCATGTTACAATTTCTAGGTACTCTCATGCAAGTGCCTAGTTTTTGTAACGCCACCTACGCGCAATAGACGATTGATGCAGGAAAAAACCGGCTTCTGAATTTCGACGAAAGCGCCTCGTTGGGATCGCAGGGCTGTCATATCCAAAGCACGACTTATGAGCGATGAAACCTGACCGCGAGTATGCTCGGAAACTAACACGCAACTAACACGCAAACCTTCCCGAATCGGCGCCAAATTCGTGTTTCTGCCCGACCTCGCGATTCATCAATCTCGCGCCAAACTAACACGCAACTAACACGCAAACCCGGATTTTGAGCGATTTTGCGTGTTAGTTTGTGATCACCAACGACCTCTAAAGCCCTGCTTTTATTCTTTTTTATCTTCTGTCGATTTGTCTTTTTCAGACTCATAATCGCGAGGTCGAGAGTTCAAGTCTCTCCCGAACCACCATAAACTGTTAGCAGTTCTCCTTTAACCAAGTTGGACCGGGGAGAAGCCTCATGCTGCACACGGCTGCGTTGAACTGGCGGAACATCTGGCGACCGCTGCTGGCGGCGGGTGGCCTGGGCCTCCTGCCCGGCCTGGCGCTCGCGGATGAGACCGCCCCCACCGATCCCCCGCGCCCGAAAGTTGCGCTTGTCCTCTCCGGCGGCGGCGCGCTGGGTCTCGCGCATGTCGGCGCGATCCAGGAACTCGAACGCCTCGGTATCCGGCCGGACATCGTCGTCGGCACCTCCATGGGCGCGGTCATCGGCGGCCTGTATGCCTCGGGCCTGAACGGCGAGGAACTCGAAACGGTCGTCGAGCAGGTGAACTGGGCGGGCATCTTCTCGCCCCAGCCGGACCGGGACAAGCTGACCTTTCGCCAGAAACAGCAGCAGGCGGACTTTCCCGGCACGGCGAGCCTCGGCGTCACGGCCGCCGGCATCCTGTTGCCAACCGGCGCGGTCTCCGACCAGATACTGATGAAGGAGCTGCGCCGCTTCACGCCGGCCCGGACCCGCGTTGACGACTTCGACGACCTCTCAATCCCCTTCCGCGCCGTTGCCACCGACATCGCGACCGGCGAAGCGGTCGTGCTGGGCTCCGGCGAATTGCCGATGGCGATGCGCGCCTCGATCTCCTTGCCCGGCGTTTTCCCGGCGGTGCAGGTCGATGGCAAGCTGCTGGTCGACGGCGGGCTCGCGGCCAACATTCCGATCAGCATCGCGCGCGACATGGGCGCCGATATCGTGATCGCCGTCTGGACGCCGAATGACCTTCTGCCCGAGGAGGACATCGGCTCGGTCGTCGATGTCCTCTCGCAGACCGTCAGCCTGCTGATCCTGACCAACGAGCGTGCCGAGATCGCTAGCCTCACCGACCAGGATTTCCTGATCCGTGTCGAGACCGGCGATATCGGCCCGACGGCCTTCACCCGCAGCGACGAGCTGATTGAGACCGGCCGCGTCGCCATGACGGCGGAAGCCGGGCGCCTTGCCGGTCTCGCCGAGGGCCGCCCGCCTATCGCCTATGCGGAGAATCGGACCGAAACGGCGCCGGTCATCGGTTTTATCCGTATCGAGAATACTTCGAGGCTCGACCAGTCCCTGCTGGAAGGCAAGGTGATCGATCTCGCCGGCACACCCGCCGACGCCGCCGCGATCGACGAGGCGCTGGACCGCATCTATGCGCTCGGCCCGTTCGAGAGTGTCGATTATGTCTACGAGGAAAATGACGGCCAGACCGGTCTCGTCGTGCGCGCAGAGGACCGCGTGCCGGATGCCGGCCGGGTCCGCCTCGGCCTGATCGTCGAGAACGATTTCAATACCGAGTCCGACGCTGCTGTCTCGGTTGATTTCCGCAGCGCCGTACTCGACGCCTACGGCTCGGAGATTCAGGCCCGCGCGACAATCGGCGATTTCAACGAGATCGCCGGCGAGTATTTCCGCTTCCTCGACCCGCGCCAGAGCTGGTTCACTGCTGTGCGCGGCGAGATCCAGAACCGGCCGGTGAATATCTATTCCCAGCGCGGGTTCAAGGAAGCCGGATTTGATCTCACCTATGGAGTCGCAGCCCTCGATGGCGGCTACCAGTTCGGCAATGTCGGCGAAGTGCGCTTTGGTGCCGAACTTGGCACAGGCCGTGCGAAGCTCAACGAAGGCTTTGCGCCATTTGCCGAAGTCGATGTCGATATCGGCCGCCTCGTGGCCACCGGCGCGTTTGACACGCTGGACGATCCCTTTTTCCCGCGCGACGGCGTGCGCGCGAGTGCACGCTGGGTGCAGGGACTGACCGCGATCGGGGACAATGCCGATTTCCAGACCGTCAGCGGAACCCTCCTCTCGGCGACCAGTCACGGGCCCAACACGCTGATCGGCGCGCTCGCGGCCGGCCAGAGCCTTAACGGCACAGCGCCGCTGGATGCCCTCTACCGGGTCGGCGGGCTGTTCAGTCTGTCCGGCTATCGCAAGGAGGAGCTGACGGGCGAGAATTTCCTGACCGCGCAGTTGATCTACCGCCGCCAGATGCTCGGCGATTCGCAGCAGATTTTCGGTGTGCCCCTGTTCGTCGGCGGCTCGTTCGAGTTCGGGGATGTCTGGCAAGGCAGCACGGGCGTGGACGCCGATGAGGTCCGCTTCGGCGGCAGCGCCTTCGTAGCCGCCAGCACGGCCTTCGGCCCGGTCTATCTGGCTTTCGGACGCTCCGAGGGCGGACGGCAATCAGCCTATCTGCTCATTGGACGGACGTTCTAGGCCTTAGGCCCCGGCGGCGCGTCTCGGCTGGCCGCTCGAAATCAGGATATCGGCGAGTGTCGCCACAAGTGGACGTGGACGGATCGGCTTTTCGATCAGGCCGGAGAATCCAGCGCGGTCGCATGCGGCGCGGCGTTCGGGGCTGGCGTCCGCCGTCACGGCCACGACCGGCGTCAGCGCGTTGAGGCCGTTGCCAAAGCGGGCGGCGCGCAGCACGGCTTCGCCGCCGCCATGCGGCATGTGCACGTCGGTGAGGATCACCTGGTAGCGGCGCTGGCCGATCCGCGTGATCGCCGCGGCGGCATCGGCCACCGTCTCGACACGCCAGCCGGCGGCAATCAGCGCCTCGCGGATCACGAAGGCGCTCGCTTCATGGTCTTCGGCCAGCAGCACTTCGCCGAGATCGAAGCGCGCGGCGTGGCCTTCGGGTTTGTTCTCGACCGCGAGGCGCGGGCCCGCCTTGATGACTGGCAGTGCGACGGTGAACACGCAGCCGCCGCCCGGATTGTCGGACAGGATGATTTCGCCGCCGAGGCGGCGCGCGAGGCTGCGGGCAATGGCGAGGCCGAGGCCGCTGCCGGAGAATGCGTCGGCGCTTTCGGATTGTTCGAACGCTTCGAACAGGCGCGCCTTGTCGGCGTCGGTGATGCCGCGCCCGGTATCGGCAACACGCATGGTCAGCATCAGGCCGTCCGGCGACGGCGCGGTGGCGAGCGTCACCGTCACCTGCCCCCGGTCGGTGAATTTCATCGCATTGCTGACGAGGTTGAACAGGATCTGGCGCAGCCGCCCGGCATCGCTTTCGATGCGCGCCTCGGCGCCGGTGGCGACCCCGATCCGCAGGCTGATGCGCTTCTCGTCGAATTGCGGCAGCCAGAGATCACGCGTCTCGACCGCGAACTGGCGCAGCTCGATCGGCTGGTTGGTGATCGTGAGCTTGCCGGCATCGATGCGGGAGATATCCAGCAGGTCGGACAGCAGGCGCTCGAGGTGCTGGCCGCTCTGCGAGATCGTCCGGGCCAGGCGCTTCGTCTCTCCCGCGGGCAGCTGGGTTTCGAGGAGGTCCGCGACGCCCATGATACCAGTCAGCGGCGTGCGGATTTCATGGCCGATGAAGGCGAGCGTACGAGCCCGCGATTCCGACAGTCTGGACAGCTGGCGCTTCAGGTCGTCGAGCTTTTTCTGGGCCGTCTGCTGCAAGCGGGCGCGGGCGGCGTTTTCTTCCGCAATCGCCTTGAGCAGCGCAGCCGGCGAGACGATGCCGAGATAGTTGCCCCTGTCGATCACGATGATACCGTCGGTCAGCGCGCTGCTGGACTGTTCCGCCGCTGTCTTGGCGACCAGTGCGGCGGGCGCTTCGCCTGACGCGATGACCGGCTGAGCGCCGACCAGGTGGGTCACCGAACGCGCGGCGTAGACATCTCGCCCGTTCGGACCCGCCAGCGCCTCAGTCAGCCGCACGCGGGTGACGAGGCCGTAGCTGGCCGCGCCGCCGTCCGACAGGCGAACGGGAATGGCGAACAAGGCCGCGTCCGACAGGAATAATGAAAATGCAGCCGCCGCCGTGGTGGCCGGTGTGACCGGCGTCACAGGTAGCGCGAGATCCTTCAGGCGGGCAGGCATGGAGGCAGGTACACCCGGTTATGGTTAAGGGTGAAACATCACCCATAAACCTTACCGGGAGGCAAACAGGCCTCCGATGCCCCGCTAGACGACCTCGTTGCGGTGGCGGACGATCTTGCCGACGAGGCCGTACTCGACGGCTTCTTCAGCGCTCATCCAGAA
>JBBSAZ010000147.1:0-4993 GCA_038251755.1 Caulobacterales bacterium
CGGACGCGGTGGCGATTGTCGGCGCGCGCAATGCGTCGACGGCGGGGCGAAAGATTGCGCGGGACATGGCGGCGGAACTCGGGCGGGCGGGGCTGACGGTGGTATCCGGCCTGGCCCTCGGCATTGACGGCGAGGCGCATGCCGCGAGCCTGAAGACCGGCACGGTGGCGGTGCTCGGCGGCGGGATCGATCATGTCTACCCGCCGCAGCATGAGCGGCTGTATGCCGAGATCGCCGAACAGGGCCTGATCGTTTCGGAGAGCCCGACGGGCTACAAGGCGCGGGCGCAGGATTTTCCGCGCCGCAACCGGATCATCACGGGGCTGGCCCGGGGCACGGTGGTGGTCGAGGCGGCAGAGCGCTCCGGCTCGCTGATATCGGCGCGCATGGCCGGAGAACAGGGGCGCGAGGTGATGGCGGTGCCCGGCTCACCGCTCGACCCGCGCGCGTCCGGCACCAACGGGCTGATCCGGCAGGGCGCCGCGCTGGTGCGCCATGCGCAGGACGTTCTGGAGGTACTCGCAGGGTTACCGGCTCTTCATGTGGCGGCGCCTCCGCCCCCGGCGTTCACGCCGGACTTTCTGGACGGCCCGCTGCCGGCCGACCAGCTGGCGCGGGTTCGGCAGGCGCGCAGCCCGCATCCTATGCCGATTGACGAGATTGCCCGCGCGGCCGGGCTGAACGCCGCCCAGTGCAACGCCGTGCTGATGGAGCTGGAACTGGCGGGAAAGGCGCTGTCCTACCCGGGCGGGCTGGTGGCCCGTGCTCTTTAGGGCCCTGTGGCGCGCCTGCACCGGCCCGGGCGCCAAAAGCAGGCCGGACCTGCCGGATGGCTGGACGGGCCGGTGGATCGACTCTAAGCCTTTGAAAACGCCGCGCGGTTCCTGCAGGGGAAGGCAGCCCGCGCCGAACGCCTGCAGAGTGAGGATCGCACCTTTGGCTTTATGGTCCCAATACGCCCTGCTGGCCGGCTTCTCCGCAGTGCTGCCGCTGACTGCGCAAGCACAGGATTCCGGGCTGCCCGAGACCCTTCCGGCCGTGGAAGCCGCCGACGAGCGCGTGGTTCTGGAAGCCGACACGGTGTATGAACTCAGCGGCGAGAACAGCATCGTCGCCGAGGGCAATGTCGAAGCGTTGTATCAGGGCCGCACGCTCCGGGCCGACAAGATCATCTACAACCGCAATACCGAGAAGGTGCGTGCCACCGGCAATGTCATCATCATTGATGCCGACGGTTCCCAGCAGTTTGCCGACGAAATGGAAGTCGGCTCAAATCTCTCTGACGGTTTTGCCATCGGCTTCTCGGCGCGCCTCGCGCAGGGCGCCAGCGTCACCGCGAACTCGGCCATCCGGCAGTCCAACGGGGTCAACTCTCTGGACCAGGTGGTCTACACTTCCTGCGAAGTGTGCGCTGAAGACAAGACGCCGACCTGGACGATCCGGGCGCGCCGGGCTGTGCTGGACCAGGAAAGCCAGATGATTTCCTACCGCGATGCGGTGGTCGAAGTCGCCGGTATCCCGGTGTTCTACCTGCCCTATCTCGCGCACCCGGATCCGGGCTCGGACCGCCGCTCAGGCTTTTTGATCCCGGATGCCGGCATCTCCTCGAAGATCGGCACGTTTTACAAGCAGCCCTACTATTGGGCGATCTCGGAAAGCTCCGACCTGACCCTCGCGCCGCTCTTGTCGGCGAACGTCAATCCGCTGCTGAACCTTGAATACCGCAAGCGCTTCTATTCCGGCGCCATCAAGATCAAGTCGAGCTTCACGCAGGAAACCGATTTCGACGGCGACGGCGAGCGGTTCGGCGAGGAGAAGTTTCGCGGGCATATCTACGCCAACGGCGCGTTCGCGATCTCACCGGAATGGATGTGGGGCTTTGGCGTCGAAAGCCAGACGGACGACCTCTACGACCGGCGCTATGACATTGACGGCCAGCTGGACAAGCGCGGCCTTTATTCGAACCAGCCGCGGCGCCTGCTCTCGCAGGTTTTCGCGGTGGGTCAGGGCGACGACTATTACGCCGATGTGGCGCTGCTGAATTTCCAGGGACTGCGCGGGCAGGATGATGCCGACCGTCTGCCGGTCGTCTCGCCGCTGCTGTATGCTGAGAAGAACTTCGATTTTGGCGACTACGGCTTTGCCAACGTGAACGTCTCTTCGGCGGTACTCAGCCGCGATGTCGGCGCCGACAGCCGGCGGGTGAGCGCCGGAGCCGACTGGCGGGACTTCAACCTGCTGCCGGGCGGCCTGACATTCGAACCCTTTGCGGAACTACGCGGCGATTTTTATGCGCTTGACGAGGCCGTCAGCGGCAAGAGCGATGTGTCGCGCGCGGTGGGCAATGCGGGCGCCAAGATCGCGTATCCACTGTATCGCCCCGGCGAGACGGTCGACCTGATGCTGGAGCCGGCCGTGATGGCGGCGTGGGGCTTCTCGAACGTCAACGATCCAGCCATTCCGGTGGAAGACAGCCAGCTGTTCGAGTTTGACGAGTCGAGCCTGTTTGAAGCCAACGGTTTCGGCAACTTCGACCTCTATGAAGGCGACGGAAAACTCAGCGCGGGGATCACCGCGCGGGCGATCTGGAAGAACGGCACGGAGCTGAGCACCACTGTCGGCAAGCGCTGGCGCTCGCGGGCCGATGACGCGTTCGACGTTGCCTCGAACCTCGATGGGACGTCGTCAGACTGGGTGGCCGAAACCTCGCTGGACCTCGGCAATTCGCTTCAATTGTCGAGCCGGGTGCGCCTCGACGATGAGGACTATGCCCTCAACCGTCTCGACCTGCGGGCTTCGGCTTCGCTCAAGCGGTTCCGGGCGGTTGGCCAATATTACAAGATCGACCAGCGAATCAGTCCGCTCGGGCAGCCTGACGAGGGGATCTACGTCACGGGCGAAGTGCAGGTGACGGATTCCTATTCGGTGATCTTCGGGCAATTGCGCGACATCGCCAACGATGTGGACGCCCGGCAGGAGATCGGCCTCGCCTATACAGACGACTGCGCCCGCTTCGAGCTGATCTACAGCCGCAATGAGCTGGTCGACCGGACGCTCGGCCCCTCCGAGAACATTCAGTTCAGGTTCACCCTCAAGTCCCTAGGCAACTTTGGTTCGAGTGAATTCGACTGATCGCGGCGGCTCACGGGCCCGAAATCAGCCACTTTTCATGGCTTACTGTGCTGCTGCGTTGCGCGCCCGGCCGCAATTTGTATGGTTCCGGCGAAGCATTTACAGGGCTCCTGCGAGTCAGGAACCACGGAGGATTTGATGGTGCGTGCAGTCTTGATGGCGGCCCTTGTGGCCATGAGCGCGCCCTCGGCGCTGGCTCAGGCAGCAGAGGAAAACCGCCTGCAGCTCGAAGGGATTGCGGCGATCGTGAACGACCGGCCGATTTCCTATTCGGATGTCCGCCAGCGGGCGCGGCTGCTTCTGCTGACGCTGGGGCGCGACCAACCCTCGGCCGAACTGATCCAGCAGATTACGGGTCAGGCGCTGGAGCAGCTGATAGATGAACGCCTGCAGCTCGACCGGGTGGCCGAATTCGAAGTCGAGGTCGATCCTCAGGAAATCAATGCCGAGATGGGCAATATGGCGGCCGAGGCAGGGATTGGCGCCGACGGACTTCGCCAGCAGCTGGTCGAGGCAGGTGTAAACCCGGTCAGCCTTGAAGAACAAATCCGCGCAGACCTGGCCTGGAACCGCTTGATGGGTGGCCTGTTTGGCTCGCGCATCCGCGTCTCCGACAACCAGGTTGAAGACCAGCTGGACCGGCTGCGGACGGCCTCCAAGAAAACCCAGTTCCGGGTCGGCGAGATTTTCCTTTATGCGCCGGACGCCGAAACGCGCGCTGAAGCGCTTCAGGCGGCAGGGTCGATTGTCGAGCAACTGCAGCAGGGCGCCGATTTCCGCGTCGCCGCGCAGCGCATTTCATCGGCGCCGACGGCGGCCACCGGCGGTGACATGGGCTGGGTGACGGCGGAAGACCTCTCGCCGGCCCTGTCCGAGGCGGTGCTGGCGGCGGGTGTTCCATCGCTGCTGCCGCCGATCGAAGTTGAAAGCGGTGTTTACATCCTCTCGGTCACGGCCAAACGCGAACCGAGCCAGCCGACCACTAAGGTTGACCTCAAACGCCTCGTGACGACCGACAACCAGGAAGCGACGCTGATGGAAGCGATGTCGCGGATCACGACCTGCGCGGATGTCCAGTCCGTCGCCAACTCCAAGAGCGAACTGCGCGCTCAGGACCTGGATGACATTGATGTGGTTGAACTTGGTGAAGAAGGCCGGCAGCTGGTGATGGCAACGCCCGTCGGGTCCGCAACCGAGATCTTCGCCATCGGCAATGGTCTGGCTGTCATGTATGTCTGCCGCCGGCAGGATGGCGCTGAAGCGCTCCCTTCCAAGGAAGACATGAAGTCGTCGATCAAGGCGCGCGAGCTGAACATGATTTCAGAGCGTGAGCTGCGCAATTCCCGCCGCGACGCGACGATCATCTATCGTTAACGGCGAGAAACGCGCTTGCCTGCCGGGACAATTGGCGCGACATCGCGGGCGTGAGCTCACCTGCCCTTCCCCCCCTCGCCCTGACCATGGGCGACCCTGCCGGTTGCGGCCCTGCCATCTCGGCGGCGGCCTGGGCCGCGCTGCGCGGTGAGGCGAACCTCGCCTTTTACCTGATCGGCGCGCCGCATCTGATCTCCGGTGTGCCTTCGCGCGTCATTGCATCGCCGGCCGACGCAGCACACGTTTTTGCGGAAGCCCTGCCGATTATCGCGCTGGACGGCGTGCCGGCGATTGCGCCCGGACGCCCCGATGAAGCTGCGGCCCCCGCCATCGTGCGGGCCATCGAAATCGCCGTTGCTGACGCCCTCGCAGGGCGCGCGTCCGGCGTGGTGACCAATCCGATCAACAAGGCGCTGCTTTACGCAACGGGCTTCCGGTTTCCGGGGCATACGGAGTTTGTCGCTCACCTGTGCGAAGCCGCCGGGCA
>JBBSAZ010000148.1:0-4975 GCA_038251755.1 Caulobacterales bacterium
AGAACTGCAAGAGGTCATTGGTGCCGACCGACAGGAAATCCACCTCCCCTGCCAGGTCTTGCATCGAGAAGCCCAGCGCCGGGGTCTCCAGCATCACGCCGACTTCCAGTTTCGAGGGCTGTTTGCCGGTCTGCCGGGCGCTCCAGGCGACTTCCTCGAGCAGCAGGGCCTTGGCCGCGTGATATTCCGACGGCACGGTCACCATCGGGAACATCACCGTCAGGGGGCCGTCGCCTGCCGCGCGGACCAGCGCCCGGAGCTGGCGCCGGAACAGGCCCTTGTGATCGAGCGCAAAGCGGATCGACCGCCACCCGAGTGCCGGGTTCTCTTCCCGTTGCAGGTTCAGCGCCGGCAGCACCTTGTCGCCGCCGAGATCGAGCGTCCGGAAGACGACCGGCCTCCCCGCCGCCCGCTCCAGCACCCGCTTGTATAATGTTATCTGGTCATCGAGGCGCGGCAGCGTTTCGGAGACGAGGAACTGGAACTCGGTGCGGAACAGGCCCACGCCGTCGGCGCCCGCCTGGTCCAGCATGTCGAGATCGAGGTCGAGGCCGGCGTTCAGCATCAGCGAGATGTGCGTGCCGTCGAGCGTCTTAGCCGGCAGGCCTTTCAGCGCCGCATACCGCGCCTGCCGCTCCGACCGTAGCCCGACCCGGGCCTTGTACGCATCGTACACCACGTCATCCGGGCGCACGTGCACCGTGCCCTCCTCGGCATCGACGATAATATAGTCGCCCTGCTCGATCCGCGTGGTCAGGTTCTCGATGCCGCCAATCGCCGGAATACCGAGCGCGCGCGCCACGATCGCGGCGTGCGACGACGCTGCCGCTTCCTCCATCAACAGGCCGCGCAAGCCTGACTTGGCATATTCCAGCAGCTCCGCCGGTCCGAGACGCCGAGCGACGAGGACGCTGCGGTCGCCCTTGATCTTCGGCTTGCCCTCTTCCCCGCCGAGCACGCGCAAAAGGCGGTTGTCGAGGTCTTCGAGGTCATGCAGCCGTTCGCGCAGGTAGGGGTCGCGCGCATTCATCAGCCGAGCGCGGTGCTCGCGCCGGGCCCGGTCGACCGAAGCCTCCGCTGACAGGCCGGACCGGATGCCCTCATGCAGCTTCTCGGCCCAGGACGGGTCCTCCGCCAGCAGCCGGTAGGCCTCCATCACGTCGCGCGGATCGCCGCCGAGCGCGGCCCCGTCGATCAGCATCATCCGGTCGATCGAGGCGCGCAGCCCGATCAGGCCTTCGTTCAGGCGCTCGGATTCGGCGGTCATGTCCGCCGCAAAGAACTTCGCTGCCGGCACGACCGGGTCGTGCAGCACGGCCCGGCCGAAACCGAGACCTTCGCAGAAGATGCGGCCGGCTAGATTGCCGCCACCCGGTCCGCGCACCCGCCGCTCCGGCTGCAGCGCGACGGGTGACGTCTCAAGCGTGTGGACGATTTCCGCCAGCACCATCGAGATGGTCTGCAGCGTATCGATTTCCTCTTCGCCGTAAGCGCGCTCCGTCCGGTTCTGGACGACCAGCACGCCGGTCACCCCGCCGGTGCGCAGGATTGGCACCCCGAGAAAGGCGTGGAACGGGTCTTCCCCCGTCTCCGGCCTGTAGGAGAAGGCCGGATGGCGCGGGGCATCCTCGATGGCAATCGGCTCGGCGGTGCGGGCCACAAAGCCCACAAGGCCCTCATGTGCGGCCAGGCGCGTCTTGTTGACGGCTTCAGGCTTCAGGCCTTCGGTGGCCACCAGCAGCAGCGCGCCGTCTGTTTCGCGCACGTAGATCGAGCAGACATCCGCCACCATCGTGGACGCGATCAGCCGCACGACATGGTCCAGCCGCGAACGTGTGTCGCCCTCTTCCGCCATCACCTGGCGAAGGTTGTTCATGAGCACACGGGTGGCCGGCATATTGTAGGGCATGCTCTCCCGTTCGGGATGGCGGATTATTCTGAGTCTAGACCAAAAGCCGTATGCAGGGCGCGAACGGCCAGTTCGGTATAGGGCGCGGCGATCAGCACGGATATCTTGATCTCGGAGGTGGAGATGACATCGATGTTGATGCTCTTTTCCGAGAGGGCGGTGAACATTTTCTCGGCAACCCCGGTATGGCTCTTCATGCCGACGCCGATGATCGAGATCTTCGACACGTCGCTGACCACTTCCAGCCGCTCATAGCCGACATCCGCCTTCAGCTTTTCCAGCGTCTCGCGGGCGAAGGGGCTGTCGCGCTCGGTGCAGGTGAATACGAGGTTCGCCTTGGAGGCTTCGCGCGAGGAGGCCTGCACGATCATGTCGACGTTCACGCCGGCCTTCGCCAGCGCCGAGAAGATCTTCGCCGACGAGCCCGGACGGTCCGGCACACCGTAGAGCGTGACCTTGGCTTCATCCCGCGAATAGGCGACGCCGCTGACAACCTGCTTTTCCACGATTTCTTCCTCTGCACAGACAAGCGTTCCGGGGGATTCCTCGCCGGGCTTCACGAAGCTCGACAGGACGCGCACCGGCACATTGTGGTTCATCGCCAGCTCGACCGAGCGCGTCTGCAGCACCTTGGCGCCGAGCGAGGCCATCTCGAGCATCTCTTCATACGAAATCTTGTCGAGGCGGCGCGCCTTCGGCACCATCCTCGGATCGGTCGTGTAGACGCCGTCGACATCCGTATAGATGTCGCACACCTTGGCGCCGAGCGCTGCGGCCACAGCCACCGCGCTGGTGTCCGAGCCGCCCCGGCCGAGCGTGGTTACGCGGTGATCGTCCGTCACGCCCTGGAAACCGGCGACTACGGCGATCTCGCCGCTGTCGATGGAATCCGGCAGGGAGCTGTCGTCAAAGCCGAGGATGCGGGCACGGCCGTGGCTGTTGTCGGTCTTGAGACGCAGCTGCCAGCCGAGCCAGGAGCGCGCCTTCAGACCCTTCCGGCGCAGGGCCAGTGCCAGAAGGCCGGCGGTGACCTGTTCGCCCGAGGCGACCACGACGTCATACTCGTCATCATAAAGATGACGCGGAAGATCCTTGCCGGCGGCGCCGTCGGCCAGGGCGACCAGCTTGTTGGTCTCCCCCGACATCGCCGAGACGATTACAGCCATATGCTCGCCCTTGGCGGCGCGCGCCGCCACGATGTTGGCGACGTTGGCAATCCGGTCCAGATCGCCGACCGATGTGCCCCCGAATTTCAGTACTGTGCGCGCCATTTCGCCCCAACCGGCTATCTGCCCCGCTGGGGGCGTCCTATATCGGCCCCTCTAGGGTAAACTGCGGCGCGGATCAAACAGGATTGCTAAACAATGGCAAAAACGATTGTGGCCTCTGAGGCGCCTCCCGTGACGCCGAGCATCGACCCGGCGGAAGTCGCCAAATTCTCGGCCATGGCGGCCGACTGGTGGAATCCCAATGGCAAGTTCAAGCCGCTGCACCGGTTCAACCCGGTCCGCCTGAAATTCATCCGCGAGACGGCGGAAAACCACTTTTCGATATCAAAGGGCGCCCTCAAACCGCTGGAGGGCCTGCGCCTGCTCGACATCGGCTGCGGCGGGGGCCTCGTGTGCGAACCGATGGCGCGCCTCGGCGCGGCGGTCACCGGGGTGGATGCCTCCGAAGCCAACATCAAGACCGCGCTGACCCATGCCACCGAACAGGGCCTCAAGATCGACTACCGGGCCGGGACCGCCGAGGGCCTGCTGGCCGCGGGCGAGCCGATGTTCGACATCGTACTGAACCTCGAAGTCGTCGAGCACGTGGCCGACCCCGCGCAGTTCCTCGCCGACACTGCCCGGCTCGTACGCCCCGGCGGGCTGATGATCGTCGCGACGTTGAACCGCACCGCCAAGGCGCTGGCGACCGCCGTGATCGGGGCCGAATATGTGCTCGGCTGGCTGCCGCGCGGGACGCATGACTGGTCGAAATTCGTGACGCCCGAAGAAGTCGAAACGGCGCTGACCGGCGCCGGAATGAAACCGGAGGCGCCCATCGGTGTCAGCTTCTATCCGGTCTCCGGCCAGTGGAAGCTGACCGGGGATGCGTCGGTCAACTACATGGTCGTCGCCCGCCGGCCTGCCCCATGACGGCGCTGCCCTCCCCCGAAGATGTGCTGAGTTTCTGGATCGGCGAGGCCGCAAACTCGCTGGCCGAACTGAAGCTGAAGAACAAGATGTGGTTCAATGGCGGCGAGGCGCTGGACGCCGAACTTCGGAGCCGTTTCCTCTCACTGCTGGAAACCCTGTCCGCCGGACCGCTGGCCGAAGACTGGGCCGCGCGCGGCGCCAGGGGGCGCCTTGCCGCGATGCTCGTGCTCGACCAGTTCAGCCGCAACATTTTCCGCAGGTCGCCCCGCGCCTTTGCGCAGGACCGGCTGGCGCTTCATCTGTGCAAGGAGGGTCTGCTCGCGCGCGAGGACCTTGGCCTTTCCGAATGCGAACGCGTGTTCTTTTACCTGCCGCTCGAACATGCCGAAGACGCCGGTCTGCAGGCGCGCTCGGTTGACCTCTTCAACTCGCTCCACGCCGACGCCCGTCCCGGCTTCGACGACTTCACCAAGTCCACCCTCGACTATGCCCGCCAGCACCGGGACGCCGTCCAGCAGTTCGGACGCTTCCCGCACCGCAACGCCGTCGTAGGCCGGGTCAGCACGCCGGACGAGCTGGACTGGCTGGCCGAGGGCGGCGAGTTTTAGAGACAGCTAGCTGTCCGACGTGCCGGTCCCCTCGGTGATCACAACCCGCCGCTCGAGGCTGCGCGCGGTTTGCGCCTGCACCGCGCGGGTGAGCGGATAGGTCCGCGCGATCAAGCCCGCCGCAATATAGAGGAAAGCGGGCAACAGACCGAAGATCAGCACCAGGCCGAAAATGGCGCTATCGGTATTCTCCTGTCCGGGCCGGAAGCGCGCGAGTTGTCCGACCATCAGGTAACCGACACCAAAGGCGAGGCTGGAGCCGACCTTGTTGAGGCTGGTCAGCAAAGCATAGTGCGCCCCGGCGCGGTTCTCGCCGG
>JBBSAZ010000149.1:0-4952 GCA_038251755.1 Caulobacterales bacterium
CATGGCCGAAATCGGCAAAACAGGCGCCTGACACGAGGCCGACATAGCCCGTTCCGATAATCGCGACACGCATGGGAAATCCCTCAAAAACACACAAAGCGGTTGATCGCGTGCGGGGTGCAATTTTTGTGCGAAAGGGTCAAGGGGCGTCTGCCGCAAGGGAACCGGGTTGACTCGCGCGCGGGCTGAAGACAAGATCAAAACGTGAACATGCGGGAGAGCAGGATGAGCCTCATTTTCTATACGAACCCGATGTCGCGGGGGCGGATTGCGAGCTGGATGCTGGAGGAGACGGGGGCGGCGTACATGCGCCACGACCTACGCTACGGGCCGGAGATGAGCGCGCCGGAATATGCCGCGATCAATCCGATGCGGAAGGTTCCGGCGATCGTGCATCACGGCAAGGCCGTGACCGAGTGCGCGGCGATCTGCCTTTACCTTGCCGATGCCTTTCCGCAGGCGGATCTGGCCCCGCCGCTGGAGGCGCGGGCGGACTATTACCGGTGGATGATGTTTGCGGCCGGGCCCTGGGAGGCAGCGAGCACGAACCGCTCGCTGAACGTCGAGGTCAGCCCGGAGAAATCCGGCATGGTGGGATACGGAGACTTTGACCGCACGCTGGACGTTCTGCTGAGCGCAGTGCCGGAGGACGGCTATCTGCTGGGGCCGAAATTCACGGCGCTGGACGTCTACATGGGATCCCAGATTAGCTGGGGCAGCCAGTTCGGATCGATCCCGAAGACGCCGCGCTTGGAGGCCTATCTCGGGCGGCTTCAGTCACGGCGCGGCTATATCCGGGCGAGCGAGATCGACGATGCGGCCATGGCCACCTACGGGCCCACGGGCTGAGGCGCGTCAGTCCTGACGGACGCGGTAGATGGTGACCGGACCGGCCAGGAGGGCCGGCTCCAGCCAGGCCGGGGGGCGGGACGCGATGATCTCGCCGATCAGGCCGTCCGGCGCATGGGCCGCGAAGAATTGCAGGTCGGGATCGGACGGGCAGACGAGCAGATAATCGACGCCCGCTGCGCCGAGGCGGACGCGGGCGGCATCTGGCGGGCTGGTGAAGATGGCGAGGGCGGCGTCAATGCCGGCCAGGTTGCGGTGGTAGTGACCATAGAGAACGCTATGGCGTGTCTCGAGCAGGAGGCCCGGCGCGTCGGAGGCGGGGGCGAGGATGCGGCCGGCCGGCAGGGCGTTCAGCGCGGCGTAGGTGGCACGCGGGTCGCAGACTTCGGCGGCGGCCGGCGCGGCGGGGGTTTGCGGCGGGGGGGAGATCATCCGGCCCGCGAGGCCCCACATGAAGGGCACGGCGAGGAGCAGGACCGCAAGGTAAGCAAGGCGCGGCAGTGCAGGACCCGCGGCGCCGGCATGGATGCGCGCGGCGAGAAGGGCGAGCGGCAGGACGGCGAACAGCTGGCCAAACACATAGAAGCGCGTCTGATAGAGCGAGAAAACCAGTGAAACCGTCAGCAGGAGGATGAACAGGATCTGCGCGCGCAGGTTGTCGCCGCGCAGCGCGAGGAATACGGCCGCGCCGAGGCCTGCCAACATCGTGCCGAGGCGGAAGAGGAATTCGTCGAGGCGCCCGTTCAGATAAACGAGCGTCGGTCCGGCCTCGTCCACGCGGGCCAGCCACAGCTCGCGCGCATCTGCCGAGAGCGCATCGAGCGGATTGGCGAGGCATTGCGGACCGCTGACGAGGATCATCGCGGCAGTGATGGCGGCGACGTTGGCGAACACAGCCAGGCGGATGGCAATCGATTTATCCGACGTGATCTGCGCTGCGAGCGCGAAGGACACGCCGCCGGTGAGACCAGCAACCAGCGTGACAGAGGAATGTGCGTCGCAGCGCGCGGTCCAGTAATCTAGCGGCGGGACGGTGATCAGGAATGTCGCCGCCAGCGTAGCGGCAAAGCTGGCGCCGAAGACGACCGCGCCGCGCTGGGCCGGGGCGCCGGAGACCGCCCAGTCGATCGCCACGAAAGCGGCGATGACGGCGACGAAGAGATGCACCTCGACACCGATGGCGGCGGCGAGCGCCAGGCTGGCCCCGGCCAGCGCCATGGGGCCGGGCGGGTGCTCCCGCGCCAGCAGGGAGACGGCGCCGAGTAGCACGAGACCGAGCTGGAGATTGTGATGGTCGATGGATCCTGGCAGGTAGCGGAAATGGCGGAAGAGCACCGCAAATGCGACCAGGCAGGTGAAGAGCAACAGGCTGCGGCCACCGAGCGCCCGGGCGCCGGAGACGAATGCTACGGTTACAGTCAGCATACTGAGCAATGGCCAGACAGTGATGGCAAGGCCGAGCGCCGTGTCACGGCCGAGAAAGGGCGTGAGCGCAGCGGCAATCCCGGCGATGGGCAGGTCCACGAGGCGCGACCAGTGCATCAGCGTTCCGCCCTCCGGGCCAAGCCGCGGCTGGCGCAGATCGAACCAGGCCTGCCCTTCGAGCAGCTCGCGCACCTGCACGAGGCGCATCACATCGTCGCCGTCCGGGCCGATGGAGCCAAACGTACCATTCAGCAGGCTGATGATCATCAGGCTGCCAATGACCGCCGCAGAGAGCAGCAGGCCAGCATGGTCTTCGGCGAAGGTGGCGGAGCGGACAGGCGCCGTCATCGGGAAACTGCCCCTCAAGCAAGGCTAACTTAACCAGTGCCGGTCTATGACATGGAAACATTCACCAAAGACTGAACGCTCCTGATGACAGATTCCAGCCGCTACAGCCTTGCCGTCCTGCTGCCCTGCTTCAACGAGGGGCTGTCGATCGCGTCCGTGGTGATCAGCTTCCGCAAGGTGCTGCCGGGCGCGCGCATCTATGTCTATGACAACAACTCCACAGACAATACCGCGCAACAGGCCGCACTGGCCGGCGCGACGGTGATCACCTGCAAGCGCCAGGGCAAGGGCAATGTGGTGCGCCAGATGTTCGCTGACATCGAGGCCGATATCTATATCATGGCGGACGGCGACGGGACGTATGACGCAGCGGCGGCGCCGCGCATGATCGACGCACTGGTCGCCGACCGGGCGGACATGGTGGTCGGCACGCGGCGCAACATCACCGAGGATGCCGGCCGCGCGGGCCACGCCTTCGGCAACCAGCTGTTCAACCGCGTCTACCAGGCGATGTTCGGGCGCGACTTCACCGACATCTTCTCCGGCTACCGCGTGTTCACGCGCCGCTTTGCCAAGAGCTTCCCGGCGCATTCGGCCGGTTTCGAGATCGAGACGGAAATGTCCGTACACGCCTCTACCCTGCGCCTGCCGGTGACGGAGATCGAGTTCGACTATGGCCGGCGCGTTGAAGGCTCGGCCAGCAAACTGTCGACATTCCGGGACGGATTCCGGATTCTCTTGATGATGGCCATGCTGCTGAAGGAAACCAAGCCCTTTGTGTTCTTCGGCTGGATCGCGGCGGCGCTGTTTACGGTCTCAGCATTCCTGATGATCCCGATCACGCTTGAATTCCTTGCAACCGGATTGGTCGATCGCATACCCACTGTGATGCTGGCGATGACGCTGCTGGTCGGCGCGATGTTGTCACTTTCCTGCGGCATCATCCTCGATTCGGTCTCTCGCGCGCGCATCGAGCAGAAGCGCATCTTCTACCTGTCGCAGGCACCGGCGCGCGGTGAGCGGACCTATCCCGGCGCGCAGCCCATAGAAGAGCGCGATACGGGCGCGCCCTTCCGCAGCACGGGCTTCTGATGCGCCGCGAGATGACCAACCGAATCCGCTTCGTGCTGGAGGATATCGTTCCGCCGGCGCTGCGCGATTCCAGCCTGTTCAAAGCGGCGGCCTCGATGGCCTGGGGCCATCATGTGGCCGACCTCGCGCGCTTCCGCGAACGCGCCGCCTTCCTGACAGACGAGGAATACGAGGCGCTCTACCGCAAGCACCCGCGCGTGCACGAGGACACCGACAATTCGGATGCCTGCATCGCCGCGATCACGGCGGATATCGTGGGCGCCAGCGCCATGGATGTCGGCTGCGGCACGGGCGCGCTGCTGCGCCGGGTACGGGCGGCGCGCAGTGATCTCGGCGCGCTGGTCGGCGTGGATTTCGTAATCGATCCAGCCCTGACGGACGAGGGCATCCAGTATTTCGCGGCGAAGGTCGAAGCCCTGCCCTTCCCCGACGAATCTTTCGACACGGTGATCGGCACGCATGTGATCGAGCATATCGTGGATTACCGCGCGGCAATTGCGGAGCTGCGGCGGGTGGCGCGCCGGCGGCTGATCCTCGTAGTGCCGCGCGAGCGGGAATACCGCTACACGTTCAACCCGCACGTCAATTTCTTTCCGTATACACACAGCTTCCTGCGCGCAGTGATGCCGGTCCCGGAGAGCTATCATATCCGCGACATTGGCCGCGACATCTACTACCGCGAGGACATCGTGCGGTGAAGGCGCTGCCGCTGCACATTCTCGGCCTGCTGGTCGCCACGCCGCTGCTGATTGCCATCGGTCAGGTAATGTTCAAGCTGACCGGCGCGAAGCTGGCGGCCTATCCGGCGCCGCCGGTGCAATCGGTGCTGCTGAGCCCGCTGTTTATCGGATCCCTGGCGCTGTATGGCGGGGCCACGCTGATCTGGGTCTACGTGCTGAAGACCGTGCCGCTCTCCTACGCCTATTCCTTCATGGCCCTGACCTTCGTCATCGTGCCGGTGCTCGCAAACGTCTGGCTCGGCGAGCCGCTGACAGCGAAATACTTCCTCGGCATGGGCCTGGTGATCGCCGGACTGCTGACGCTCTGGTCATAGCCGATCAGATTTCCTGATTATAG
This sequence comes from Caulobacterales bacterium, assembly GCA_038251755.1. Lineage (GTDB taxonomy): Bacteria > Pseudomonadota > Alphaproteobacteria > Caulobacterales > Hyphomonadaceae > Hyphomonas. Next base: position 4,792 of record JBBSAZ010000149.1, read on the forward strand.
TCGCCGACTTCCTTGTGCTTGCCGAGGCGGGGTTTCACTTCCTTGTGGAAGAGATCCTTCATGTCGGCTTCGCTGGTCATCGATTCGACCACGACCACGAGTTCCGGCTTGTTGGACGAGGCGCGCACCAGAACCCATGAGCCGTCTTCCAGCGTCACGCG
>JBBSAZ010000150.1:0-4941 GCA_038251755.1 Caulobacterales bacterium
GGTAGATGCCGCGATCGGTATAGACATAGGCGTCCACGGGGCCGGGCGTTCGCCGCCCGCCGACTTCCTGTTCGGAGAGGTCTACCGGCGCACGCGCCAGATCGAGCGCGGCGAGTTCGCCATTGGCGGCTGTGGCCAGCACGAGGCGGGGCACCATGTTCCCCTGCCCGTTCATCAGCGGCGCATCAAACGTGACACGGCCCTGTTCGTTGGGCTTGGTTTCGGCGAGCACCGCATTGTTGGCAGCGAGCAATTGCACCGTCGCATTGCGGACGATCTTGCCGTCCTTGAGAGAGCGGAGCGTGACGTCGAGCCCGTTCTCCCCGCGATAGGCGGTCAGCGCGAGGTCCGTCAGCAGGATCCAGCGGCCGGACGAGGCGGCCGGGCCTTCAGCGTCGTTGAGCTCGGCGGCGTCGGTAACGCTGACGAAATAGGCGCCGGGCTTCATCGGCCCGACGACATCCTGAAGCGGGAAGACGGTGACGACCGGCGCATTGGCGGCATTGGCGATGTCCATGGTGCCGGTGAAAAGTTCTTCGCCGACATCTTCAGGTGAATCCGCGCCGTACATCCAGGACCATTGGCCCTGCCCGGTCGTGGTGCCGGCATTGATGTTCTTGAAAACCAGCGCGCGGTCGTTGATGCGGCTGACGGTGACACGGACTTGTTCGACGTTGACGGTTTCGATCGGCAGGCCATCCGCGTTCTCGCGCGGCAGGATCACGCCGGTGCCCTTGAAGCCCACGAAAGGCGGGCGGTCGGCAAAGTCGATCGGCACGGTTTCGGCGCGTTTCAGCGTGCGGCCATCGGCGGCAGGAAGGCCGGCGAGGATTGTCGCGGTGCGCGTGGTGCCAAACGTCAATCCGCCGACGCACAGTTCGCGACCTTCGACTGTCAGCGCGGCCCGGAAGGCCGGGCGGAATTCGACATAGGGAGAATAGTCCGTTTTCGGATCAAGCGCCGCCGAGAAGACAAGGCAGGCGAGCGGCTGTTCTGTCGCGGTGTCGATGCGGTAGCGGAAATAGGAGAACTCGGTCGCTGCCGCGTCGAGGGCGCGCTGGCGCGCTTCATCGCGCTTGAGGGCGGCAGCTTCCTCAGCCGGGGAGCGTTCGACCAGGATCTGGGCATCACTGTCCTCACCTGGCCCCTGCGCCGTCTGCGAGCCGCCGCAGGCGGCCAGAACGAGCATTGCTGCAGACGCGAGCGCACCAAGGACCCCGAACCGGCCCCGGACCATGACTGACATCGATGAAACTCCTCCCGAGTATGTGCAGACCCTTACACACGATCCGGGCGGCGCCATAGGGGCGCGAATCTGGCGGAACCAAGAATATTCAAGGAGAAGCAGAGCTTTCCGCGTCGAGAATGGCACGCAGACCTTCGCGGTATGTCGGATAAGCGGGCCGCCAGCCGAGCGCGGCCTTGGCGCGGGCGTTCGCCACGCGCTTGCATTCCGCATAGAAGCTGGCGGCCATCTCGCTGAGCGCGGCTTCTTCGAACGGAACATCGGGTGGCGGCGCCATGCCGAGAAGCTCTGCAGCGAAGGCTGTCACATCCTGCGGCGGCGCTGAAAGGTCGTCACACAGATGAAACACCCCGGCCGCTTCCGGCCGTTGCATCAGCGCCGCCAGTCCGCTGGCAATGTCATCGACATGCACACGGGAGAAAACCTGACCCGGCTTTATGACGCGTTGAGCGGTGCCCTCACGCAACCGGTCGAAGGGTGAGCGCCCCGGTCCGTAGATGCCCGGAAGGCGGACGAGCCGGGCGCGGCGGTCGCTGGCCTCCAGCCATTGTGTCTCCGCAAGAACGCGCGCGGCCGCACGTGGCGAGGATGGCGCGACAGGGCTCCATTCGAACGCCCAGCCCCCCTTTAAGTCTCCATAAACTCCGGTTGTCGACAGATAAGTTATCGACTGGGCACGCCCGGCCTCCGTGACCGCCGCGAGCGCCGCCGGGCAGCCTTCACGGTCAGGGGGCAGCGTAATCAACCAGTGCGCCCCGGCAGGCACATCCAGCGGCCCTCTTCCGCCCCAAACCTGCGCATCAATGCCGATTGCCCGCAGCTGCGAGGCTTTGGCAGGCGTCCGCACGGTCCCGGCCACCTGCCAGCCGGACAGCTTCAGCTGACCGGCAAGCTGCAGGGCACTATAGCCAAGCCCGAAAACAAAAAGCAGAGATTGCGGGGAAGTCATTTGCCAACACCAGAACGCCGTTGCCTAAAGCGCGCTGAATAAACGGTTCGGAGCCAACTGCCCATGTCCCTGATCGCCTTTGCTGCTGGTACCGTCCTGATGATGCAGTCGGCGGGGGCGGAACTGGCCAAGGCCGAAGACGCCCGGCTTGAAGCCTGCGTCGCGAAGATCGAAACCGATCCTGAAAACGCCTATGAGGACGGCCTCGCCTGGAGCTTCGAGGGCAACCGCCCCGGGGCGCGCCAGTGTACGGCGCTCGCGCTGATTGCGCTCGGCAATTACGAGACCGGCGCCGAGCGGCTGGAATCGCTGGCGACCGCCGCAGATGGCGGCTCGATGGAACAACGGGCGATCTACCTTTCGCAGGCCGGTCAGGCCTGGATCATGGCCGGCGCGCCGGAAGTCGCGGTGATATCCTTTTCCGACGCGCTCGACATGGCGCCGGGGATGGTGGAGCTGCTGCTCGACCGGGCCAGCGCCTACATTCTGATCGAGGAGTGGGACAAGGCGCTGTCGGACCTCGACCTGGCGCTGGCCAATTCGCCGGGCTTCGGACCGGCACACCAGTTGCGCGCGGAGGTCTACCTCAACAAGAAGAGCTATGAACTCGCGATGCGCGACGTGGAAGCCGCGATGACGGCCGATCCAAAGAACATTGATACCCTGCTCGTGCGCGGGCGCGTGCGCGAGGCGATGCGTCTCGCCGAGCAGGACGGCATCCCGCAATAACCTCCCGCGTCAAGCGCCGTAGCGGGTTTCCAGCATCGACCAGACTGCCCGGAGGCTGCACGGCGCGCCGCCTTCCGGCCGGCCATATTTCGATTTGCGCCAGGCCCAGATGTCGAAGTGTGCCCAGCTTTTCGCCGAGACGAACTGTTTCAGGAATACCGCTGCCGTGATCGAGCCGGCGAAGCTGCCGCCCGAGTTCACGAGGTCCGCGACCGGGCTTTTGAGTTCTGCCAGGTAGGGATCCCAGAGCGGCATGCGCCAGACCGGATCGCCGGTCTGCGCGGACGCGGCGACGATGTCGGCAGCGAGCTGGTCGTCATCAGTATACAATGGGGCGAGATCCGCGCCGAGGGCAACACGGGCGGCGCCGGTGAGGGTTGCGAAATCCATCAGCAGGTCCGGATCGTCTTCGGACGCGCGCGCGAGCGCATCGCCGAGCACGAGGCGGCCTTCAGCGTCAGTGTTATCGATCTCGACGGTCAGGCCCTTGCGGCTGGAGAGGATATCGCCCGGGCGGAAGGAGTTACCGGCAATCGCATTCTCGGCGGCGGCAACATACAGCTTCAGGTGCACGGGAAGGCCGGCGCTCATGACGAGTTCTGCCAGCGCGATGGCGTGCGCGGCGCCGCCCATGTCTTTCTTCATGATGCGCATTCCGTCGCCGCCCTTGATGTTCAGGCCGCCGGAATCGAACGTGATGCCTTTGCCGACAAGTGCGACTTTCGGCTGGCCGGGGGTCCCCCATTCCAGTTCGAGGAAGCGGGGCGCTTCGGTCGCCGCGCGGCCGACGGCATGAACCATCGGATAGTTTTCCGTGAGCAGCGCCTCGCCGACAATCGCCGTGAGTTTCGCGCCGAAGCGTTCCGCGAGGGCGGCCATTTCGGCTTCGAGGGCAGCGGGCGTCATATCCGCAGCCGGCGTGTTGACCATGTCACGCAGGTGAGCCGCCGCGTCGGCCTCGCGCGACAGGCGCTCGCCGTCCTTGCCGCCAGGAATCTTCAGACGAGGCGGACTGGTCTTCTCGGATTTGTAGCGCTCGAACCGGTACGCCCCGTCCGCCCAGGCGGCAGCGATGTGGGCGAAGGGCTGGCCGCCGTCTTCCGCGATCTCGTAATCGCCTTCCGGCAGCCGGCCGGACAGGGCCGCGACCGCGAGCGCGTCCTTGCCGTTTCCCAGACCAAACAGCACGGATTGCACCGCGCCGCTCTCGCCCGGCACCACCAGAACCTGCCCTGCCCCGCCCTTGAAGCCCTGCGCGGCTGCAATTGCCCTTGCAGCCGGGAAAGGATCGTCCGCCAAAGCCGTGAAGGCCTGGGCCGTGTAGAGGTAAACGCGAGCGGCGTGTTTCGGTTTGGCGGTGAAGCTTTTGGGCATGGCGCGTTCCTGAAGGGTTTCAGGGTTAAGGCCGCGCGCGGCGGCGTTAACCGAACTTTGACCCCGGCGGTTCAATATCCGGGCTTATGCTGCCGATACATACACGGAGCCCGATGATGTCCAGTGCCAAAACGTCTCTGGCTTTGCTTGCCTTTGCCCTCGCCGCGTCCACCACATCGTGCGCCTCTGCGCCGAAAAATGACGCCGCGCTGGCGATGCAGGAGGCCATGAAGCCCGCATCAGCCGAGGAGCGCGCCGCTGCCAATCGCGCCGATCCGCTGACGCGCGCCAACTTCTGGGCCAAGGAAAACCTGAAGGACGGCGAAGACCTGACGATCAGCCTGGAGTTTGCCCGCGCGCTGCGCGAAATTGGCAGCCACGAGCGCGCCGTTGATGTGCTGTCGCGCACACTGATTGTGCATCCAGAAAGCGCCGACGCCCTGATGCTCCTTGGCCGGATCCAGATGGCTGGCGGCGATGTGGCGACCGCCGGGCAGGTGTTCCACCGTGCGACCGAAGTAGCCCCAGAACGGGCTGAAACCTGGGCCGCGCTTGGCACGACGTTTGACCGTGAAGGCCAGCACGGGCTGGCGCAGACGGCTTACCAGAAAGCGCTGGAACTCGAGCCATTCCGCACAACCAC
>JBBSAZ010000151.1:0-4744 GCA_038251755.1 Caulobacterales bacterium
CCTTCTCCGCCCACGGATATTTCATGTCCAATCCCAGCCTTTCGGGACGGGGCAGCGCGCTAGAAGTCAGCCTGCCGCCGCGCCTGTCACTGCCTGAAGGGCCGAAATGAGCATTCCTCAACCCCGTCAGGCCGGTATCATTGATATCGGATCGAATTCCGTTCGCCTCGTGATCTGCGATGTACTGGGCGCGTCGATCCTGCAGAGCTTCAACGAAAAGGTCATGGCGGGTCTGGGCGAGGGGCTGACCAGGACCGGGCATTTGTCGCCGCCCGGCATCGTGGCCGCGCTCGGCGCGCTGGGGCGTTTCCGCGCCATCCTTAAGGCGCTGAATGTCGAAAGCTGGCAGGCGGTTGCCACGGCGGCGGTGCGCGCCGCGGACGATGGCGCCGATTTCCTCAAACAGGCAGGCAAAGTCCTGGGCCGCCCCGTGCGCCTGCTTGCCGGCGAGGACGAAGCGCGGCTTTCGGCGCGCGGCGTGGAGATCAACCTGTACAATCCCGTCGGCCTGATCGGAGACCTCGGCGGCTCCAGCCTTGAGTTCCAGGCCATCGGCGGCGCGCCGGGGAAGGGCGAAAGCCTGATGATCGGCCCACTGGCGCTCGGCGATATCGTGAGCGATCCCAAGGAGCTCCGTAAACGGATCAGGGAAGAGCTCAAGACCAGCGCCGCACTATCTGCGGCCAAGGGGCGTTTCTACGCGGTGGGCGGCGCCTGGCGGGCCTTCGCGCGCCTCGTGATGGAGCTTGACCGCTACTCCTTGCACGTTCTGCAGGGCTATCAGATCAACGAAGGCCAGGTCGCGCGTGCCACCAAGCTGACCGTGGACGCGCTGACCAACGCCGCCGCCCGCACCCAGATCGAGGCGCTGGACCGCAAGCGCGCCAAGCTGCTGCATGTCGCGGCCATCACGCTCGAAGAAATCCTCTCCGTCGGCAAGCTCGACGGCGTGACGATTTCGGCCGCCGGTGTGCGCGAAGGCGTGCTGCAGGAACTGATGGGCATGAAGCCCCAAGATCCGCTCACGGACGGTGTCATCGCCTTCGCCCGCCTCGACATCAACCAGATCGCCTTCGGCCGCGCGCTGCATGACTTCATCTCGCCTGCGCTGGTGCCGCAGCCGGACCTCTTCGGCTCCCCCGCCGCCGATGTGCGCATCGAGAAGGCGGCCTGCATGATGGCCGACAGCGCCGGCCGCTTCCATCCGGACCACCGCGCGGAACTCGCCTATGATCAGGCCCTGCGCGCGCCATACTCCGGCATCAACCATCCCGAGCGGGCGATGATCGCCTACGCGATTGGCTGCCGTTACGAGAAGGATTTCAAGCGCCCCAACGAGCACATCTCGCTCGCCACCGAAGCCCAGGCTGACCGCGCCCGCCAGATCGGCCTGCTGATGCGCCTCGGCGCGGTCTTCTCCGGCCGCTCCGGGCCCATCCTCAAACGGGCCGCCCTTCGGCGCGTCGGCGACGTGCTCGAACTGGACGTCGATCCGCGCGACAAGCTGCTGATTTCGGAAACCGTGGAGCGCCGCCTGTCTCAGGCGGCTGGTCAGCTCAAACTGAAATCACGCACCAGCGTGCGCTGAGCCTCAGACGTCGAACAGGCGAACCTGTCCGCCTGCGAACGAAACGGCCAGCTTGCCCGACAAAAGCGCAATCGCCTTCTTGCCGAACATCTCATACCGCCAGCCGGTCATCGCCGCGATGTCCTCGCCCGTCTCGCCGCGCGCGATCCGGTCGATATCGGCTGAGTTGGCGATCAGGCGCGGCACGACATCATGCTCGTCCGACACGTGCTTCAGCAGCACCTTCAGCAATTCCGGCGCGCCGGCAGGGATCTGCGCATTCTGCGGCTGGCGGATGATTTCCGGCGCATAGGTGTCCGGCGCATCAATCGCGGCGCGCACGGCGTCCAACAGGCCCTGGCCATGTTTCGAGCGGATGAAGCCGTTCGGCACCGCGCGCAATTGCGAGAAGTCTTCTTCCGTACGCGGCTTCTGCGCGGCAATCTCCTGGATCGCGTCATCCTTCAGGATACGGCGGCGCGGCTTGTCCAGTTCCTGCGCCACGCGTTCGCGCCAGGCGGCGACGGAGACGACAATCGCCGCATAGTCCTTCTTCGGCATGCGCAGTTTCAGGCGCTGCCAGGCATTCATCGGCTCGGTGTCGTAGGTCGCCGGGTCTTCCAGCTCCGCCATCTCCTCGCGAACCCAGGCGAGGCGGTCGGTGCGTTGCAACTCGTCGCGCATGATCTGGTAGGCGTCGCGCAGGTGCGTCACATCGCCGAGCGCATAGATCAGCTGCTTCTGGCTCAGCGGGCGTCGCATCCAGTCGGTGAACTGGCTGGACTTGTCGATCTGCTTCTTCAGCACCCGCTGGACGAGGTTGTCATACGAAATCGAATCACCGAACCCGAGCGCCATCGCCGCGACCTGGGTGTCGAACACCGGCCCGGGCGGGTGGCCGATCAGCCGGTTGAAGATTTCGATGTCCTGCCGGGCGGCATGGAACACCTTGGTCTGCCGGTCGGAGGCGATCAGGTCGAGAAACGGCTTGATGTCGAGGTCTTCGGCCCTCGGGTCGATCAGGCCCTCGACGCCGGGCCCGGAGGCCTGGATCAGGCACAGTTCGGGCCAATAGGTCGTTTCCCGGTGGAATTCGGTGTCCACGCAGACGAATTCCGCCTCTGCAAGGCGCCCGCAGAGGTCTTCCAGTGCGGACTGCTCAGTGATCGGCGTCAGGGTGTTGTCAGTCATTGCGCGAGCGCTTATCGCACCTGCTTGACAAAGGCGAGGGGGTCTGTGCCCTACGCCGCTTCTTTATGTTTGGCCGAGATACCGGAGTATTCGCCCGATGCATGCCTATCGCACCCATACCTGCGGGGAATTGCGCAAATCCCATGTCGGCGAGACCGTCAAGGTCTCCGGCTGGCTGCACCGCCGGCGTGACCATGGCGGCGTCATGTTCATTGATCTGCGGGACCATTACGGCCTGACCCAGATCGTCTTCAATCCAGGCTCCCCGGGCTTCGCCACGGTCGAGCGCCTGCGCGCCGAGAGCGTCATCACGGTCGAAGGCAAGGTCGTCGCCCGCGACGCAGAACTCGTCAACGCCAACCTCGCGACCGGCGAGATCGAACTCGTCGGCGGCGCTGTCTCCGTCCAGTCCGAGGCGGCCGAACTGCCGATGCCGGTCTTCGGCGATCATTCCTATCCGGAAGAAATCCGCCTCAAGCACCGCTACCTGGACCTGCGCCGCGAGGCCCTGCATAAGAACATGGTGCTGCGCTCCAACGTGATCGCCAGCCTCCGGCGCCGCATGGTCGCCGAAGGCTTCACCGAATACCAGACGCCGATCCTGACCGCCTCAAGCCCCGAAGGCGCGCGCGACTTCCTCGTGCCGAGCCGCATGCACCCCGGCGAATTCTACGCCCTCCCGCAGGCCCCGCAGCAGTTCAAGCAGCTGCTGATGGTCTCCGGCTTCGACCGCTACTTCCAGATCGCCCCGTGCTTCCGCGACGAAGACGCCCGCGCCGACCGTTCGCCCGGCGAGTTCTACCAGCTCGATATCGAGATGAGCTTCGTCACGCAGGAAGACGTATTCGCATCCATCGAGCCCGTCATGCGCGGCGTGTTCGAAGAGTTCGCAGACTGGGACGGCAAGGGCCGCACGGTCGCGCCCGGCCCGTTCCCGCATATTCCGTATGCGGAAGCCATGCTGAAATACGGCGTCGACAAGCCGGACCTGCGCAACCCGATCATCTGCTGCGACGTCTCCGATATCGCCACCCGCGAAGACGTGACCCTCGGCGTGTTCAAGAAGATCGTCGATGGCGGCGGAATCGTTCGCGCCATCCCGGCGCCGAATTCCGGCGAGCAGCCGCGCTCCTTCTTCGACAAGATGGACGCCTGGGCGAAGAAGGAAATGCAGGCCCCCGGCCTCGGCTACATCCGCTTCGTCGAGGAAGACGGCAAGCTGTCCGGCACCGGCCCGATCGCGAAATTCTTCGCGCCGGACGCCCTCGCGGCCCTCGCCGGGAAAGCGGGCGTGAAGGCGGGCGACGCGCTCTTCTTCTCGGCCGGCGACAAGACCGCCGCCGTCAAGCTGCAGGGTCAGGCGCGCATCCGCATCGGTGAGGAACTCGGCCTGATCGAGCCCGGCATCTTCCGTTTCTGCTGGATTGTCGACTTCCCGATGTACGAGTGGGACGAAGACAACAAATGCGTGGACTTCAGCCACAACCCCTTTTCGATGCCGCAAGGTGGCATGGAAGCGCTGCTCGCCGCCGACACGGTCGAGAAGCAGCTGGCGTTGAAAGCCTACCAGTATGACATCGTCTGCAACGGCGTGGAGCTCTCGTCCGGCGCGATCCGGAACCACCGCCCCGAAATCATGCTCAAAGCCTTCGAACTTGCGGGCAAAGGCCCGAACGTCGTCGAGGAGAAATTCGGCGGCATGCTGAACGCCTTCCGCTTCGGCGCCCCGCCGCACGGCGGCATCGCGCCCGGCGTGGACCGCATCGTCATGCTGCTCGCCGAAGCCGACAGCCTGCGCGACGTCATCCTCTTCCCGATGAACCAGCAAGCCCGCGACCTCCTGATGGGCGCCCCGAGCCCGGTGGATGACAAGCAGCTGAAAGAGCTGAACATCCGGCTTGCCCCGGTCGTGAAGGCTTAGGCTTTCATCGGCTCTTCACATCACCCGCTCATCCCCGCGCAGGCGGGGATCCCGCGAAGTTTTTC
>JBBSAZ010000152.1:0-4708 GCA_038251755.1 Caulobacterales bacterium
CGCCCTCATAAACCGCGCCGCCCTCAACATCATCAACGCTATCGACGATCCCAAAACCTCAAAGCGACAAAGGCTCATGAGATGTGCATGGGAAGACGACTATCTCGAAAAGGCCTTCGCCTACATGCGATAGCCCTGCCCCGCATGCGGGGAGGGGACCTGTTGCATGTTGGGGAGAAGTGGGGCGCGCGATCCCCGCCTTGGCGGGGATGAGCGGTTGAGAATGAGGCTAAGCGGCTTTCCGCTTGGCCTTGCGCACTTCGTACTTGTTGAGGGCGTGCAGGTAGGCCTTGGCGCTGGCGACCAAGGTGTCCGGGTCAGAGGAGCGGCCGGTGGCCATGATGCCGTCGCCGTTAAGGCGCACCGACACGGTCGCTTGCGCGTCCGTGCCGCCGGTCACGGCATGCACCTGGTAGAGTTCCAGCACGGCCTGGTGCGGCACGATCAGGCGGATGGCGTTGAACACGGCGTCCACCGGGCCATTGCCGCGCGCGATGGCGTACTTGTCCTCGCCGTCGACCACGAGATCGATTTCTGCCGTCTGCGGACCATCCGTGCCAGCGACGACGCGCAGGCGCTTGAATGCGATCCGTTCGCCTTCGGCCGCGAGCTGCTCGTCCACCAGCGCGATGATGTCGTCATCGAAGACGTGCTTCTTGCGGTCAGCGAGATCCTTGAAGCGTTTGAACGCATCGTTCAGCGCCTCGCCCTCGATGAAATAGCCCATCGATTCCAGCTTTTCGCGGAAGGCATTGCGGCCCGACAGCTTGCCCATCACCAGCGAAGTTTTCGCGACGCCGACATCTTCCGGCTTCATGATCTCGTAGGTTTCGGCGTTCTTCAGCATGCCGTCCTGGTGGATGCCGCTCTCGTGCGCGAAGGCGTTCTTGCCGACGATGGCCTTGTTATACTGAACCGGGAAGCCCGTAATGCGGCTCACCATCGCCGAGGCGCGGGCGAGGTAGCTCGTGTCGATCGCGGTCTCATAGGGCAGCGTGTCGCTGCGTACCTTCATGGCCATGACGACTTCTTCCAGCGCCGCGTTGCCCGCGCGCTCGCCGAGACCATTGATCGTGCACTCGATCTGGCGGGCGCCGTTGGACATGCCGGCCAGCGAGTTGGCGACGGCGAGGCCGAGGTCGTTATGGCAGTGCGTGGACCAGATCACCTTGTCCGAGTTCGGAATGTTTTCGATCAGCCTGCGGATCAGGGCGCCATACTCTTCGGGATGAGAATAGCCGACCGTATCCGGCACGTTGATCGTTGTGGCGCCGGACATGATCGCCGCGTCGATGCACTTGCACAGGAAGTCGAACTCGGTGCGGGTGGCATCTTCGGCGCTCCATTCGACATCGTCCACAAGGTTGCGGGCCTGGGCCACCGAACGGCCGACGGCTTCCAGCACGGCGTTCGGGCCCATCTTCAGCTTGTGCTTCATGTGCACCGGGCTGGTGGAGATGAAGGTGTGAATGCGCGGGCGCGCCGCCTTGCGCACGGCTTCGCCGCACCGCTCGATATCGGCCGGAGTGGAGCGCGCGAGGCCGCAGATCACGGCCCGCGTCGACTGCGCGGCAATGGCGCTGACAGCGGCGAAGTCGCCTTCCGAGGCGGCCGGAAAGCCGGCCTCGATGATGTCGACGCCCATCTCCTCGAGCAGGCTTCCGAGCTCGAGTTTTTCATTATGCGTCATCGAGGCGCCGGGCGATTGCTCGCCGTCACGCATGGTGGTGTCGAAGATGAAGATGCGGGGCTTCGTCGCGGGTTTCGCGGTGGATTTCGAGGTCATGGGGTGGCGGCTCTGCGATGGGTTCTGGGGAAGGGGTCTACGCTATCTTAGCATCCCCTGGCCGCGCGTGCGCCCCTCAGGTGGAGGCGACCGGCTCCGGCCAGGGGCCGGTAAGCAGCAGAAGAAGGGGCAAGAGTTTGCGCATGAGCGCTTTATTCGCCGCGTTTCTGCCCACTGTCAATCGTGCCGGGTGCCGGTTCGGGAATATCTTGCCAGGCTCTGCGTGCCCGGCGGACTACAAAAATCGTGACGCCGGCATAAAGCGTGAGAGCCACCGCGCCGAACGCAATGGCGGTCACCGGGTTGCCCTCAAAGGCCGAAACCACCGTTTTCCAGCCGATGGCCACCAGCGCGATCTTGGGCAGGATGCCGAGGGCCATGCCGATCCAGTAGTCCCGGAACTTCGCCGCGCTGGCGCCGAACACCATGTTGACGATCAGGAACGGGCCGGCCGGCACCGTCCGCACCACGGCGCTGGCGACCAGGGCGTTGCGGCCGATCAGTCCCGACAGCTTCTGCGCGCGCGGTCCGGCATAGCGGCGCACCGCCGCCTCGCCGCCCGCCCGGCCGATCCAGAACGTGAGCGCGCCGGACAGCATATTGGCAATCCAGCCGTAAACGGCGCCCATCAGAGGGCCGAACACTGCCACCGCTGCCGCGATCAGGGCAAACTGGGGGACACCGAGGAAGGCTGCCACGCAGAAAACGGCGACGACGGCTGGAAGGCCCCAGGGGCTTTCCGAGAGGTCCCGCAGCCAGGCTTCGGCCTGTTCCAGTCCCGGCAGATGGCCAAGTTTCCCGAGGGCGAAGACCGACAGCACAACGGCCAGCAGGCCCAGCCCGATATACAGGGCACGGCGGGAAGCCGGGGCCGGAGCAGGGGCGGTTGTCTCATGCGTCATCGCGGCTTCAGGTGCGACAGCCGGCGCCCGGCGTCAATCTCGCGCAGGCAGGACGCCGGTCAGGCGTCTGCCAGCATCGCCTCGCTCATCGCCCAGAGCTTTTCGGCTTTTGCATCGTCGGCAATCCAGGGCCGGGCATGTTCCCAGCGCTGGCTGTCTGCGGTGGCCAGCTTGGCCACGTCGCAATCTTCGCAATAGACGCCGCCCTTGCCGGCCAGCTTGGGCGAGGTGGCGGCCCAGACCGAGGTCGAGGCGCCCTGCTCGGGCGTCTTGAACATGGCCTGCACCATCGGCGGGATCGTTCCGTCCGGCGCCTTCCAGCCCAGGGCGACCATTTCTTCTTCCGGCAGGTGGCGCTGCAGCGGCGTGAAGATGCCGCCCGGGTGCACCGAGAAAGCGCGCACGCCAACGTCGCGGCCGAGCAGGTCGACACCCAGCGCAAACAACGCATTGGCGGACTTGGCCTGGCCGTAGGCCTCCCATTTGTCATAGGTGCGTGTGGTGTAATGCGGATCGTCCCAGATCACGTCGGAGCGGACATGGCCGACCGAGGACAGCGCCACCACGCGCGCGCCGTCAGCGGCCTGCAGCGCCGGGGCGAGTTTCAGGGCGAGCGCCATGTGGCCGAGATGGTTGGTGCCGAACTGGCTTTCCCAACCCTTGCCGACACGGGCGAGCGGCGGGGCCATGATGCCGGCATTGTTGATCAGGATGTTCAGGCCGCGTCCGGTATCGAGATAGTCGTCTGCAAAGTGGCGCACGCTGGCGAGATCACCGAGGTCCATTGCGGCGATCTCTATATCGCCCGCAACGCTCGCCAGCGCAGCCGCCGCCGCATCGGCCCGTCGCGCCGGAACGGTGACGCGTGCGCCGGCGCCGGCGAGGGCGCGTACGGTTTCGAGGCCGATGCCGGAATAGCCGCCGGTGACGATGATGTTCTGTCCGGAGAGATCGATGCCGGCGAGCACCTCCCGTGCCGTCGTCTTGGCCGGGAAGCCGGATCCGATCGGGGCCTGGTCTGAAGCTGCCATGACGTTTCGCCTTCCTCTGGTCTCTCGCTGCGCTGGAGGTTAGCGCTGCCGCCCGCAAGCGGCTACTGCAATCTCTCTGGAAGCTTGCCCCCGCGATGCCTAAATTCGCGTCTAGACTGACAATCCGGAAAGGAGAGCCGATCATGAAACCACATCTGATGCTGGGCGCCGTACTTCTGAGCTGCGCTTTTGCTTTTCCCGCTGCGGCCCAGTTCGGGCAGGAACAGCGGACGCAGGCTGAAATCGCGCTGGAGCAAGCCGAGTCGCAACAGGCGAAGCTGAAGCTGGCGCGCGAATCGGCGGAGACGGCGTGTCAGGCGGGCGACCTCGAGGGCTGTTTCAAGCTGGCGGATATGCAGCGCACCGGCAAGGGCGGCGCGCAGGATCTGAAAGCGGCGGCGAAGTCCTACAAGATCATGTGCGACGGGCGCGATGGCCGCGGCTGTTCGGGCCTTGCGTACCTGACGGTGCAGGGGCGCGGCGTTGCGGAGAACAAGACTGAAGGGCGCACGCTGTACAAGGCTGCGTGTGATTATGGCGACGTGTCCGGCTGCGCGGCTTACGGGAACATGGCGTATACCGGCACGGGCGGGCGCAAGGATGTGCTCGGCGGCACGAATGCGCTGACGGATGCCTGCAACCGGGAGTATGAATGGGCCTGCACGCGTATGCGCGAGCTGGGCGTCTATGATCCGACCGAGAACCCGTTCGACCGGCTCAGGGACCTGCGCAACTGATCAGACAGCGGCGGCCTTCGGGGCGCCGGTATCTGCGGCCGGGAGTTCAGCCCGGGCCGGCGACAGGGGCGCGACGTTCGACAGGTCCGGCACGGGGGCGGCCTTGTTGATGTGGGCGACGGTGCGCTCCGGCGCGATCAGCAGATCGGCGCTGACGATGGTGCGCTCTTCGACCCGCATGCACGGCGCATAGGCGACGCCTTCGAGGCGGCCGCCGGTGCAGACTTCCAGGCTCTTGCTCGCTTCGATATC
>JBBSAZ010000153.1:0-4674 GCA_038251755.1 Caulobacterales bacterium
CTGGATGCTTTTGGGCGATCCCGGCGGCGGAGCCGCCGGGCCGCGCTATTGTGAACCGAGACCCATCTGGGTCTCGGCCCCCCGGGCGGCGATCCCTATCGTCGCAAGGCTCCCGTGTTCCGCTCGTATTACGATAGCGAGATCGGCGCCGATGCTGTGAAGGTCACGGGCTCGCGCATGGACATGTCGCCCTTCCAGATGAAGTACGACCCGAGCCATCCCGCCGCCGATGCGAGCGGCTATGTGAAGACGTCGAACGTTTCGACGCTGGTCGAGATGGCGGACCTTCGCGAGGCGCAGCGCGCTTACGAGGCCAACCTCAACGTAATCGAATCGAGCCGCTCGATGCTGCTCGGCGTCGTTTCGCTGTTGAAAGCCTGAGGAAACATTAGATGTCGGATCTGGGTCTTTCAGCGGTCAAGGCATATGGCGGCGTCGCGCAGACGCTGGGCGGTATGGCTGGCGGCAAGGAGACGGGCGGCGTTGCCGGGCCGGACTTCGGATCGCTTTTGAATACGGCCGTGAGTTCGCTGAGCCAGGCCGGCAGCTCGGCCGAAACCGCCGTCACCAATGCTGCGATGGGCAAGGGCGATCTCGTCGATGTGGTGACGGCTGTGGCCGCCGCCGAAGCGACGATGGAGACCGTCATCGCGGTGCGCGACGAAGTCATCAAGGCCTATCAAGAGATCATGCGGATGCCGATCTGATCGGCATGAGGTCGCGATCCCTGCGGGGGGCGGGATTTGAGCCTGCGTTGGTTCAGGCTTATTTTGCGTAAATTGATGAACACACTAACGGTATCATTCCGGACGTGCGCACAGCGCGTGAGCCGGAAGCCAGAGTTTGGGTGTGGTGATTGTCGCGCGTGCCGCCGCTGGGTTCCGGGTCTACGGCGCGGCGCGCCTTCGCCCGGCATGACAGAGACATTGAATAGGAGGCAATGACTGCCCCCTCCGTCTCGTCGCAAAGACGCGACGATCCTGCCTTTGCTGTCATTTCGGCGTTCGCCTTTCGAATTGGTCCGCTGCTCGGATCAAGCCTTACCCCGCCAGCGCTTTGCACTGATGGAGGAAAGCGAGCGGTGGTTCCTTCATGCGAAATGTCGCTCGTCTCTCGGGGCAGTTCTGCTTTCGCATCGTGCGTTTGCCAATCACCGGTGCTGCGGTTGAAGATCAACTGGAGAGTTGAGGCGACGCCTTGCATGAGACTCACGAACGGGCACAGCGCCACTTCCAGTAAGAGCTGGATGGGCGGCGGGGTAACAACTCCGTCTGTGCGTGTTCGCGCTCGCGTCATGGAGCGCATTATGCGGCCGCCGAATTGGTAGGCGGACGGCGATCTGCGGACATTTATTTTTGCAGTGGAGCCATCCTGCAGCTTCTTGCGACAAGTATTTGAAACTGGGGTGGAAGATTTTTCGCTTTCCGCCGAAATTGCACACGGTGTTTCAGTGAAAATCGCGCGATTTTGGCAGGACACGGACATTGCGGGGGTGGACGAACATGCCGTCCGGGCTTTTGGGGCCGCGTGGATGTGGTGGGTGTTTGATCTCGTCGGCGCGCGTCAGTTCTGTCTCAACAACATGGTCCTCTGACAGGCGCTCAAGTTCGGCCGAGCGATCGAAGACGCGCGCGCCCATCAGGTGGGTGACGCCTTCCTTGCTTCTCTGCACCCTGCCCTCGATCAACAAAAGG
This sequence comes from Caulobacterales bacterium, assembly GCA_038251755.1. Taxonomy (GTDB): domain Bacteria; phylum Pseudomonadota; class Alphaproteobacteria; order Caulobacterales; family Hyphomonadaceae; genus Hyphomonas. The sequence continues at coordinate 1,695 of JBBSAZ010000153.1, forward strand.
CGGGCGCCCATCACCTGCGAGCGGAATTTCTCGAAGGTGCGGGCCCAGAGCAACGCGTTGGTGACGCCAGTTTCGTCCTCCAGCGTGATGAAGATCGCCTTGCCATTGCCCGGCCTCTGTCGGACGAGAACGATGCCGGCGGTGCGCGCCCAGTAGCCGTCCTTCAACGCGGAGGTCTGTTCGCAGGAGAGAATGCGCTCGGCGGCGAAGACCGGACGCAGGATCTGCATCGGGTGCGCCTTCAATGAAAGGCGCGCCGTCTGGTAATCCGCCGCGACATGCTCGCCGAGCGGCATTTCGGGGAGATTGCTTTCCGGCTCGTGCCCCAGTTCGCGCGCATCCGCGGCGGCGAAGAGAGGCAGCACATCATCATTCGGCAGGCGGCGAACATCCCACATCGCCTGTCGCCTGTCCTGCGCGAGGGACCGGAACGCATCCGCATCGGCGAGCCGACGCAGCATCGGCGCCGAGACGCGGCCGCGCTGGCGCATGTCGGCGATGCTTGAAAAACCCCGCCCCCGGCGCGTGACGAGATTGGCGGCGGCGTCCTCGTGCATGCCATCGACTTGCCGGAAGCCGAGACGCAGGGCGAGCGCACCATCCTCTCGCCGTTCCAGCGTGTTATCGTAATGGCTGTGATTCACGTCGATGGTGCGGATCTCGACGCCATGTTCCTGCGCATCGCGAACGATCTGCGCCGGGGCATAAAACCCCATGGGCTGCGAGTTGAGCAGCGCGCAGGCAAAGGCCGCCGGATGATGGCATTTCAGCCATGACGAGACATAGACAAGTTGCGCGAAGGCGGCGGCATGGCTTTCGGGGAATCCGTAGGAGCCGAAGCCCTTGATCTGTTCAAAGCAGCGCGCGGCGAAATCGCGTTCGTAGCCCCGCGCGACCATGCCCTCGATCATTTTTTGTTCGAACAGGTGGATGGTGCCGACATTGCGGAAGGTGGCCATGGCGCGGCGGAGCTTATTGGCATCCTCGGGCGAAAACCGCGCGGCCACCATGGCGAGCTTCATCGCCTGTTCTTGGAACAGCGGCACGCCGAAGGTCTCCTTCAGTAGCGTGCGCAATTCATCTGGTGGACCGTGCTCAGGCGCGGGCGATGGAAAGATGGTGGGTTCCTCGCCATTACGGCGGCGCAGATAGGGGTGGACCATATCGCCCTGAATCGGGCCCGGGCGAACGATCGCCACCTCGATGACGAGATCGTAGAATTTTCGTGGACGAAGGCGCGGCAGCATGGCGATCTGTGCGCGGCTTTCGACCTGGAAAACACCGATCGAGTCGCCCTTGCATAGCATGTCGTAGACGGCGGGATCCTCGGGCGGCACATCCTGCAATGCGAGCTTGTTTCCGCCTTGCTGATGCAAGAGATCGAACGCCTTGCGGATGCAGGTGAGCATACCGAGCGCGAGGATATCAACTTTCATCAGACCCAGCGCATCGATGTCATCCTTGTCCCATTCGATGAAGGTGCGCTCGTCCATCGCGGCATTGCCGATGGGGACCAGTTCGTCGAGCCGATCGCGCGCCAGAACGAAGCCGCCGACATGCTGTGACAGGTGGCGCGGGAAACCCATCAACCTGTTCGCGAATTGTAGCGCGCGATGAAGGAAGGGATTCTCCGGATCAAGCCCGGCCTGACGCAATTGCTGTGTGGCCGGCGCCGCGCCCCAGCTACCCCAGACAAGGCCAGAAAGGCGGGCGGTGACATCATCCGTGAGTCCGAAGACCTTGCCGACTTCGCGCATGGCGCTGCGCGGACGGTAGTGGTTAACGGTGGAAGCGATGCCGGCGCGATGGCGGCCATAACGGGTATAGATGTACTGGATCACTTCCTCGCGCCGCTCGTGTTCGAAATCGACATCGATGTCGGGTGGTTCGCGCCGTTCGTCGGACATGAAGCGTGCGAAGAGAAGATCGAAGGTATTGGGATCAACCGAGGTTATGCCGAGCGCGTAGCAAACGGCGGAGTTGGCGGCCGAGCCCCTGCCCTGACAGAGAATGCCCCTGTCCTTCGCAAAGCGGACCACGTCATAGATGGTAAGGAAGTAGCGCGCGAGATCATGGCGCGCGATGAAATCGAGTTCGAAGGCGAGAAGCTTCTCGATCTTGTCCGGCACACCATCGGGATAGCGCATGGCGGCGTGAGCAGCGGTGAGATGCGCGAGATAATCCTGGTCCTTCCAGCCCGGCGGCACGGGCTCGTCGGGGTATTCGTATTTGAGCTGCGCCATATCGAAGTCGATACGGGCGAGTAGATTTTGTGTCTCCGCGATGGCTTCGGGCGCGGCGCGGAAGAGACGCGCCATTTCCTGTGCGGGCTTGAGATGGCGTTCGGCATTCGCCTCAAGCAAGTGGCCGGCGCTCTCGATTTTTACGCCTTCGCGGATGCAGGTCATCACGTCCTGGAGGTCGCGTTGGTCAGCCGAATGATAGAGCGCGTCATTAGTGGCGATGAGCGGCGCGCCGGATGCACTGGCGATCGCGCGCAGGCGCGAGAGACGGCGAGCGTCTGTGCCGCTGCGTTGCATTGTAGCGCCGAGCCAGACGGCGCCCGGGCGAATGCGGACAAGATACGTAAGCGTTGCCTGCACACTTTCGAGGCGTGCGTCCGGCATGACAATGAGCAACAGGTCTTCGGCATAGGCGACGAGATCATCGCGCGTGAGGCGGCATTCGCCTTTGATGGCGCGTGATCCGTCTGTCGATGGACGCGTATTGCCCACGGTGAGCAGGCGGCAAAGCCGGCCCCAACCATTTCGGTTTTCGGGATAGGCGATGATGTCAGGCGTCCCGTCGTCAAATACGAGACGGACACCGGTGAAAAGGCGGAAGGCGTTTGCGCGGGCTTTCAGCTGGCCCTGAAAAGCGGCGAGAGCTTTCTCATCGGGATGCTCTTGCCAGCCAAACTCGCCGGGCGAGCCACCCTCCCTTTTGCGCGTGGGCGGAGGCAGGCCATCTTCGCGAATGC
>JBBSAZ010000154.1:0-4661 GCA_038251755.1 Caulobacterales bacterium
TCGCGGGGCGGTCCGACCAGCCTCGGCCCAGATGGTCGAACTGCAGGACGCGGAAGCCGGCGGCGCGCAGGGCTTCGGCGTTCTGGTCAAAGATGAACCCCGGCGTCGAAAAGCCATGCACCATGACGATCAGGGGCGCGCCTTCCGAGCCGGTCAGGCGATAGTGGATCCTGGCGCCCGGCAGTTCGGCGAACTGGCCATGCGCGCGCGCCCGTTCGATCTCGTCGAGCGGGCGCAGGTCGCGCCCGGCCCAGGACCAGCTCGCCCAGAAGGCGAACGCCAGCGCGCCGAGACTCCACAGAACCCACTTCATGCATCCCTCCCCTGATGGGGCGATGATGGAAGGTTCAGCGGTTCGTGTCGAGCCAGATCCGCAGGCGTTCAAGCGTGGGGAGAATTTCAGCGGCCAGCGCGGGCGGAAAACCTGCCGGCAGTTGAGCCAGCTCCGGGGCGAGGGCCATGAGGGAGGCGTCACGGGCCTGCTTTCCGGATGGAGTTAGAAAGACCCGCTTCGAGCGGGCATCATGAGGATCGGGATCAACGCGGATGAAGCCTTTGGATTCCAGCTTCTGGAGCGTGTTGGTCATCGTGCCGCGCGTGACCTGGAAAGCGGCAGCGAGCCGGGCGGGCGTCCAGCCATCACCGAGCCGGACGCAGTGATTGAGCAGGCTGAACTGCGCCAGCGTCAGGCCGTGCGGCAACACGCGCTCGAACAGGTTGGCCGAGAGCTGGGCGATGATGCCGATCTCGTTGAACAGCTGGAAGTAAAGCGGGCCGGATTCGTCCGGCTTGGCCGATTTTGGGGGCATACGGATCAACTCATCATGTGGGCTTCAAGGCCGCGCCGGGGCGCCGGCGGGACCGGCTTGGCATAGCCGACACGGACCAGCATCTGAAGGGTCTGCCCCCCGCCGATGAGCGCGTGCACTTCAGCGTAGAGGTCCGCGATCTCCGGATATTCCTGCAGAGCCTGGCTCCAAGGATGGACGGCAAGGCCGTGCGCGGCGGCCTCCAGCGTGAGGTGCATGTAGGCGCGCCCGGCGGCGAGCTGCCCGTCGCGGGACGTGCCGTCATTGGTGAGCCAGGCGAAGGCGCGGGCCGAGGCGGCCATCGGGCGATACATGTCGAGGCCTTGCTTGAACGCCGCCGAGTTCGGGTCTTCGAGCGCTTCACGCGAGATGGCGCCGACCAGCTTGCCGAGGCCGATGACCGGGCCTTCGAGAGTGAGACCATCCTTGTGACGAGCTACTTCCTGCGGGCCGATGCGCATCAGGTCTATGCTTTCCTGCATCGTGTAGGCGGTGGTCGATTCCCGTTCGTGGCCGCGCCAGGTGAGGCTGCGCAGTTGCTCCGCTGTCTGATCGTTTCCGATGGCGTGGCCCGTGATGCCGAAAGCCGTGCCGGCGGCGGCGAGGGCGGCGAGCTTGTCAGGCTCGACATCGCGCGCCTCGTAAACTTCGCGGTTGGTGTGGCGGGCGAGGACATGCGCGAAGAGCGGATCGGGCGTCGCCGTGGCGGGCGTGAACCGGACGCGGGCGACAGGCCGCGCATCGAGCCGGCCGGTCATGTCCGGCGCGCCGTCCGGGAACATCGTGATCTCGGCGCCATAGGCTTCTTCGGCGGCGGCGAGGCGGAGCAGCTCAAGAAAGGCGCCGCAGCCGAGGATGATCTGCCGGTCGACAGGATCCGTGGCCGGCAGGCGCCGTTCGAGGTCCACATAGAGGGTCAGCGCGTCATCGCCTTCCAACTGGACGAGCCAGGGCTGGCGGTTGTGCGGGTTAGGCGCCAGCAGCGCGTAGGAAAGGAAGCGGCGGCGAAATTCGGTTTCCTGCCCGGCTGTGCGCCAGGCTTCGCGGGCGGCGCGGCTGGGCTGGTTGAGCGCGACGAAGGCGCCTGCGCTGGCCGCAGCGAGCACGACCCCGCCTCCGATGAGTTTCAATACGCCGCGCCGGGAAGTCATGAGGCAAATCCTTTGGTTTGACTTCAAACTTTCGTCAAGGGGTTTGTTTGCGCTGGCCCCCTGCCGCTGATAGCTTCACATGTATTGGGAGGACACCTCATCATGAAAACTCGCACTATCAATCCGACGCCCTGGATGGAGCATTTCAACATGCACCACGGCGTCGAAGTCACCGGCGCGACGCGCACGCTCTACATCTCCGGCCAGACCTCGACAGCTGCCGATGGCTCCACGCTCCATGCCGGCGACATCTCCGCGCAGTACAAGCTGGCATGGGCGAACCTCAAGGATGCCCTGGCCGCAGCCGGGATGGCGCCCGCAAACCTCGTGCGGCTGAACATCTATACGACTGATGTCGATGCCCTGATGGCGGTCGCAGGCGAGTTTACCGGCCTGATCAAAGGCGACGGCGCCGAAACCTCTGCGACATTGGTGGGCGTGACCCGCCTGTTCGATCCCGGCCTGATGATCGAACTTGAAGCCACCGCCGTCGCCTAGCTGGATTCCGGCGGCGCATCGCTCTAGGTAGGTTCCGGAACAAGGAGCCTACTCATGAAAACACGCGCCGCCGTTGCCTTCGAGGCCAAGAAACCGCTCGAGATCGTCGAGCTTGACCTTGACGGACCGAAGGCTGGCGAAGTGCTGGTGGAAATCATGGCGACGGGTATCTGCCATACGGACGCCTATACGCTGGACGGCCTGGATTCCGAAGGCATCTTCCCAAGCGTGCTGGGCCATGAGGGCGCGGGCATCGTGCGCGAGGTGGGCGCGGGCGTGACCAGCGTGAAGCCGGGCGACCATGTCATCCCGCTCTACACGCCGGAATGCCGCCAGTGCAAAAGCTGCCTCTCGGGCAAGACCAATCTGTGTACGGCCATTCGCGCGACGCAGGGCAAAGGCCTGATGCCGGATGGTACCTCGCGCTTTTCCTACAAGGGCCAGACCGTATTCCATTACATGGGTTGCTCGACATTTTCGAACTTTACCGTGTTGCCGGAAATCGCCGTGGCGAAAATCCGTGATGACGCGCCGTTTGACAAGGCCTGTTACATCGGCTGCGGCGTGACGACCGGCGTGGGCGCAGTGGTGAATACCGCGAAGGTGCAGGTCGGCGAGAACGTCGTTGTGTTCGGGCTGGGCGGGATTGGCCTCAACGTGTTGCAGGGCGCGCGGATGGCGGGGGCGGACATGATCGTCGGCATCGACATCAATCCGTCCAAGGAGGAATGGGGACGCAAGTTCGGCATGACGCATTTCGTCAACCCGAAGGATGTAAAGGACGTGGTCGCGCATATCGTGGAGCTGACCGGCGGCGGGGCGGACTATTCGTTTGACTGCACGGGCAACACGGCCGTGATGCGCCAGGCGCTGGAATGCTGCCATCGCGGCTGGGGCACGAGCGTGATTATCGGCGTGGCGGAATCCGGCAAGGAAATCAGTACACGGCCGTTCCAGCTGGTGACCGGGCGCAACTGGCGCGGCACGGCCTTCGGCGGCGCCAAGGGCCGCACGGATGTGCCGAAGATCGTCGACTGGTACATGAACGGCAAGATCGAGATCGACCCGATGATCACGCACGTGATGACGCTGGACAAGATCAACGACGCGTTCGATCTGATGCACGAGGGCAAGAGCATTCGCAGCGTGGTGGTGTATTGATGAGCGACTGGAATCTCCCCTGGAACGCCGCCTGCCTGTGCGGACAGGTGAAGATGCGCATCACGGCGACGCCCGTTGTTTCGATGGCGTGCCATTGCACGGGCTGCCAGAAGCTGACGAGCGGGCCTTATTCACTGTCGCTGCTGCTGCCTGTCGATGGCTTCGAAGTAACGGAAGGCGCGCCGGTCGTCGGCGGGCTGCACGCCGAGAACCAGCAGATGTTCTGCCCGCATTGCAAGAACTGGCTGTTCACGCGGATGCCTGCTTTGCCTTTTGTGAACTTCCGGCCCGGCATGCTGGAGGATGCCAGCTGGGTGCGCCCCATCATCGAGACGATGACGCGCGAACGCCTGCCTTATGCGACGACGGGCGCGGAATTCTGCTCTGAAGGTTTTCCGGCGCCCGAAGACTACGGCCCCGCCATGGCCGCTTTTGCCGACCATGGCGCCCGGCCGCCTGCGAACTGAACTCTACTCAAACACAACTGGAGGAAACACCTATGTACAGTCACATGATGGTCGGCTCGAACGACATCGCTAAGTCCAAGGCGTTCTATGATGCGCTGTTTTCGTCCGTAGGCGGAAAGCCAGGGATCACGGACCCGAAGGGCCGCCTCGTTTACATGCACAATGGCGGCATCTTCCTCGTCACCCCGCCGATTGATGGCACCCCTGCCACCAGCGGCAATGGCATGACCATCGGCCTCGCGATGACCTCGACCGAGCAAGCAGACGCCTGGCACAAGGCCGGCGTTGCAGCGGGCGGCAAGGCGATCGAAGACCCGCCGGGCTGGCGCGGCGAAGGCGCCGGCGCGCTCTACCTCGCCTATCTGCGTGACCCGGATGGCAACAAGCTCTGCGCGCTGCACCGCGCCTAGGCTGACGGCGTTGTCTTTGCGGCATGGCCGGGTGTACGAAAACCACCCGGCCATGCCGCTCCCCCGGTTGCCGCCCTGACGGAAATTGCCACATGCTTCCTATTGCTGATGTTTCCTGGCTGAACCTCCGTCACCGGTTTCCTGTGCTCATCGACATCGGCGCCA
>JBBSAZ010000155.1:0-4658 GCA_038251755.1 Caulobacterales bacterium
CGTATCGTCGGTCATGGCGGGTGTGGCCGGCTCGATGGGGCGGACAGGGTTGGCTTCAACAACCGAATCCTACGCCATATCAATTGCTTAGACTACATCCGCCATCCCCTCAGACGGGCCATCATGAATAAGACGGGTTAGTGTGGCTCATGCGCGCCGGCTGCTGTGACCTGGCCGGTAGGACCGCCCGTTTGACGTACGCCGCTGGGGTTTTGCACGGGAAAATCGTGCGCCGGCGGCACTAGACCGACAGCAGCCCACGCGTCTCGTATATTGATCGCCGATCTTCCGGGTTCATAGCCATCAACGCTGAGGCGCGGAGGAAGACTCCGAGCCAGGAGACCCAGCTTAGCGGGTCCGCCGGCTGAAGCGCGGTTTCCAAGTGTTTCCCAACCGTCAAGGTTTACGGTATGGAAACACTTATGGGAAACAGGATCGGCAAGCTCGAGCGGGCGATCATGGCCGCCGTGAAGGCGGAGCCGAACAACGCTTTCACGACTGCCGAGCTTTGCGCTCGAGTCTATCGTGACGTGAAGAAAATCGAGAAGAAGCACCGCGTCGCGGTGCTACGCGCTGCTGAGACCCTCTCTGGCAAGCTTCACACCTTCAGACGGCTGCGCGGCGAACACCTCGGGGGCACCCTAGTTTTCTTCGATGCTCGCAACGTCATGTCCTACGGCATGGCGCGGCTCAAGGCCGATGAGCTCTATGACGTCGGCGATCTCCGGGTTCGTGGTTGGAATCGCCAGACCGAGGAATCCCTCCGGGCGAAGCTGGCCGCAGCGCGGCATCGCGAACTCATCACCGAGGGCGGGGCATGGTGGCGTCACGTTCAGTCGTGGAAAGCTGAGGCGGATGCCCTCCGGTCCGGCGATCAAACCGAGCTGCGGCGCGTCCTAGCTGAGCGAAAGGCGGCCGATCACAAGGTCAAGGTGGTCTTGGGTATCGCGTCAAGATGACTGTGCCGAGGGTCGAGGAAGAGCTGGGTCAGGCCGCGGATCCCGCCATAGGTCGATGACCCGTCGCCGTTGAAGCCACAGTCGTCTTCCTTCGACGCGAAGGCGTACGCCATTTCTGTCGGAAACCACTCGCCCAGATCGATCGCCGAATCCTCGTCGAATTCCGAGGAAGTCCGGGTGAACGTGGTCAACTTTTTCGTGGTCAGGTTCACGTTGTCGAAAGCATTCTGACTTTCGGTCAGGGCCGCCGCCTCGGCCGAGAAGTATGCGGTCAAACCCGAGGTGCGCCTGGGCACGGTCGCGTTGTCCCGCGTCAGCGGCGTGACATCGGCGGCGGCGCGGAAGACGCCGCGCAGCTCGCGCAGGGCGATGACCGTCCGCATGATCTCGTCCGGCACCAGGAAGCCGCCGACGGAGTTGACGCCTTCCGCCTGGGCGCGGGTCAGGATGATCCCGTTCTCCTTGCACCAAGCCGCGGCCCCCGGGTGCTCGTTCAACGCCATGAACCAGGCGCCGGCGGCGAAGGCCTTCGCCTCGTTGCGGAAACCGCGAAGTGGGGCCGAGCGCAGCGCGGTTGCTGGGCTAAAAATTGCGTTCATATGTCGAGTTCCCTCTTGGTGATGATGCCCGCAGCGACAGCAGCTTCGAGGTATCGATTCGCCTCGTCGGCCCCGCGATCGGAACTCGGCTCGCCGACGCCAAGAAGCCTGAAGCCATCGCAGGGCAGGATCGGAACGCCGGCGCCGGCGCTCAGCGTGGCGCGAAGATCGCGGCGGCGGCGATTGAGCTCCTGGAGCTGAGCAACGACGATAGCGGTCTGGCGCAAGAGCTCGCGCCAGTCGTTGCCGGCGCCGGCGTCGAGCATCGCCTGGACGCGGTCCGCGTAGGCCTGTGCCAGGCGTATCCGGCCGATCGCAAGGGCCCGGTCGATAACATCACGTTCGTGGAAAAACGCGGCGAGCTGAGCCCCCGGCGATGCGGCCCGCTTCGGCGCCGCGCTCTCCAGGTCCGCAAGCAGCGAAAGGGCCTCGGCGTCCAGGCTATTGCCCGGGTCGTCCACCGCCGGTTTCACGCCCTTCTTTTCGAGCGCGACTATCCCCTTGATGACAACGGCGCGACGCTCCACGCGACAATCTCCGCCCACTCCCAGCGAGGTTCATCGCGCCCGGTACCGGAGGCTGGCGGCGGCAAAAGCCCGCGCTTCACCCACTGCCCGAAGCCCGAGCTCGAAAGGTCCAAGAGCGCCGCCCCAGTGCGGCGGCTGACGAAGCGCGGCGCTGTGCGAGGGCGAGGAACGTCACCCGAAAACAAAGGCTTCGGTTTGCCCGTGTTGCAGTCGCTATCCGTTGAATTCATTGACGTTCTCGTCCCATAACCGAACCCAAAAACCCGCGCCGAGGAAAAAAACCTCTGAATGGGGAGTCGGCGGTTGCAGGAAACCCCGGCTTTCGAGGATTTAAACCCCCTACCCACCACCCTCGACGAGCTCGGCCGCGCCGAAACGGCTTCATGCTGAGGCTCGCAAGCTTGAAAGCTTTGCGGTCCGAAGAGCCGCCCGCAAAACCCTGAGACCTGAGCCCGGCGTTGCTTGCTCGGCCTCGGCGGCCTCATGAAGCTGGTTCGGTGTGGTCTGAGCCTCCAACCCGTCACGCCGAAGAGCTGCGCTCAATCGAAGGACGATCGCGTTGTAGGCCGCATCGCTTCGGCTCAGCCCCTTTCCGCGGCTGAACGGAAGCAGCATCGACCGCTGGCCGTTGGCAAAGGCGCCTCTTTCCGCCTGCAACTTTTTGTTCGGTGCCGCCTCGCTGTCCGGTGTGCCTTCTGGCCGTCGGGTTTCTTCATCGGGTTTAGTTCTACGGGTTTGGTGCCCCGTTTGGGGCACACCCCCGTGCCCCGTTTGGGGCATACCCCGTGCCCCGTTTGGGGCATACCCAATCGCCACCTGAAAGGCAGCGTCGCGGGCTCGGATTTCGTCCCAGGCGAAGTCGTACTGGTTCCGCCCCGAGCCGCCGCCGTGCGTCACGACCTTGATCAGCTTCGCCCCGACAAGTGCGTCGATGGCCTTGCGAACACCCGACCGCGACACCCCGGCGAGCTTGGCGATGCTGGCGAAGCCGGGGTCACACCGCCCGCTTTTCCAGTTGTAGCGATCGAGGAGGACCGAGGCGACGGCGTTCGCGCTCGACGGCAAGCCCGCGCGCATCACTACCTTGCAGGCCATCAGCGCAAGGGGTTCGGTGCCGGGGCTCACCGCCGCACCCGCGAGGTAAGGATCGCAGCCTCAGCCGCTTGCCGATTCGGAAAGGTCCCAAGGTCCGTTCCATCCGCCAGCTCCGCCGCGAAGCGACAGCCCAGGTCGTAAGACGTGCCGATCCACTCGCGGCCGCGGTAGAGCGCGATGCCGTCGAGAGTGCCGCGGTCGCGCTCGGCAGTCTGCCACTCCCAGGAGCGCGGCTCACGGCGCGCCTCCCAACAGGCTAGGCGTCGGGACGAAGACGGCACGTTCCGCCTGCCAGCGGGCGTCAAAAAACGTCGTCTTTGCGCTTGCCTCCGCCCGGGATTTCCGGGTAGATTTCAGGTGCTGCGAAGACGTTTCTTTTGCTACTTGCGCTGCGCCGGCACTGTTTCCCGACAGGCCGGCGTTTCGCTTTTCAGGGTCAGGCGGTCGACGCCAGCGCGATTTTTTGTCGGTTGGTTCGGCGCCGGGATTAGAACGCCGCGGGAACGCTGTCCCCCAGTTTTCCCCCAGGTGTGTCTCGGTGTTCGTGCCCCGTTCAGGGTCGAGCCGTGGGGGACAAGGGAGTGCTCTTAGCGCTAACCCTTGTTTTCCTTTGGGATTTCTGGTGCTGCCGCACAGGATTGAACTGTGGACCTCCCCCTTACCAAGGGGGTGCTCTACCACTGAGCTACGGCAGCCCTTTCAGGCGCGGCCTTACTGCCATAGGCATATCGGGCGTTCAAGCGCGCCAGGCACTATATGGCAAGCCAGGAACCACCCCGGGAAACACCGACGGTCGATGTGAAAGCCTTTCTCATCCTTCTCCTCGCCGCGGCGGCGCTTGCCGGAATCGTGTGGTGGAACTGGTCCGTATTCTCCGAGGTGGGCTTTTCGATGCCGCTGGGCGGCTGGATCGCCCTCGCCCTCGGGACGATATTCTCCCTGATCGTGGGGATTGGGCTGATGTTCCTGATGTTTTACTCGAGCCGGCGCGGGTACGACGAGACCGCCCGCCAGATCGACGTGGACCGTTCAGGGCCGGACGGGCCTTCTTCGAACGGATAGCGCAGGACCGGCCATGTCCGATGACAAGCGAATCGCCGGCAAGGAAGCGGCAAGGGAACGGCGGGAAAAGCGCCTGGCCGAGGCGCTCCGGGCCAACCTCCGCCGTCGCAAGGTCGCGGAAAAGGCCGGAACCGGCGTACTTCCGCCCCATCCTGCAGAAGGCGAGGGGACAGGGGCGGACAGTTCCTTGAGTCGGCCGCAATCCTCGTCTAAACGGGCTTGAATCGCGCCGGGACGGCGGCGAACAGGGGCGTCTCATCACATGGATCGAATCCGCATCGTCGGAGGCTCGCGCCTCAACGGCACCATCCCGATTTCCGGCGCCAAGAACGCCGCCCTGCCGCTGATGGTCGCCAGTCTGCTGAGCGAAGACACGCTGGTGCTGCACAACGTGCCGGCGCTGGACGACATCGTCA
>JBBSAZ010000156.1:0-4636 GCA_038251755.1 Caulobacterales bacterium
CGCTCGGCCTTCACCGAAGTGATGGCCGACGGCGTCGGCTTCGGCCTCGGCGGCTCGGTCGTCACCGACATCGTGCAGACCCACCAGCCCGGCAGCGACGGCACCTTCAGCTGGGGCGGCCTCGCCTCCACCTTCTTCTGGATCGACCCTGAAGAGGAACTGATCGCCATCCAGGCCACACAGCTGATGCCATCCTCGACGTACCCGATGCGCATGCAATTCCAGCAACTCGTCTATTCGGCCATCGACTGGTGAGCGACGCGCCGAAGAACCCCGTCCGCGACGCGATACTTGAACTGACTTTGGCGAAAGGCGCCGGCAAGACGATCACGCCGGAAGACGCTGCCAAGGCCGTCAGCCCGGAAAACTTCGTGCGTGTGCTGAAAGATGTCCGCGCCGAGGCGATCCGCCTGCACAAGGCAGGCGCCATCGCAATTTACCGCAAAGGCAAGCCGGTCGAGAATCCGGATACGTTCAAGGGTGTCTACCGGCTGGGTCTCCCGGCAAACTAGTTATGGCGAAGCCACCCGACCCGTTCCACGAATTCGTCGCCGAACTCCTCGCCCCGATGGGCATCGTCAGTATACGGCGCATGTTCGGCGGCGCCGGCGTTTTCAAGGACGGCCTGATGTTCGCTCTGCTCGGCGACGACACGGTCTACCTGAAGACCGACGCCCGCCTCCGCGCGGACCTCGAAGCCCAAGGCAGCGCGCCCTTCCTCTGGATCAAGCCCAGCACGGGCGAAGAGATCGACATGGGCTATGTCAGCCTGCCATCCTCCGCGATGGACGATCCCGACGAAGCAAGCGGGTGGGCCCTGCGCGCGCTCGCGGTAGCGAAAGCCAAGGCGGCGGCCAAGCCTGTGCCCAGGTCAAAGAAGAAAAAGTCCTAAGCGACCGCCGGCCGCTTCACCGGCTGGTCCAGCGAGAAGGCAAACTCGGTCGAGCCATTCGCCCGCAGGTGCACAAGCCGCTGCCAGCCATCCTCGAGCGTGAAGCGTTCGCCCTGCGGCGCCCACCACATGACGAAGCCCGGCCCGTCGCTGCGGTCGATTTCATTGGCTAGGCGCCGCATGCCGGGCGGGTGCGTGCGCCCGGCATGGCTGAAGGTTTTCAGGTCTTCCAATGATCGCCACACAGCCAGCGTCGCGATTTCGGGTGCGCGCCATTCCGGCGGATACGGGAAGGCATTCGTCAGCCCCCGCCAGCTACCGTCCGGGCAGCGCAGTCCGTGATCGTGATGCAAAAGCCCCTCGAAACTGTCCGCATCCTTGAAGATGCGTGGCAGCAACGCGACGAAAACCTGAACGAATTCATTGCTGAAGTCGAACTTGCCCATCGGGCGCGCACAATTGAAATGCACAAGTCGATAGTCCATTGCGCCCAGCCCGGTTTTCCATCCGGAGTTAAACTTACTGCGAAATGGGTTTCGTAATCTTTAAGAGAAACGATATTTCAGGTCTGCAATCTGGGATTACTTGCCTTTGAACACCGCCGGGCGCTTCTGGAGGAAGGCCGAGACGCCTTCCCGGAAGTCTTCCGTGCGTCCGGCATCGCGCTGGGCGACCCGTTCATTATGCAGCGCAGCGCCGAAATCGTCATCGCACGCGTCCCAGATGCACTGTCGTGCCAGCGACAGGGCCACCGTCGGTCCGGTGGCCAGTTTCTGCGCAAATTCCTTCGCCGTTTCCATCAGCTTGGTGTCCTCGACAACACGGTTCACCAGGCCCCATTGCAGCGCCGTTTCGGCGGGGAGTTTTTCACCCAGAAGTGCCATTTCCATGGCCCGTACGCGCCCGATTGTCTTGGCCAGAAGGTAGCTTGAGCCACCATCCGGCACGAGGCCGATGCGGCGGAAGGCCTGCAGGAAATACGCGCTCTTGCCGGCAATCACGAGGTCGCCCATCAGGCCGATCGCGCAGCCGACACCGGCCGCCGCGCCGTTCACGGCGGTGATCACCGGATGCGGATGCTCGCGGATCGCGGTGACCAGCGGATTGTAAAACGCGTCCAGCGCCTTGCCGGCGTCCGGCGGCGAATCAGGATGCGCCAGCGCCGGGCCGGAGCCCATACCGCCGAGGTTCGCGCCGGAGCAGAAGCCGCGCCCCTTGCCGGTCAGGATCGTGCAGCGCGCTTCCTTTGCGGCCACTTCAAACGCGTGCAGCAGCTCGATGGCCGTATCCACCCCGCAGGCGTTCAGGGTCTTGTCATCGTCGAACGCGATGATCGCAATGTCGCCGTCGCGCTCGTAGGAAATCTTCTCGTACTTGGCCATCGCTGACGCTCCCTTGTGGTCGTTTGAGCGCGAATTAAGCCGATTGCCCCGGCCACGAAAAGCCTCACGCAGGGGCAAGCCTTTCACTCCCCCATGGCGCAAACGCTGAACGCACGCTACAGTGTTCACAACAGAAAACGCCCCTGTGGCACCTCAACTTCGGAGAACTCCAATGGCCCTCGATGGTACCCCCGGCACTGGCCAAAATTCTGGCATGCGCGCTTTGCTCGACCGCCAGAAAGCCGCGCACCTGCGCTTCGGCGCGCCGACGCTCGCCAAACGGATCGAATGGCTCGACAAGTCGATCGACCTTCTGGCCACCCACGGCGACGCGCTCAACGACGCGATGGCGAAAGACTTTGGCCATCGCTCGAAAGACCAGTCGAACCTCACCGATATCGCCGGCTCCATCGGCGCGCTGAAGCACGCCAAGAAACACGTCGCGAAATGGATGCAGCCGGAGAAGCGCAAGGTCGAGTTCCCGCTCGGCCTGCTCGGCTCGAAGGCCGAACTGCAATACCAGCCGAAAGGCGTCATCGGCGTCATCAGCCCCTGGAACTTCCCGGTCAACCTCACCTTCACGCCGCTCGCCGGCGTGTTCGCGGCCGGCAATCGCTGCATGATCAAGCCGTCGGAATTCACCGAGGCAACATCCGAGCTGATGAAAGAACTCTTCGCGAAATACTACACGCCCGAGGAAGTCGTCGTCGTCACCGGCGGCCCGGATATCGGCGCCGAGTTCACCAAGCTGGCGTTCGACCATATCCTCTTCACCGGCGCGACGTCGGTCGCCCATCACGTGATGCGCGCCGCCGCCGACAATCTCGTGCCACTGACGCTGGAACTCGGCGGCAAGTCCCCCGTCATCCTCGGCCGCTCGGCCGACCTGCAAAAGGCCGCCAGCCGCATCATGGCCGGCAAGACGCTGAACGCCGGCCAGATCTGCCTCGCGCCGGATTATGCCTTCGTGCCGAAGGACAAGACGCAGGAATTCGTCAGCGCCGCCACCCGCGCCATCGAGACGATGTATCCCACCGGCCTCAAGGACAATGACGACTACACCTCCGTCGTGAACCAGCGCCACTTCGACCGTATCCAGGGCTATATCGAAGACGCCCGCAGCAAGGGCGCCGAAGTCATCACTCTGAACCCGAAATCCGAAAACTTCGCCCAGCAGCCGCACCACAAGATTCCGCCCACCCTGATCATCGACCCGACCGACGACATGAAGGTGATGCAGGACGAAATCTTCGGCCCCATCCTGCCGGTCAAATCCTACAACGATGCCAAGGACGCGGTCGCCTATATCAACGCCCATCCGCGCCCGCTGGGCCTCTATTACTTCGGCGACGATGCCAGCGAAAAAGACTTCGTGCTGAACAACACGACCTCCGGCGGCGTCACCGTCAACGACGTGGTCTTCCATGTCGCGCAGGAAGACCTGCCCTTCGGCGGCGTCGGCCCGTCCGGCATGGGCGCCTATCACGGCCGCGATGGCTTCCTCGAGTTCAGCCACAAGAAGGCGGTCTACACCCAGACCAATAACGAGATCCTCGCCATGATGCGCCCGCCCTACGGCGACAATTACCGCAAGCAGGTCAAGGGCCGGATGAAGAAGTAATCCGTAAACAAACCAAATCCGGTGATCCCCGCGAAGGCGGGGATCGGGCGGTAGGGATAGAGTCACGGAGTCCGTGATTCGCTTCGCCGGGGATGTGCAGTGCAAATCCTCGTCCGGCGAAGCCCCTCCCCCGGGGGAGAGGCCCTCTGTTTTAGCTGCCTGCTGGCGGCTCCCACAGCTCGATCGGATTTCCCTCCGGATCGTGCACACGCGCAAAACGTCCGGTCTCCGGCGTGTCCCATTCCGCGCGGGTCTCGGCCTCGATGCCGGCAGCGCGCAGGGACGCGAGCAGGGCGCTGAGCCCCGTCACCCGGAAATTCAGCATATAAGCCTTTCCTTCCGGCCAGTAGTCCGTCGCCGCCTTGAAAGGCGCAAAGATCGCCGGGCCCGCCTGCGTCTGCCAGTACCAGCTCTCGGACGACTTCGCGCCGGTGCCGTCATGACCCGCCCCGACGCCGAGATGCGCATCATACCAGGCGCTCAGCGCTTCCGGGTCCTTGGCGCGGAAGAACACGCCGCCGATTCCGATGACAGGCATCCCGCATTCCTCTCTTTGCACAGCGCATCAACTCCCAATGCGGCCGAAAGGTCAATCCGGCCGATGACCTGCCTGGACGCAAACAAGCCCACCCTGACCGGCGTCAGGATGGGCTTCGCACTAATTCTGCGTGGTCTTGCGATCAGCGCTTCTTGAGGAAGGATGGAACGTCGGAGCCGAAGCCTTTGACCTTGTCGGGCGCC
>JBBSAZ010000157.1:0-4563 GCA_038251755.1 Caulobacterales bacterium
ACTACGCGCTGGACGTGCCGATGTATTTCGTGCGCCGGGGCGGGCAGTATCTCGACGCGAGCGGCCTCAGCTTCCGCGATTTCATGGACGGCAAGCTGGCGATCCTGCCGGGTGAGCGCCCCGCGATGGACGATTTTGTCGATCACCTCTCGACCATCTTCCCGGAAGTGCGCCTGAAGCGCTTCCTCGAGATGCGCGGCTCGGACGCCGGCCCCTGGGACCGGCTCTGCGCCTTCTCCGCCTTCTGGACCGGCATCCTGTATTCGCAGTCTTCGCTCGATGCGGCCTGGGACCTGGTGAAGGACTGGACGGCGCCGGAGCGCGAGGTGATGCGCCAGGGCGTGCGCACGCTCGGCCTGCGCACGCCGATCCCGGGCGGGCGGTCAATGCAGGATCTCGCGAAAGAAGTGCTGGCGATCTCCCGCGCCGGACTGCGCGACCGGGGCAAGGTGTCGGCGGCCGGCGATGACGAGTCGGGCTTCCTCTCGGGCCTCGACGAAATTGCCACCTCGGGCCTCACACCGGCGGAACGCCTCCTCCAGCGCTATCACGGCCCCTGGAAAAAAGACCTGACCAAGGTGTTTGCGGAAGAGGCATATTGAGCCCGTTTTCCAGTCCATAAACCGTCCACAACTCGCCTTGTGGACGTGTGGACTGTTTTCGCGCGTGAAGCGCATTTTCCGGAACGGCAGAAACCGCCTTGAGCCCTCCGCCGGGGCATGGTCAAACCTTTGACACAATCCGGACGCCACCGGCGGGCCGTGTCACTTAGCGCGCTGGGGAGCCGTTCATGCTGGTTATCGTTCTGGGCATCTTCATCACGCTGGCGACCTGCATCCCGGTGTTCAGCCAGATGCGGAAGCATCCCAAGGGCCTGCACATCCTGTTCTTCGCCGAGATGTGGGAGCGTTTCTCCTTTTACGGCATGCGCGGCCTGCTGATCTTCTACCTGACCCAGCACTTCCTGTTTGATGACCGCACGGCGCAGGGCCAGTACGGCTCCTATACGGCGCTTGTGTACCTGCTGCCTCTGCTCGGCGGCTTCCTGGCAGACAAGTACCTCGGCAACCGCAAGGCTATCGCCTTCGGCGCGCTGCTGCTCGTCGCGGGCCACCTGACGATGGGCCTCCACGGCCCGCAGGCGACGCAGACGATGGTGGTGAATGGCGCCGAGTATAACCTGGCTGTCGAAGGCCGCGGCGGGTCGCGTCAGGTCTTCATCGAGACCGGTACGCAGCGCTGCCTGTTTGGCGGTGAAGAAGGCCATGATGGCTGCCGCGCAAATGTGAACGATGAAGGCGGCATCACCTTTACCGGCCTCGAAGACGGCAGCCCGATGCCCGCAGTCATCCCGAACGTCATGGAGACGCTCTCGGAACCCGTGCGCGATCCTCTGTATACGAACATCCTGTTCCTCGCTCTGGCGCTGATCGTCGTGGGCGTCGGCTATCTGAAAGCCAACATTTCCTCAATTGTCGGCCAGCTCTACGAAGACAATGATCCACGCCGTGACGCCGGTTTCACGCTCTATTATTACGGCATCAACCTCGGCGCCTTCTGGGCGGCCATCTTGTGCGGATATCTTGGCCAGACGGTTGGCTGGTGGGCAGGCTTCGGCCTTGCGGCTGTGGGCATGGCCCTTGGCTGGCTCGTGTTCACGCGCCAGCGGCTGGCCTTCTGGAGCGCCGGCGAGCGCCAGCTGCCGGACCATGTCGGCGCGCCGCCGAACCCCGAATTGCTGGCAAAGAAATTCGGTCCGGTTTCGTTCGAGTGGCTGCTTTACCTGCTCGCCATTCCGGGCGTCGCTGCGGTCTGGTTCCTGCTGCAGACACCGCAATTCACCTTCCTGACGCTGATGAGCGGCCTGACGCTGTTCGGTGGCTACCTGATTTATTACATGGTGACGAAGTGCAACCTGCGCGAAATCCAGGAACTGATCCTCGCGCTGTTCCTGATCTTCATGTCGGTTGTGTTCTGGTCACTGTTCGAGCAGGGCGGTTCGTCGCTCAACCAGTTTGCCGAGCGCAGCACGCAATTGCCGAATGATGGCTTCATGACGGTGGAAGCTGCGCAGACGCAGAGCTTCAACTCAGGTTTCATCCTGCTGTTCGCGCCGGTCTTCGCCGCGCTCTGGGCCTGGCTCGGCGCACGCAAGGCGGACCCCAACACGGCGCTGAAGTTTGCGCTGGCGCTTGTTCAGGTCGGGCTCGGCTTCTGGGTCCTGGTCTGGGGTGTTCAGTTCGCGGATGAAAGCTACCGCGTACCGTTGGTCTTCCTTGTCCTGGCCTACCTGCTGCACACGACCGGCGAGCTGTGCCTGTCTCCGGTTGGTCTCTCGATGATCACCAAGCTGTCACCGGCAGCGGTTGTCAGCTTCATGATGGCGGGCTGGTTTCTGTCGTCTGCCTTTGCACAATATGTGGCGGGCCTCATCGCGCAGTTCACTGCGAGCGATACGGTAGCCGGGCAGGTGCTCGACCCCGGCAAGGCGCTCGCGACCTATTCGGACGTGTTCTGGAGCCTCGGCGTGGTGGCGATCATCCTCGGCATCCTGCTCGGCGCGGGCAGCTTCCTGCTGAAGTATCTCGGCCACGGAAAAGCCGGTCGCCTCGCCAGCAAATCTGCGCTGGAAGCCGAAGCGGCACGGGGCGCCGCGGAGTAGCCCTTGACGCAGGAACCGGGAAAACCTGCGGGCGATTTCGATTATGACCAGCCGGGCCTTCGCTACGCCGCGATGCGGCAGGCGGATCCGCGGATTGCGGAGCAGGTCCGGGTTGCCCTCGGTGAGGCGAGGACCGTGCTGAATGTCGGGGCGGGCTCAGGCAACTACGAGCCGGCAGACCGGACGGTTGTGGCGCTGGAGCCCTCAGCGGCGCAGCGGGCCGAGCGCCCGGCGGGCGCCGCGCCCTGCGTGATCGGCACCGCCGAGGCCCTTCCGTTCGGCGACAAATCGTTCGACGCGGTGATGGCCTCGCTGACAATTCATCAGTGGCCGGATCTTGAGCGCGGGATTGCCGAACTGAAACGCGTGGCGCGCCGGCGCATCGTCATCCTGACGTTTGATCCCGCCCGGATCGCGTCCTTCTGGTTTTATGGATACCTGCCGCCGCAGGCCAATGCCGAGCGCAAGCGGATGCCGGCGTTTTCCCGCCTCGCTGCGTTGCTGGGGCCAGACACCTCGTTCGAGACCGTGCCCGTGCCGTTCGACTGCACGGACGGGTTCAACGAGGCTTTCTACGGCCGGCCGGAACGCTTCCTCGATCCGGCGGTGCGGGCGGCGCAGTCGCTCTGGTCATTCCTCGGCCCGGACCTTGAGGCCGACATTGTGCGGCGGCTGAAGGCTGATCTGGACTCCGGCGCGTGGGACGCCGCCCATGGGCACCAGCGCACCCAGCCTGCGTTTGACGGATCGCTGCGCCTGGTCGTGACGCGGCTTTGAAATCCGCCGACACTTCGCGCGCAGCGGCGGAAAACATTTGTCTGCACGATGACGGTTTTCGCCCCGTTGCCCGTTTACCTTCGGGAGTATATGTTCCAAGTGAAGGTTGCGGGGCGGAAGCATGTCATCAGGTTTGCCAGGCAAGGTTCTCGCGGCCTTGATTGCGGTACTCGTGCTCTGGAGCGGGACGGCCCGGGCTGACGAGGATGATGTGCCGTTCGACGTGGACGTACAGGTCCTTGAGTCTCCGAAAGCAATATATCCCTTGATAGCGGCAGTTTTTCGGGTGCCCGGCTATTGCGAGGTCCGGTTCGCAGTGAATGCGTTCGGGTTGCCCGTCGAAATCCAACCTTCGTGTTCGCACGCCGCTTTCTGTCAGTCGGCTCGCGAAGCTGTCGGCCGGGCGCGCTTCAGCCCGGCGCGCCGAAATGGCGTTGCCGTCCGGCGCGGCAACATCGTTTACCCTATGGAATACAACGTTCCGGGAGTTGCGATGCCAGCCTCACTTGAGCTCACTACTTGCAGCACGCAAGATATTTATTGAGCTTCTAGCCCGCGCCGCCGACCGTCAGTGAGCCGACTTTCAGCGTGGGCTGGCCGACGCCGACCGGGACCGACTGTCCGGCCTTGCCGCAGACGCCGACGCCGTCATCCATGGCGAAATCGTTGCCGATCATCGTCACGTCGGAAAGGGCCGTAGGGCCGTGGCCGATCAGGGTGGCGTTCTTGACGGGCGCGATAATCTTGCCGTTCTCGACCAGGTAGGCCTCGGTGCACTGGAACACGAAGTTGCCGGACGTGATGTCGACCTGACCCCCGCCGAAATCGACGGCCCAGAGGCCGCGCTTGATCGAGGCGACAATTTCTTGCGGGTCGTCTTTGCCGCCTAGCATCACGGTATTGGTCATGCGCGGCATGGTCTGGGATTCGTAGCTTTCGCGGCGGCCATTGCCGGTGGGCTGCATGCCCATCAGGCGGGCGTTCATGCGGTCCTGCATGTAGCCCTTGAGGATGCCGTCCTCGATCAGCACGGTGCGCTGTGTCGGCGTGCCTTCATCGTCGAAGGAGAGCGATCCGCGCCGCGCATCGATCGAGCCATCATCGATGATGGTGACGCCCTTGGC
>JBBSAZ010000158.1:0-4559 GCA_038251755.1 Caulobacterales bacterium
GCCTCCGTCCGTACACCGATCACGCCTGAGGATACCGCCGGCACGCTGCATGACCGGCTCGCCCGTCTCGCTGCAGAGCTTGCCCCCCGCGCCCTGGCCGACCTCGCCGATGGCAGCCTGAAGCCCGTTCCGCAAATCGAGGACGGCATGACCTACGCCGCCAAGATCACGGCGGATGACCAGCGCCTCGACTGGTCAAAGCCTGCTACCGAAGTGGACTGCCAGATTCGCGGCCTCGCCCCCGCGCCCGGCGCTTGGTGCGAAGCGGACCTCGGGCAAGGGCCTGTCCGCCTGAAACTTCTGTTCAGTGAGCTGACTAACCTTTGGAACCCCGCGCCGCCCGGAACGCTTCTAGACGACCAACTCGTTGTCGCCTGCGGCGATGGCCGCGCCGTGCGCCTCCTCAAACTCCAGAAGCCGGGCGGCAAGCCGCTGGACGCACGGGACTTCCTTGCGGGCACGCCGCTCGCCCCTGGCACCCTTCTAACATGATCGACTTCTGGACCCGCGCCGCCCGGCCCGAAGACCTCGATGCCATCGCCGCTCTGAATAATGCCGCATTCGGCGGGCCGAACGAAGCCCGCATCATTCGCCAGTTGCAGGCGGACGGTGACAGCCTCGTCTCCCTCGTCGCGGTCGCCGGCGACGACACCATCGCCGGCCATATCGAATTCTTCCGTATCCTGATCGACGGAAAGCCGCTCGCCGCCGGCCTCGGGCCGATGAGCGCGCAGCCAGGCCGCCAGCGCGCAGGCATTGGCAGCTACCTGATCCGCACCGGCCTTGAGGAACTCGACATGCTCGGCGAGACAACCGTCTTCGTCCTCGGCCACGCTGGCTACTATCCGAAGTTCGGCTTCGAGGCCGAAATTGCCAAGCCCTTCACAGCGCCCTGGTCCGGGCCGCACTTCATGGCCATCCGCCTTGCCCCCGGTGGCCCCGCTTCCGGAACGCTCACCTATCCCAAGGCATTCTCAGGCTGAAAGGCCATCTCCATGCAGATCTCGCCCATCGAACTTCTCGGGCTCATCGCCGGGTTCTTCGGCACCTTCGCTGCCGCCCCGCAGGCGCTCAAGATCATCCAGACCCGGCAGGCGCGCGACGTGTCGCTTGTGACCTACCTTTTCGCGATGACCGGCGGGGTCCTGTGGGGTGTGTATGGCTGGCTTGAAGGCGCCCCCAGCATCATCTTCTGGAATGGTGTGTCGCTCCTGATGTGCGCCTCGATCATCTGGCTGAAGCTGCGCCACTCGGGCGAGCCCGGTTGACCAAACCGCCCCGGGCTGGCAGCGCCAAGTCATGCCGCGCTACAAGCTCCTGATCGAATACCATGGCGGCCCTTACCAGGGCTGGATGAAGCTGCCCGGCATCCCCACCGTTCAGGGCGCGCTTGAAGACGCCGCCGCCAAACTTGACGGGGCACCTGTCGAGGTGATCGGCGCCGGGCGTACCGATGCGGGCGTGCACGCGACCGGGCAGGTCGCCCACATGGACCTCGCGCAGGACCGGCCGGACAAGGTCGCCGACGCGATGAACTTCCATCTGCGCCCGCATGCCATCGCCGTGTTGAAAGCGGACGCCGTGAACGAGGATTTTCACGCCCGTTTCAGCGCCGCCGCGCGGCACTACCGCTATGTCATCCTCAACCGCCGCGCCGATCTCACGCTGGAGCGCGGCCTGGCCTGGCGCGTCGCATCAAAGCTGGACGCCGCCGCGATGCACACCGCCGCGCAATTGCTCCTCGGCAATCATGACTTCACCACCTTCCGAGACACCGCCTGCCAGGCGGCGAGCCCCGTGAAGACGCTGGACCGTCTGGACGTCGCCCGCCTCGGAGACCGGGTCGAAGTCACCTGCTCGGCGCAGAGTTTCCTGCACCGCCAGGTCCGCTCGATGGTGGGCAGCCTTGTCGAAGTCGGGCGCGGCTTCCAGCGGCCGGAATGGATGACCGAAATCCTCGCCGCCGCAGACCGCACAGCCTGCGGCCCCGTCGCGCCTTCGGACGGACTGTTCCTCGAACGCGTCGACTATCCGGCCTGACGCGAAGGCAATCTTTGCCCCTTGCCGGTTCAGGGTTAGCCTTCCCGTCAAAGGAACAGGGAGAGACAAGAATGGCCATCGATTTCACGATTCCGGACGACGCCAAGGAAGTGCGCGAGCGCGTGCGCCTCTGGGTGCAGAACGAGTGCCTTCCCGCCGAGAAGGAAATGGCGAGCGGCAAGGCCTACAAGACCGTACTCAAGGAGCTGCGCGCGAAGGCTCGCAAGCAGGGACTTTGGCTCCCGTTCATCCCGGTAGAACATGGCGGTATGGGGCTCGGCCCCCTCGCCAATGCGCTGGTGCAGATGGAACTTGGCCACAGCCATCTCGGCGCCCTGTCGATGAATTCTCAGGGCCCGGACGATGCGACCATGCTGACGCTGCTCGCCCACGGCACGGACTTTCAGAAAGAGAAATACCTCAAGCCGCTGTTCAACGGCGACAAGCGCATCTGTTATTCGATGACCGAGAAGGCCGCCGGCGCCGACGCGACCGGCATGCAGACGACCGCCGTGAAAGACGGCAAGGGCAACTATGTGCTGAACGGCGAGAAATGGTTCTCCAGCGCCGCCACCGCTGCCGACATCGCCGTCGTGATGGCCAAGACCAACCCCGAAGCGCCGCGCCACCAGCAATACTCCACCTTCATCGTTGAGCTCCCGAACCCCGGCTATCGCATCGTTCGGGATATCCCGACGATGGCCGTACACGGCAAGCATTATACCGAGATGGGCGGCGGTCATGCCGAAGTGGCGATCGAGAACCTGATCGTGCCGGAGGAAAACCTGCTCGGCGGGGAAGGGATGGGCTTCGCCATGGGCCAGCACCGGCTCGCCTATGGGCGCCTGCGCCACGGCATGCACAATGTGGCCATGGCCCAGCGCGCACTTGATCTGGCTACGGAACATGTCACCAAGCGCACGACCTTCGGCAAAGGCCTGGAGGATCGCCAGGGCGTGCAGTTCATGCTCGCGGACTGCGCCAGCAAGATCTACATCGCCCGCCTGATGCTGATGCACATCGCCTACAAGGCCGAGAACGGCATGGACATCCGGCAGGAGAACGGCATCGCCAAGGTCTACCTCGCCAATATGGTGCATGATGTGGTCGACACTGCCATCCAGCTGCACGGCGCGCTCGGCTATACGCTCGATACCCCGCTCGCCGCCTGGTACACGCACATCCGCTCCCAGCGCCTCGTTGACGGTCCGGACGAGGTCCACAAGTGGATCACCGGCAAGAACGTCATCCGCGCTTTCAAGAAGGATGGCACGACCGCGGCGGCAGCGGGCGGGGACCTGCTCTAATCCTTCTTGCGGAAGAGGCTGCGAAAGATCGGCCACTGCCACATTGCGAGGCCGGTCAGCGCGAGGCCGGGGAAAATCACGTACTTCGTCGTGTCGGCGAAGAACGGGTTCTCCACCAGCGGCGTATAGACATAGGCAAACAGGATCATGCCGCCGGTGATGTGCAACCAGCGCATGATTTCCTTCGTGAAACTTCCGCCCATCGCCCGTCTCCTTACCGATGTCCCAATATGGCGCGGCACGTGCAACCCGGCGAGCCCCGGGGTCAATCTGGACAGGCCAGGCCGGGCGCCTTAGCCTCGCGCCATGATCAAGCTCACCTTCTGCCTGCGCCGCCTGCCACATCTCAGCCGTGAGGAGTTCCAGCTCTATTGGCGCGAAACGCACGCCCCTCTGGTGGCCGCCCGCGCAGCGACGCTGGGCATCGTGAAATATGAGCAGGTCCACACCGGCTTTGACGCCCTGAACGCCGGCATCCAGGCCTCCCGGAACGCGCCGGATCCCTATGACGGCATCGCCGAAATCTGGTTCGAGAGCGAAGCGGCCATGGCCGCCGCCGGCCGGAACCCCGGCGCGGCCGATGCCGCCCGCGAACTGCTGGAAGACGAACGCAACTTCATCGACCTCGCAAATTCGCCCCTCTGGTTCAACCGCGTGCACACGATTGTCGGCTAGTGCGGCCCTCAGCCCATAGGCGGCGCCCGCAAACCTGCTATCCTGAGCCTTGATGACATCCCCGCCCAAAAGCCCGCCCACGCTGCTCAACCAGACCACCCGCACCCCGGTGTCCCGCCGGCCGGGCAAATGGCGCATTGCCGACATCATCGACGGCCGCGCCCTGCGTGTGAAGCTGACCGCCGCCGCCCTCGACAACATGAGCACGCCGCAGGTCGCCCGAAAGCAGGCGCTGAACCTGCTGCACGGTGCGATGTTCCGGGGCCGCCTGATCGCGCAGGAACGCCTGCAGCAGGGGGCCGACGGGCTGGACACCGCGCGCCTTCTCGCCGCCGTACAGGACGAGGTGATCCACGCGCTCTATGACTTCACCGTCACCCACGTCCACCGCGCCTCGAACCCGACCGAAGCCGAACGCCTCGCGATTGTCGCCACCGGCGGCTATGGCCGGGGCGTCATGGCGCCGTCTTCGGATACCGACCTTCTCTTCCTGCGCGCCTACAAGGCCAGTCCGCATACGGAGAGTGTAGTCGAATA
>JBBSAZ010000159.1:0-4515 GCA_038251755.1 Caulobacterales bacterium
CCAGAACGGGCTGAAACCTGGGCCGCGCTTGGCACGACGTTTGACCGTGAAGGCCAGCACGGGCTGGCGCAGACGGCTTACCAGAAAGCGCTGGAACTCGAGCCATTCCGCACAACCACGCTGACCAATTACGGACTCTCTCTGGTGCTCTCCGGTGATCTGCCGGGCGCTGAAGCGAAGCTGCGCCAGGCGGCGGCGAACGCCGATGCGGGCGCCCGCGTGACCGAGAACCTTGCGCTGGTGCTTGGCCTGCAAGGCAAGTTTGAAGATATGAAAACGGTGAGCGGCGTCGCAGCGCCCGAACAGGTCGTCAACCAGAACGTCGCCTTGCTGCAGGGGCTCATCCAGCCTGCGCGCAGCTGGGACGCGCTCAGCGAGACGCCCGCGCCGGTGCGTGTCGCCGAAGCCGTCACGCAAGCCGAGATGCCGCTGGCCGGGCCAGTGACGCGCGTAGAAGACGCCGCCGAGAGCGAAGCGCCGAAGCGGGTGCTGCGCCCGCGCAACTAGGCGTCGAACCGAATACCCTGCGCCAACGGCAGCTGGCTCGAGTAATTGATCGTGTTGGTCGCCCGGCGCATGTAGCCTCTCCAGGCATCCGACCCCGACTCGCGACCACCGCCGGTTTCCTTCTCTCCCCCGAATGCCCCGCCGATCTCCGCACCGGACGTGCCGATATTGACGTTGGCAATCCCGCAATCAGAGCCAGACGCTGCGAGGAAACGCTCCGCTTCGCGAAGGTCTGTCGTGAAGATGGACGAGGACAGGCCGGCGGCGGCGGCGTTGTTGAGGGCGATGGCCTCACCCAGATCGGTATAGCGCATCACATAGAGGATCGGCGCGAAGGTCTCGCGCAGGACCGGGCCGGTCTGCCCAGGCATCAGGGCGAGCGCGGGCCGCCGGTAGACACCGCCGCCGTCATCGACAGGTTCGCCGCCGAAAACTTCGCCGCCAGCTGCTTTCGCTTCGGCCAGCGCCGACGTCATTGCCTGCCCCGCCGCAGCATCGATCAGCGGGCCGACCAGCACGCCGGGTGACATAGGGTTGCCGACCTTCGCCGAAGCCCAGGCTGCCCGAAGGCGCGGGATCAGCTCGTCCGCGACGGAGGCGTGAACGAACAGGCGCCGCATGGTGGTGCAGCGCTGACCCGCAGTGCCGAGCGCGGAGAACGCAATGGCGCGCAATGCCAGATCAATATCCGCAGACGGACAGACAATGGCAGCATTGTTACCGCCGAGTTCCAGGATCGTCTTGCCGAAACGCGCCGCGACAACGGGCGCGACTGCGCGGCCCATCCGTGTCGAACCGGTGGCGGAAACAACGGCAACGCGCGGATCCCCCGCGAGGGTTGCGCCGGTTTCCGGGCCGCCGATGAGGCAAGCTGCAAGTCCTTCCGGTGCATCGCCAAACTGACGTATCGCACGCCCAAAGACAGCCATCACCGCCAGCGCTGTCAGCGGCGTTTTCTCGGATGGCTTCCAGATGACCGGGTTCCCGCAGATCAACGCCAGTGCAGCGTTCCACGCCCAGACCGCCACCGGGAAATTGAAGGCCGTAATAACGGCCGTCACGCCTGCCGGGTGCCAGGTTTCCATCATCCGGTGACCGGGGCGCTCGGACGCAATCGTCAGCCCGTGCAGCTGGCGCGAAAGGCCGACCGCGAAGTCGCAGATATCGATCATCTCCTGCACTTCCCCCATCGCTTCCGCCGGAATCTTGCCGGCCTCCAGCGTCACGAGGGTGGCTAGATCATCTTTCGCATGGCGCAATTCCTCGCCGAGCAGGCGGACGAGTTCGCCGCGTCTCGGCGCCGGCACATCACGCCAGAGGGCGAAGGCCGATGCTGCACCGGCGAGCGCGGCTTCAACCGCTTCGGGCAAATGCAAAGGCAGATGCGTGAGGACGTCGCCGGTGAGTGGTGTGCGGCAGGCGAGTGCGCCGGGCGCGCCGGTCTGGAGACCGAAGCGGGCAAGCGTGGCTGTTGCGAGGGGCATGAGACTCATGCGCCGGGTCTAGCGGCCCGCTGCACGCGGGGAAAGCCCTGCCGGCGTTCCGACCGCGCGGCCCGCCTCAGGTCGGCGAAGCAACCTGAGGCGCAACTTCATTCTCGCCCTGCATCTTTTCGTACTTGATATAGGCTGGGCCGAGCACGACGAGGAAGAGAACCGGCAGGAAGAACAGGATCATCGGAACCGTCAACTGGGCGGGCAGCGCAGCTGCCTTCTTCTCTGCTTCCGACATCCGCATCTCACGGTTTTCCCGGGCCATCAGGCGCAGCGCGTCGCCGAGAGGCGTGCCGTACCGCTCCGCCTGGCCGAGCGCCATACAGACCGCTTTCACGCCTTCATGGCCCGTACGGATGGCGAGGTTTTCGTAGGCCTGGCGACGGTCTGGCAGATAGGACAATTCCGCCACCGTGATGCCGAACTCTTCCGCGAGTTCCGGCGACGCAGTACCGATTTCCTGGCTGACCTTGTTGAAGCCCATCTCGATCGACATGCCGGCTTCGACGCAGATCAGCAGCATGTCCAGTGAGTCCGGGAAGGCCCGCATCAGGGATTTCTGACGTTTCTGCGCGATGTTGGAGATGTAGATGTTGGGCGCATAGAAACCGGCCGCGGCGCCGAAGGCCAGCGAACCGTATTTCATGACCGTGTTGAGGCCATGGTCATTGACGTAGAATATGTAGAAGAACGCCCCGAGCGCGCCGACGAAAGGCAGCGCCATGCGCGCGAAGTAAAAGGCCGAAATCGGACCGGGGCCGCGCATGCCCGCCTGGTTCATCAGCTTGATGACGTTCGGATCTTCCAGCGCCTTGGCGAGGTTCAGCTTCGACGAAATGTTGCCGACAACCGAGTCGTCCTTGCGGCGCAGGCCCTTTTTTTCGAGCGCCGCGCGGCTTTGCTTGCGCAGGCGCTCGCGCTGGCTGGCGACGGCCTTCAGGCGCGTTTCGAGCTTGTTGCCCTGAAGGTAGGGCAATAGAATGGTCATCAGTGTACCGAACACAGCGCCAGCAACAAGGTAAGCCGCCAGCGTTTCGGGCCTGGAGAAAGACAGAAGGAACTCGTACATCGCCGTCTGCCTCTACATGTCGAAGTTGATCATGTTGCGCATCACGGTGATGCCGAGACCCATCATGACCGCGGCCAGGACGAGAATGACATGTCCTGTTTCGGTCAGGAAGAGTTCCATGATGTAGTCAGGCGTCGTCATGAACACCATCGTACCCACGGCAAACGGCAGCGAGCCAATGATCATGCCGGAAGCCTTCGCTTCCGAGGAGAGCGCATTGACCTTCTCTCGCATCATCTTCCGTGAGCGGATGACAGTGGAAAGGTTTCCGAGTGCCTCGGAGAGGTTGCCGCCTGCCTTAGACTGGATTATCAGCACGATGGCGAAGAAGTTCACTTCCTGCAGCGGCATGCGTTTGTACAGATGGCCAAGCGCCCGGTCAAGACCGGAGCCCATCGAGAGATTGTCGGCAAAGGTGAGAAATTCCTTGCGCAGCGGCTCAGGGCTTTCTTTTGCAATGATCCGGATACACTCGTTCAGAGGCAGGCCGGTTTTCACGCCGCGCACGATGACATCCAGCGCATCGGCAAACTGGTTGATCATCTTCTTGTGGCGGCCCTTGATCATCGTATTCAGCACAAAGTTCGGTAGCCCGAACGTGCCCGCGAAGAAGGCCGCAGCGCAGAGTACCGGCCGGCTCTTGAAACTGATACCGCTGATGACGAGGCCATCAGCGCCGGACATCCAGACGGCAGCGGCGCAGACGACGCCGGTGATGGCGGAGATGATCCAGAACATCGGCACAGGCAATTCGAGCCCAGCCTGTGTCAGCTTTGAAGCGATATCCTGAGATTCCGACTTTTTACGCGCCTTGTCCTGCTTGCGCAGGTTGTCGAGCATTTCCTGGGTCTTGGCGCGACGTTTTGCCGTGTCGTCAGTAGCCTTGCTGGCGGCCTTGGAGACTTGCGGCGCGCGCCCTGTTCCGATTTCACGCGCCCGTTTCTTGGCCGCGTCGTCCTGCCCGGAGGTGAATGTGAAGCCAATGCCGGCGATCGCCGCGAAGGCGAGCACTGCGACGAACACGATGATCAGTGTGCTGCTCATCAGGCGTTGTTCAGCGAGTCGAGCGCTTCAGCCAGTTCCCGCTCCATGTTGTAGTAGGCCGCGCGCTCCCAGAAGCGAGGGCGCCCGATGCCCATACCGCGGTGGCGGCCGATGATCTTGCCATCGTCGTCTTCGCCTTCAATCTCGTACTTCAGGATATCCTGAAGTACGATGGTATCGCCCTCAAGGCCGAGCACCTCGGTGATACCCATGATGCGGCGAGAGCCATCGCGCAGGCGCGACGCCTGGACAACCACGTCAATCGAGCCGACGATCATTTCACGGATGGTTTTTGCCGGCAGTGCAAAGCCGCCCATCGTGATCATGGATTCGACACGGCTCAGGGCTTCACGCGCAGAGTTGGCGTGCAGCGTGCCCATCGAGCCATCGTGGCCGGTGTTC
>JBBSAZ010000160.1:0-4512 GCA_038251755.1 Caulobacterales bacterium
GCTCGGAAGACACCGAGACCCAGAACGGCGTGACGCTGTCGTCCTACAAGGGCGACAATATCAACGGCATGGAGTTCACGCCGGAAAGCCGCACGCCGGATCCGGAACGCCTGGTGCAGGCCTATTCGCAATCGGCCGCGACGCTGAACCTGCTGCGCGCCTTCAGCCAGGGTGGCTATGCCAGCCTTGCCAACGTGCAGCGCTGGATGCTCGGCTTCGTCGACCGCTCCCCGCAGGGTGAGCGCTACCAGAAACTGGCGGACCAGATTTCCGCCTCGCTGCGCTTCATGCAGGCCGTCGGCCTCAACGCCGAGACCGTGCCGCAGATGTCGCAGGTGGAGTTCTATACGAGCCACGAAGCGCTGCTGCTCGGCTATGAAGAGGCGATGACGCGCATCGATTCCACCAGCGGCGACTGGTACGACACCTCCGCCCACATGCTGTGGATCGGCCACCGCACCCGGCAGATCGACCATGCGC
The DNA here is from genome assembly GCA_038251755.1 of Caulobacterales bacterium. Lineage (GTDB taxonomy): Bacteria > Pseudomonadota > Alphaproteobacteria > Caulobacterales > Hyphomonadaceae > Hyphomonas. The sequence continues at coordinate 481 of JBBSAZ010000160.1, forward strand.
ACGTCAACTTCTGCAAGGGTATCAGGAACCCAATCGGCATCAAGTGCGGACCTGGTATGGGTACGGACGAATTGATCCGCCTGATCGAGACGCTGAACCCAGCCGACGAGCCTGGCCGCATCACGTTGATCTCGCGCTTCGGCTCCGACGGCGTGGCCAAGGGTCTGCCGCCGCTCGCGCGCGCCGTGAAGAAATCCGGCCGCACGGTGGTCTGGTCGTGCGATCCGATGCACGGCAACACGCTGAAAACCGGCACTGGCTTCAAGACGCGCCCCGTCGACCGTGTACTGAGCGAAGTGCGCCAGTTCATCGACATCCTGCCGGCGGAGGGCTGCTATCCGGGCGGCGTCCACTTCGAGATGACCGGCCAGAACGTCACCGAATGTATCGGCGGCGCGCAGGCGATCTCGGAAGAAGACCTCTCGAGCCGCTACCACACCCACTGCGACCCGCGCCTCAACGGCGAGCAGGCGCTGGAACTCGCCTTCCTCGTGGCCGAAAAGCTGCAAGCGGTGGAAGCCGGCGGCGCGGACGCCCGCAAGGCGGGGTAGGGACGGAGCGCGGCCGCGCAAAACAGGCCGGCGCGTCCTGAAGCCGCGTTCAGCTTAGCCGGCTTTGATGAGCGAGGACGGCCATCCGATCCGGACCAGGAGGTTGTCCGGCCCGGCGATGCCCACTTCGTACATGCCCCATTCGCGATGGCGCAGCACGCCGCCCGGCCGGATCACGAGGTCATCGACACGGGCCGCGATCTCTTCGACCTGCGGGGTGCGAATGAATACGCCAAAGGGATTGTTCTCGGCCGGAACGCGCCAGGCGCCGCCGCCCGCCTGCGTCAGGTGAACTTCACAGCCCCAGCCTTCCATGATGACGTAGTGATCTTCGCCGCCCGTGCGCGAGAATCCCAGCCGTTCCCAAAATGGAATGGCAGAGGCGAGATCGTTGCTGGGCACGATCGCGAAGGCCCCAATCGTTTCAGTATCCGGCATCGATAACTCCCGCAGAGCAGCCTTGGCATACCTTGGGTGTCATTCCCTGAACAGGGTCAGCAATTGCCCTCCCGGCCGAACAAACGTCGACCATCTTCGCTCTCGTGAAAGCACCGCCTGTTCGAGCTGGGATAGGGCTGCCCCCGGGTCCAGACTTGCCCGAAAGGGCGGGTTGAGGCATAGGGCCCGGCTGCTCAGAAGCTGGCCAAACATAAGGCCGGATAATCACAAGGGGAGGGCAGACATGACGACGTCGCGGCTGCCCGCCTGGGCCAGGCCTTCGGATATTGCGGACCTGATGCGCCTGTCGGTGCCCATCGCCATCAGCCGGATGGCGATGATGCTGATGGGCGTGACGGACGCCATCGTGCTCGGCCAGTATGCGCCGGGCGAACTGGCCTATGTACTGAATGCCTGGCTGCCGATGGGTATATCGCTCGGCCTCGGCCTCGGCATCCTGCTGGGCGTGCAGGTGCTGACCTCCGAACTGCTCGGCGTTGGCCGGGAGAAGGATTCCGGCCGGATCTTCCGGCGCGGGCTTCTCTGGGGCGCGCTGCTTGGCGGCGCGCTGACCCTGCTGCTCGTTCCAACCGCGTCATCCTTCTTCCACTGGGTGTTCGTCTCCATTGCGCCGCCCAGCGAGGCCGCCGGGATCGATGCGCCGCCGGAAGTCGTCGCAGCGGAAACCGCCTCGGTCACGCGCATCCTGGCTTTCGGCCTGATGGGCCACATGCTCAGCCAGGCGTGCAGCTATTATCTCGAAGCGCTGCGCCGGCCGCTGCTGGTCACCATCGTGATGTACGCAGGCGTTGTGCTGAACCTGTTCCTCAACCTCGCCTTTGTCGGCGGCTGGTGGGACATGCCGCAGATGGGCGCCGAGGGCGTGGCCTGGGCCACGACGATCACGCGCTGGCTGATCGTCATCGTCATGCTGATCCTCGTGGCACGCCTCACCCCGGGATTCCGGCGCTCGCCCGCAGCGAACGCCGGCGAAGCGCGGCGCCAGCTTGAAGTCGGCACCGGCACGGCGATCAGCAATGTCGCCGAGTGGGGCGGCTTCAACATCACTTTCGTGATCGCGACCTGGATCTCGATCGCGGCCAACTCCGTCTATGGCTACACCGTGCAGGTGATGGGCCTCTGCTTCATGTTCTATCTCGGCATTGCGTCGGCCACGTCGGTGCGCGTGGCGGAAGCCATGGGCCGGGGCGAGACACAGGAAGTGAAGAATGCCGGGCGGCTCGGCGTCGTCGCCACGATTGCCATGGGCCTTGTCCTGGGTATCCTTCTCACGCTGTTTGCCGGGCCCATCTCTCGCCTGCTGGTGCGCGAGGACGCGGTCATCGGCGGCGTCGCGCTGGCGCCCGCGATTGCGGCGCTGCTCTGGCTCGCGGCGCTGGCGACCATCTTTGACGGTCTGCAGGCCACGGCGTCCTTTGCCTTGCGGGCGCAGGGCATGGTCTGGCTGCCGACCATCATCCATGTCGGCTCGTTCTTCGCGGTGATGATTCCGGTCTGCTACTGGCTCGGCATCACGCAGGGCGGCGGCGCCCTAGGCGTGCTGCAGGGCGCGATGGCGGGTGTGTTCGTGGCCGGCACGTTGCAGGTGGCATTGCTGGAATGGAAAGCGGCGCGCCCCATCAAGGAACGCGCCGCCGGAACCGTCTTCATACCCCACTGAAGGGGCAGGAGGCCTAGATGTCCTTGAGGACCGAGGCAGGCTTGAACGCCACCGAGGTTTTCTCTGGAATCTTGATCACTTCCTTGGTTGCCGGGTTACGGCCTTCACGGGCATTGCGCGTCTTGGCGACGAACGTGCCGAAACCAGCGATTGCAACCTGTTCGCGACCTTTGACAGAGCCTGCGATGGTGTCGAAAACAGCGTCAACGGCCTTGCCGGCGTCGCTCTGCGACATGCCGCAAGCGGTGGCCACTGCTTTGGTCAGTTCACCCTTGTTCATAGGGGTTCTCCTCTAGATTAAAATGACGAGTAATCGCCATTGGGGCGACTTACCCACGATTCGAAACCGATGGATACGCCGGAAGCCTAGTAGACACGGGCTAAACGCCCAGAATCCAGCCCTCTTCGCCTATAATCACCGCGATCTGTTCCTCAGAACGCGATTTGCCTGTGGAAAAAGTCGCTCCCAGTGCGTTTTTCTCGTCCAGATCAGCGTAGTGGCGGGCAATCTGGCGGACCTGGGCCTCGTCAGTGACCTCGCCCGGTTCAGGCTTCGGCTTGACCAGCGAGGGGTAGATTTCCGCGATCACGACATCGATTCCGTCCAGCATTTCCGCGGTAACCGGGCCGCCTTCGCCCAGCTCGAAGGGCCACACGCGGGCATTCGGCCAGGCCTGCCGGAGGGCGTGCACATGGGGGATGCCGGTGAGGCTCTGGCTGCCGACCGATCCTGCACCGTAAAGTTGCCAGCACGATTTCGGCGACGCGCCCGGAACCGACCGCAGATGCTGCTCGGCGAGACGATATTCGGCGAGCGGCTTGTCGGGCGTGAACTCGGGTCTTGTCGTCGACAGGGTCGTCGCCTTGTCGGCTGGCGGCGTACCCCAGAACGGGAACGGACCCTTCGAGATCGTGTAGTTGAGGCCGGCCGCAATCGCGAAGCGCGGACGCGAGTTGTTGTCCGGCTTGTCCTTGTAGCGCGTCGCAAGATGCGCATGCATCGCCGCCCACGGCGCCTGCTTCGCGGTGTCGAGGCCGAGCGCCTTCGCGGTGCCCGCCGGGTAGCCGAGCGAGAAGTCGAACCCGAGCAGAACCTTGTCGCCGCGCTTGGTGAGCTTCGCCACCATGTCCTCGATGAACGCGCGCGCCTTCAGGCGTGTGTCGATGTTCACTGCCTTGAACTGCAGCTTCAGCCGGGCGTCCTTCATCAGGACCCCGATCCAGATCGAATTGGGGCCGAGCGCGGGCTTCGCGGCCGCGCTCCAGTCCACCATGATGTAGGCGTCGAACAGGGCAGCCATGGCGTTACGCTATTTTGACCAGCATCTTGCCGGTATTGGCGCCGGTGAAGAGGCCGAGGAA
>JBBSAZ010000161.1:0-4499 GCA_038251755.1 Caulobacterales bacterium
ATGCCGAGGCCCAGAAAACCGGCTGCAATCAGGAAGATCTGCAACTCGCCGGGAAAGGTTCGGGCGAAGGTCAGATAGTCGAGCCAGGTGTGGGCGAGGGCGCCGGCGGCCAGCAGGGCGCCGTAGACCAGATAGGGCCGCGCGGCGGTGACCCATGCGGCGGGGCGTTTTTTCAGCATTTTTCCCTCTCACCGGCTCTCAGGCGTGCCACATCCCAGGTCGTATTTTTATCAGGCGTGTACCCAAGATTCTCATTTTTTCTCACCGGCTCTCGCTTTCTCCGGAAAAGCAGAAAGCCCGCTCGGGTGCGAGCGGGCTTTCGTTCGAGCGGTGAAAAGGCGGGTTACTGACCCTTGCGCTCTTTCACGCCTTCTTCGTCAGCCTGGGCGCGGTCTTCCGGGGTGAACTCGACGGCCGGCGCTGCGCCCTTGCCATAGGCGCGGGCTTTCTGGGCGAGGTTGTCCATCGATTCCTGCATCCGGCCCTGACCAACGGCCATGGTTTTCGACGAGGCCATGCCGACGGCTTCTGCATCGTTGAAGCTGGCGAACTCGGCGCCGAGGAAGACCACTTCCCAGCCGCGGGCGCGGGCCCGGTCGAGGGCTGCCTTGGCGCCCTGGTTGGTCAGTTCGCTGGACGAGTTTTCGAGGCCGTCGGTCATGATCACGATCACGGCCTTTTCCGGCGCATCGGCTTCGGCGCGGTTCACGATGCGGCCGATGGCGTCATAGAGGGGCGTCATGCCGCGCGGGTTGGCTTCGTCATTGGTGACGTCCGCCCATTTCGCGGGATCGACCTTGTCGCGCAGCACATCGAACTGGAGACCGTCCTGATGGTCGAACACGGCGAGCGTGACGGCTGTCTTGATATCGCCGCCGGCGATTTCGGCGCCGGGCGCATCGGCGGCGAAGCTGTCGGCATAGGCGTTGACCGAGGTCAGCGCTTCTTCCCAGATGTCCGACATCGAACCCGTGCGGTCGAGCAGGATGTAGGATTGAACCGTATCGGATTTCGGAGGTTTCGGCAGGATCTTCGCATCGGCGGTCGCGGACATGGCGACAACGGCGGCGGCGGCAACGATGGAGTTGATGAATTTCATTTGGCGTCCCTTCCCTTGTTCGGTGAAGGAAAGCTGCGCCCCGATTGCGGCGCGTCTGTGTCGCGATTCCGCCGAAGCCAAGGAAAAGGGCCGCCTTTTGAGAGGCGGCCCTTCAATTTTCTGAACAGCCGTTCAGACTTCACCCGTCAGGGGACGGATCAACTGCCCTTGCGGTTTTTCACGTCCTCTTCGCCGGATTCCCTGCGATCCTCGGCATTGAAGTCCATGGCCTCGGCCGCCTCGAAATACTTCCGGCTCTTGGACGCCAGCTTGCGCATCGACAGGTCCATGCTGCCGGCGCTGACCGCCATCGCCTTGGACCGGAGGACGCCGACCGACTCCGCGTCGCCGAACTTCGCAAAATCGGCGCCGAGGAAGATGACTTCCCAGCCTTTTGCCCGGGCCCGGTCAAGCGCAGCTTTCGCGCCGTCCTTTGTCACTTCCTTCGATGAGTTTTCCTCGCCGTCCGTCATGATGACGATGACGGCGCGCTCCGGCGCGTCGCCTTCCGCCAGCGCCACGATGCGGGCGATGGCGTCAAACAGCGGGGTCATGCCGCGCGGCGAGGCTTCGGCATCGGTGACCTTGTTCCAGAGCGCGGCGGTTACGCCCCGGCGCAGGATGTCGAACTGCAGGGTCTGATGATGGTCGAACACCGCCAGGGTTACCTTGTCGGTCTCCGACGGGGTGGCGCCATCGGCCGGCTTCGTCAGCGCCTCGACATAGGCGTTCACCGAGCCGAGTGCCTCGGTCCAGATGGACCCCATGGAACCCGTCCGATCAAGGAGGATGTACGCGTGGGTGTGCGCCGCCGGTTGGGCGTGTGTGTCTGTGCTGGTCATAGGCAGTCCTCCGTGATGCGCCCCCACGCCCCGGACAACCCAAATGGGAAAGCGCCCACCCGGTTAAAGGGGGCGCTTCCCATAATTCGTTGCTGCAGGTGCGAAGGGGCGCCGCTGCGCCTAAGCGAACCGAGGGGCGATCTTCAGGTTTTTCACCCAGCCGATCTTTTCGAGGAAGAGGAGAACCGTGCCGTTATAATCGACAATCCGGTTCCAGACACCTTTGCGGGGACGGTGCAGCGCGCTTTGCGGGTCGTCATGGTGGTGGTCGTGGAAGGCTTCGCCGCCGGTGAGGAGGGCCATCATGTGATCGGCCCAGACCGGCGTCTTCAGGTGGCCGAGCACGTTGATGCCGTAGACGGTGGCGTGAAACTGGATCGCCCGGCCTATGATCACGCTGGCGTGCAGGAGCGCGGTCAGGACAAGCGAGCCGCCAGCTGCCCAGACGATCAGGTAAATGATCGCCGGGATCACGAAGTGGATGATTATGCTGAACTGGATATAGTGCTCGTCCATCCAGACAATGATCGGGTGTTTCTTGAGCCAGAGCGGCCAGGGACGTTCGACGTCTTTCTGGTCGCGCCAGAGGATCCAGCCGACCCAGGCCCAGCGTTTGGACTCGAACGGATTGTGCGGGTCGCCCGGCTCGTCCGCGAACCGGTGGTGCTGCGAGTGGTAGTTCACCCAGTCGCGGACACGGCCCTGCATGGCGATGAACAGGTTGAGCATGGCGAGCACCTGGGCGGGGGGCGCCAGTTCGCCGGCCCGGTGCTGCAGGATACGGTGCAGCGGGCCGATGCCCATGTTGCACCAGAAAACGGAGAACGCGATGACGCCGATGGCGAGCGGCACATACCACCAGTGGAACGTAAGCTGGCTGACAAAGACGCCGAGCAGAACCATTGTCACGAACAGGGCGACCCCGAGGACGGGATAGCCAAAGGCCGAGAAGAAGCTTGGAATATCGAAGGTTTTCCAGGTTTTCGGGATCGCGATGGAGCGCGGTGTCATTTGCAGGTCTGTCCTTTGTCTTCCGCCAGACGGGGTGGCGGGTTCCCGTTGCGGATAAATCTCACTCTCCACGCCTTAATACCTGATTAAGGCCTGTTCGACTGTCAATATAGGGCAAATGCCCGGCGGCGCTGCGTTGCTACTGCAAGTGTGATCACGCGCGCGCAGACGGGGTGACGGGCCCGGGACACTTCGGTTAGATGAGGCGGCGAGGAGTTGGGGCCAACATGACGGATGACGCTCAACTGAAAGAAGCGCATCGCGTTGCCAAGTTACTCGGCATCACGGACGAGGTCAGCCAAAGTGCGTCCGAAGCGCGAGTTGTATGCCCCTTGCACCCAGAGTGCGCGGCGGCGAGCGAATACATGACCCTCGATTGGCAAGGCAGAACCTATTTCTGCCATGGCAGGGGCGACACTGGCAGTTTGAAGTCGCTGATCAAGACGCTTGAATCGCGGCGCGGCGCTCCGATGCCCGTGGAGCCCGAAGAAGGGGAAGTTAAAGAACGCGGCGGCGAGCCAGGCTATTCCGTTGCAATCCGGGCCACAAACCCGGTTCTGAAAACCGAAGGCAAAGTTCTTCAGTTGAAGCCCGAGCAGAAATTACCCTCCGCCGAGGAGATCAGGGCTGAGCGGGAAATCCGCCTCGCCGAAGTGCGCGCCGAGCAGGCAGAACGGCGAAAGGGCCAAGGCGAGAAGACGATCGTTGCTCTCCTGGCGTTGATCTTTGTGTTGGCGGGCCTGATGGCGGCCGGCCTGTCCGGTTTCGCCAATTTCCAGGCCTTTGCCTCGACCGTCACCGATCCGCTGGAATCGATGATCTGGGGCACCGCCGGCATCATTGCCGCCATCGTGTCCTTCGGCGGCTTCACGTTCGTCTACTGGCACGCCGCCAACAAACGGATGTGGGAAAGCCTGCGCTCCCTCGTGTTCGCGCTGGTCGGGGCAGGCGCCTCGATCCTCGGTACACAGATCTATATCAGCTCCAACAACCTGACGGCCGCCGCGGAAGTTTCCAGCGCCGCGACGAACCGGGACGTCCTTGAAACGCAACTCGCAGACTGGCGCCGTCAGCTGGAGGGCATCCCGCCGGAGACCCGCTCGGTGGAGGGCCTTGAGGCCTATATCGCAGAAGTCGAACGCGTGGGCCGAAGGGAGCAAAAGCCCTATCGCGACGCGCAAAATGAACTTGGTCTCGCCAAGCGCCGGGACGACCTGACCGCCAAGATCGAGGCGGCGAACGCAGAACTTCTCGGCCAGGGCTCCGGCAACATTCTGCTACAGGCCGAGCAGCGCGCGGCCCTGCCCAGCTGGTTGTTTGCGGTGCTGCTGGAACTCTTCTCGAGCCAGGCTACGTCGATCGGGCTGGTGGCGCTGCTGATCCTGACCGGGCGGCGGAAGCCTGCCGGCGCAGACTGAACGACAGCTTCGCCGCGCTGAAGCCGTAAAGGCTTCATCAGATCCAGCGCCGAGAATCCCGCTTGCACCGCGCTTCGTACAAGGGAATATGTGCCTCGGGAAAAGGTCTGGAACCATGAATTCTACGCC
>JBBSAZ010000162.1:0-4489 GCA_038251755.1 Caulobacterales bacterium
ACAAGGACATTCGCGGTTGTGCGCGGGAGCTGGCGCCTGCTCAAGGCGACGGGCATCGCTGACGAGCTGGCGGAGCAGATGACGCCGCTCAACGGCCTCGACGCGGAGGATGGCGGCACGCATTGGTTCGGCGCGCCGCATGCGGCCTTCTCGGCCGCCGACCTGGAGCCCGATGCAGCCTTTGAGCCGCTGGGCCAAATGGTGCCCGCCGGAGCCCTTCAGGCAGCCCTGGACCGCCGGACAGCGGAGATACCGGGCCTGACCTGGCTGCGGGGCGCCCGGTTTTCGGGCATGAAAACGGGTCCATCGGGCGCCGAGATCAGGCTGGAGGATGGACGCGAGGTCCGGGCAGGACTGGTCGCGGCCTGTGACGGGATCCACTCTGCAGTGCGCCAGTCCCTCGGCATACGGACCGAAGGGCGCGGTTACGGAAAATCGGTTTTCGCGGCGGACGTGACCCTGAGCCGTCCGCATCACGGGATCGCGCGCCAGCTGTTCACGCCGGAGGGCCCGTTTGCGACCCTGCCGCTGCCGGGAGACCGCGCCAACCTGGCCTGGTACATGAAGGCAGGCGCGGCCGAGACGCTGGCAAAACTGCCGAAGGACCAGATCGAGGCGGAGCTGAATGCGCGCTTTGCAGGCTTTGCCGGCGAGATGCACCTGGACGGTCCTCCCCTCTCCTATCCGCTGGTCATGCAGATTGCCGAAAAAATGGTGGGCCCGCGTACGGCGCTGCTGGGCGACGCGGCGCGGCGGATCAATCCGCTGGCGGGACAAGGCCTGAACCTCGGCTTCAAGGATGTTGGCGCGCTGGTCGATGTGATGACGGGGGCGCGCGAGACCGGCCTTGATCCAGGCAGCGATACGGTGCTGGCCCAGTATCAGGACTGGCGGCGTTTCGATTCCGCAGCGACCGCGATGGCGATGGACCTGATCGACCGGGCCTTCTCGAATGACAACGTGCTGCTCAAAGGGCTGCGCGGCATGGCGCTGACGGCGGCGAACCGGATCACACCGCTGCGCCGCGCGCTGGCCCGGCAGGCGAGCGCGGACCAGTCGCATTTGCCGAGCCTGATGCGGTAGGCAGGCTTGTTATCCCGGACAAGGCGCGCCAGCGCCGCCGATCCGGGACCTTCTCTCGGCTTTTGCCTGAACAAGGTCCCGGCTCACGCGCTGCGCGCTGGCCGGGATGACAGCGGATCGGAACTAATCCCCGATCGTCAGGGCCCGGAGGATGTTCCAGGTGTAGAGGCCGCTGGAATGGCCGTCGGAGAAGAAAAGGCGCAGCGCATAGCGGCCGACGGGTTCCGCCTTCAGCACACGGATGTCATCCGGCACGGGCGCTTGCGGCGGCTTGGGGCCGCGGCCGTGGCCCTGAACTTCCGCAGACGGACTTTCTTCGCGCAGGCGTTTGTAGGGCACGCGGCCGGACGCGCCGTCATCGAACTCGGCGAAGAGTTCCTGCGCAGCGGCGCGGAATGTGAGGCGGGCGGGCCAGGCGGGGGCGGTCATGTCCCCTCCCCCGAATTGGGCCCTGTCTCAGACGCTTCATCGCCGCCCGCAAGATCCGGCAACACGTCCATGTCGCGGGCTTCTTCTTCCAGCATGATCGGGATGCCGCCGCGAATGGGATAGGCGAGACGCGCCTTGGCGGAGATCAGCTCATTGGCGGCGCGGTCATAAACCAGCGGCTGGCGTGTGACCGGGCAGATCAAGAGCTCAAGCAGGCGCGGATCAACGCCGTTGGGCACGAATTCGGCGGGGGTATCAGGCGCGCTCATGGCGGCCTCTATTGCACGGAGCCATCATCGCCGCCACTGGCGCTCATGGCCATCAGGGCCATCAGCGTGCGGGCACGGTCGGCGAGGCTGCCGGCTTCCAGCAGCGCCTGCTTTTCCGGCGCAGGGAACGGGCAACCGGCGGCGAGTGCGTGGACAAGTGTTTCCATCGGCGCGTCCTCGACCGCGCTCCAGTCCGCCTGCAGGCCGTGCGCGGCAACATAGGTGCGCAGCGACCGGATCAGTTCACTGCGGTCCGGCACGCCGTCCTCGGAGGCGGGGTAGAGATCGGCCGCGAAGGCTTCCCAGCCGGCCGTGACTTGCCGGTAGGGCGTCGTGAGCGCGAGTTCCTGCTTCACGGCGAAACGGCAGATGCCGGTGAGCGTGACGAGATAGCGCCCATCATCGGTCTCGGCGTAGCTGGTGATGCGTCCCGCGCAGCCGACGCCCGCGATGTCGGGACGCTCGCGGGTTCCGCCCATCGACTGGACCATGCCGATCAACCTGTGACCGCGGATCGCATCATCCAACATGTTGAGATAGCGCGGCTCGAAGATGTTGAGCGGCAGTTCCCAGCGCGGGAACAGCAGCGCGCCCGGCAATGGAAACACGGGGAGCGTGTCCGGCAGGTCTGCGGTCTTGCGGTACTGCGACATGACATATCCTTCCGGCTTGGCTGGACAGAAGGTGGAGCGAATGCCCGATCAGGCAAACATCAGGGATGACAGGCGGCGGCGGCCTTCGATCGTGACGGGGTCCGCCGGGCCGGCAGCCTCGAAGACCTGCAACAGTTTGGCCTTCGCCTTGCCGTCTTCCCAGCCGAGCTTGGCGGTCAGGATGATCAACAGGTGGTCGGCGGCGTCCTTGTAACGGCCGGCGGCGGCGAACTGTTCGGCGAGTTCGTAGCGCTTGGCATGGTCGCCGGGACTGGCGCTGACGGCGGAGAGCGCGGCGTCGAGTTCGGTCGGCGCGGGGGCATCGGCGGCCATCTCGATGGCGAGGCGGACGCTTTTCACGACGCTTTCATTCTGCTTGGCGGGCGGCACCATCTCGAGCGTGGCAAGGGCGCGCTCTGTGTCACCATTGGCGAGGTAGCAGCGCGCGAGGCCGGCGATCGCGGCGGTGTTCTCGGGGTCTTCCTGGATCACCGCGGCATAGATTTCGGCGGCGAGTGGGATATCACCGGCCTGGCTGGCGGCTTCGGCCTGGGTGAGGGCTTCGGCGATGACCTGCGCATTGTCGGTGCCGCCGAGCAGACGCTCGATGAAGGCGGAGACCTGCGATTCCGGCAGCGCGCCCATGAAGCCGTCCACCGGGCGGCCCTTGTGGAAGGCGTAGACGGCCGGGATGGAGCGTACGCCGAGCTGGGTGGCATAGGCGTTGTGTTCTTCGGTGTTGATCTTGACGAGTTTCACCGCGCCTTTCTTGCCCTCGACGACGCGCTCGAGGATCGGGCCGAGGGTGCGGCAGGGGCCGCACCAGGGGGCCCAGAAGTCGACGATGACGGGCTGGGTCATGGAGGCTTCGACCACATCGGCCATGAAGCCCTGATCGGTGCCGTCTGATGTGTGTTGCAGACCTGCGGTGGCCATGTCGGGTGTCCCTTGCGATACCGTGAGTTTCAGGCCGCAAGATGGGATGCCGGCGGAAAATCTGCAAGCCGGAGGGGCTGGCGCAGCGGGGATAGGAGCGGGTAATTGCATAAACGCCAGCCAACTGCCCTGTTTAGGCCGGGTTCAGACGCCTACCTGTAAACCCCGGCTCAAGGTCATAAGGAGACCCGACACATGATGAACTTGATCGCCAGTATCAGCGCCGCCGCCCTTCTGATGGGCGCGCCTTTGACGATGGGCCTGAAACAGGTCCCCACCAGCCCTGCCGTCTCCGCCCCTGCCCCGGCCGCTGCACCATTGAGCGCTGCTGAACGCTCGAAGCTGTTGAAGGAGGCCGCCAAGGCGCTTGCGACGGTGAAAACCGCACGCGGCAAGTTCGAGCAATATTCGCCGGATGGCTCCTACTCCACTGGCCAGTTCGCGATGTCGCGTCCCGGCAAGGTGAGGTTTGACTATGACGATCCGGTGCCGCTGGTGCTGGTGAGCGACGGGACGACCGTGGCGCTGCAGGATTCCGACCTGGAGACGACCGACCGCGTGCCGCTGGCCTCGACGCCGCTGTCGCTGCTGCTCTCCAGCACGCTGGATTTCGAGAAGGAAGCTGAAGTGGTGGATGTGCGCCGGATGGGCGACCAGACGAACATTACGGTGCGCGACAAGACCGGCGAGATGGACGGCACGCTGACCGTGGTGCTGGCCGACAATGCGCTGACCGGCTGGCGGACGGTGGACGCCAATGGCGGACGCACCTCCGTGATGCTGAGCGGCATCGAGACCGGCGCCAAGCTGAACCCGCGCCTGTTCATCCTGAAGGACTTCGACAACCGCTGAACGAAAGGCGGAATTACCTTCAATTAACTTGCGAATATGATCGGCAGTGACATTATTGCCACTATCGACGGCAAGGAAACCCCGCGCAGCATTGACCCCCCGCTGCGAACCTTCCGAGCCGCCGAGACCAGTGGCAACTTGCCAGGGTCGAATCAAAGACGCCGTCAAAAGCGTCCGGCGCGCCCGAACTCCCCGCGTTCGGGCGCGTTGACGTTCTGGGGCCGGTTTTCGAATTTTCACGCCTTTTCCCAAGAACCGGGTTTCGCT
>JBBSAZ010000163.1:0-4470 GCA_038251755.1 Caulobacterales bacterium
CGTGGCGGACAGCGTGTCGGTCAACCTGTTCAAACTCGCCGCCGCCGCCCTGCCGCAAGCGCGCACCTATGCGCTGTTCGTGGAGGAAGACGAGTTTCCGACAGACCAGTACATCGCCGCAGGCCTTGGGGACTTGTCGGGCGCCGAGGTGCGCCAGCTGGCGCCGGGCGGCAGCTTTAAGGCCCTGAAGGCAGGCGGCGTGGTGATCAAGAGCGCCGTAAACTATCGTTCTTCGGAAGTGGCCGACATTGCGGCGCATGAGCGGGAGGCGAAACAGCATGGGGCGCTGATCGTCTGGGATCTGAGCCATGCGACGGGCGTGCTCGATTTGAAACTCTCCGTTGACGGAGCAGCCCTGGCGGCGGGATGCACTTACAAATACCTGAATGGCGGACCGGGTGCGCCGGCGTTCGCGTATGTGTCCCATTCACTCGCACCGAAGCTGTCCAATCCCCTTCCCGGCTGGATGGGGCATGCGGCGCCGTTTGCATTTGATACCAATTACGCACCGCGCGACGGGGTGGCGCGCTTTGCCAGCGGTACGCCGCCGATCCTGTCGCTGGCAGCGCTGGGCGGCGCGCTCGCGGCGATAGAGGGTGTTGACCTTGGGCAGCTTGAAGCCAAGGCAAGGGGGCTGGGCGCGCTGGCGATTGCCCGGGCGCAGGCGATGGGACTGGAGGTATTGAGCCCGGTTGAGGATGCGCGGCGCGGCGGGCATGTCAGTATACGGATCGCCCAGGGCTATCCGGTCGTGCAGGCGCTCGCGGCGCGCGGTGTGATGGCGGACTTCCGGGCGCCGGATACCGTGCGGTTCGGATTCTCGCCGCTGTTCCTGAGCTATCAGGCGGTCTGGGACGCGATGGCGACGCTGTCCGGAATCCTTGAGAGCGGCAGCTGGGACCAGCCACAATTCCACGCGCGTGCAAAGGTAACCTGAGCTTCCCCGATTGACGGATTTCATAATTGGCACTAATCGTGCCATTTTATAAGACACGCAGCCGGGGAGGCTGGAAACTTGCAGATTCTGAGAACACCTGAGGCGCCGTTCGAAACGCTGTTCGAGTATGGATTTGCGCCGAACTATCTGGACATTGCCGGCCCCGGCGGGGAGGCCATGCGGATGCATTACCTGGACGAAGGCCCGAAGGACGGCGAGCCGATCCTCTGCCTGCACGGGCAGCCCTCGTGGAGCTATCTCTACCGCAAGATGATCCCGATACTGACGGATGCGGGCTACCGCGTTCTGGCGCCGGACCTGATCGGCTTCGGCAAATCCGACAAGCCGGGCGCGATGACGGACTATACCTATGCCCGGCATGTGGACTGGCTGCACCAGTGGCTGACGAAGATGGACCTTCGCGACTTGACGCTGGTCTGCCAGGACTGGGGCGGGCTGATCGGCCTGCGCGTGGCGGCAGACCAGATCGGCCGGTTCAAGCGGATCGTGGTCGCGAATACCGGCCTGCCGAGCACGGCGATGATTTCGGACGAGATGTCGGCTTTCCTCGGCCAGATGTACCCGGCCGTGCCGGTGCCGGACGCGGGCATGGTGCGTGAGCAGTTCCAGTCCGGCGGACCGGGGGCGTTCCTCTACTGGGTCAAGTATGCAAGCGAGTCGCCATCCTTCTCTGTGCGCGAAGTGTTCGGGATGCTGTCGGGCGTAACAGACGCGCGTATCCTTGACGGCTATGTCGCTCCGTTCCCGGATGATCGCTACATTGCCGGTGCCCGGCAGTTTCCGGCGCTGGTGCCACTGTTGCCGCAGCACAAGGAAGACCGGCTGGCAAATGACCGCGCCTGGGCCGTGCTGGAGGCTTTCAAGGGCCGCACGCTGATTGCATTCAGCGACGCCGACCCGGTCACCAAAGGCGGCGATGCGATCTTCAAGGCGCGCATTCCGGGGGCCGATTGTGTAACGATCAAAAATGGCGGACACTTCCTCCAAGAAGATCAACCTGCCGCATTTTCCGAGGCGATCATCGCCTTCATGCAGCAGGGATAACAAGGGGGCGAACGCCGCATGAAACGGATCCTGCTGATCATACTGGCGATCATTGTGGGCGCAGGCGCGGTGGCGTTCTTCTTCCGCAAGGAAATCATCCTGCATCTGGTGACGCGCGCTGACCGGCCCGAGATCGCGCCCTATGAACCGGTCGCCTGGATGCAGGGGCCGGCTGAGGCAGCCGCCCCCTTGCAGGAACGGCCGCCGAACATCGTGTTTATCCTGGTGGACGACCTCGGGATCAATGACATCTCGACCTTCGGCGGGGGCATTGCTGATGGCCGCGTTCCCACACCGAACATAGACGCACTGGCGGCGCGAGGCGCCAATTTCTCGTCTGCCTATTCCGGCACCGGCACCTGCGCGCCGTCGCGCGCGATGCTGTTGACGGGTCGATATCCCACGCGGACGGGATTCGAATTCACGCCAACACCAAACGGCCTGGGCCGGATCGTTACCATGTTCGCCAATGACAACACGCGGGGACGGCCGAAGGTGGGCTATGATGCGAAGGCGGCGGCCACCCTCCCCGATTTCGAGGATCAGGGCCTGCCCGGCTCGGAAGTGACCCTTGCCGAAATGCTGAAGAAAAAGGGCTATCACACCGTCCATATCGGCAAGTGGCATCTCGGCAATTCGGGCGAGTTCCATCCGAACGCACAGGGCTTCGACGAGAGCCTCAACATGACGGGCCTGCTTCATCTGCCTGCAGATGATCCGCAAGTTGTGAATGCCAGGGTGGAATCTGATCCGATTGACAAGTTTCTCTGGGCCCGCGGTGATTTTTCGACGTCGTACAATGGCGGACCGATCTTCGCGCCCGGCGGCTACCTCGCCGATTACTGGACCGAGGAATCGCTCAAGGTGATCGAAGCGAACAAGAACCAGCCCTTCTTTCTCTACCTCGCCCATTGGGGCGTGCACACACCTCTGCAGGCGACGAAAGAAGACTATGACGCGGTGGGCGATATCGGCCCGCACCGGCTGCGCGTCTACGGCGCAATGTTGCGCGCACTTGACCGGAGCGTCGGCCAGATCGTTCAGAAACTTGAAGACGAAGGCCTTTCTGAAAATACGATCATCGTGTTCTCGAGCGATAATGGCGGGCCGGGTTACATTGACCTGCCGGGCATAAATGATCCCTACAGGGGCTGGAAGCTATCGCTGTTTGAAGGCGGCATCCGTGTGCCGATGTTCGTGAGCTGGCCCGCAAGGATTGCGGCAGGCACCGTGATCAATACGCCGGTAGCCCATATTGACGTGATGCCCACACTGATGGACGCGGCAGGAGCCGACCTGCCGGCGGGTGTCGATATCGACGGGCGGAGTTTTCTTCCGTTGGCGGAAGGTGAAAGCGGGTTTGAGCGCCCGGACAACGCGCTTTTCTGGCAGAGCGGCTATTACCGCGTTGTGCGGGCCGGTAGCTGGAAGCTGCAGTTGGACGGCAAGCAGGGAAAATCCTGGTTGTTTGACCTCGGGAAAGATCCGACAGAGTCGACAAACCTCGCCGCGAGCGAGCCGGAGAAACTGGCGGAACTGCAAGCCCTGCTGGACCGGCATCATGAGAATGCGCGTGCGCCGCTGTATGTGTCGACATCGGACATTCCGGTGTCGATCGACAAGACCGGCGCGGAGGAACTGACGGCCGGGGACGAGATCGTCTGGTGGCCTAACTGACGGCACCCGGCATGTCCTTGTTTCCCGCCTCCACCAACGACTCCTATCGCGGCATGAAAGCAGCTGCCTGGGCGCTGACCGTCGTTGCGGCCGCGACGATCATTCCGGCACTGCTGCATATAGGGCTTCCCGACGGCGGTGCGGGCGTGATTGCCGGGCTTGATCTCTCGGGCGACAAGCGCACCATTGTCAGCCTGTTTGCCTGGGCCGGGACAACACAATTCGTCTGGGGACTGATGTTGCTCGCAGTGTCCTTGCGCTACCGCTCGCTCGTGCCCCTCGCGCTGGGCCTGTTGACTGTTGAACGCGCCCTGCACACCTGGAACATGTGGGGGCCGAAGGGCGGGCATCTGGCAGGCGGCCATCATCCCCCGGAAGTCTGGGTGACATTGGGCAGCGTGCCTGTTCTGCTTGTGCTAATGGCAATGTCACTCCGTCGAGCTTGAGCTGGCCGGGCCTACGTCTCTCGCGATTCGGAAGCCGATATGGCTTGAGGAGAAATCCGCCTCCTGGGGCTGGCGGGCGGCGGGCCGGTAGCGGCGGCAAAAATTCTCCGCACACAGATAGGAGCCGCCCTTGATGGTGTTCTCGCCCGACTGGTAGGGCGTGGCGGTCCATTCCCAGACATTGCCGATCATGTCGTAGAGACCGATAGCGCTCGGCGCGAAGCAGCCTGCGGGGGCGCGGCCGGCGACTCCGTCGGAGGCCTGATCCGCAACCGGAAAAATGCCCTGCCCGGTATTGGCGACAGGTTTGCCTGAGGCGTCGTAGGCGCCTGACTGGGGATCGGC
>JBBSAZ010000164.1:0-4462 GCA_038251755.1 Caulobacterales bacterium
GATTTGTAATCAGGGGGTCACGGGTTCGAGTCCTGTTGCCGGCACCACTTCCCGCAGGGTCGCAAAACGACACAAAACTGTGACCTCTTCGACACCGAACCGTTTCAGAACGCCCCTAATGCTGGAGAAAGGCAACCGGGGCAAAGGTTCGATGGGCGATCCAAAACTCATCTATTCTCTAGAGATCCGCGTGCTGGACCTCGAAAAGAAAATCGACGGCTTGGAGAAGCAGGTCGACGCGCTTCTGGCAGGCCGCAAATCGCAGGCTGGGCCTGGTCTCGCCCCGCTTCCTGCAGCGCTTCTGAAACGCATATCGGACGGCGAAAATCCTGTCCGCGCCGTTCGCCAGTTCCGCTTGATGACGCAGCGCGAATTGGGCGAACGAAGCGGCATCCGGCCGAACCATATCTCGGCCATCGAGCGCGGAATGTCATACGGCCTCAAGACAGCCAAACGGCTTGCCGGCGCGCTGGAGGTCCAGGTGGACCTGCTGCTCGATCAGACCTGAGCTATTCCTGAACCGGCGCCACGGCCGGTGCCGCAACCTGCTTGGGCGCCGCTCTCGGGATGTAGACAAACGAATCTCCGTCACGAGTGAACCCCGCCATCGGCAGGGCGAACCCGAGCGCGCGGGAAATGCGTCCCGAAATCCGGGCCTCGAACTTGCCCGGCGTGCCCGGGGCGACACGCAGGTACGACGAGAACCGGGTACCAGCGGCGTTTTCTGATTCAAGCGGCACCAGCAGTTGGCCATCATCGCAGGACAGGTCGCCGCGCAGATCGCTCCAGCCAGAGCCTAGGATTTCCCGGTTACGGTCAAGCACATCACTTGTCGCAACGCCTTCGGCGAGGATGCATTCGCTGCCCTTGAACTGGATCGTGGGGCCTTCGAGTTTGATCTTGCCGCCAGCCTGGCGGATCCACTTGGCGGCTCGTTCGTAGTCTCCGAGATCCAGATTGATCACATAGTCTTTGAGCGTAACCGTGCGGCCGGAGTCCACGGACACCTTGCCCGTGCCCTGGCCATGGGCGCCGAACCAGTCAACCGCGTACTGAAGGGTGCCGCCCATCAGCGCGGACGCGTCCAGTGTCAGGTCAGCGTTGCCATAGTTCGTGCCGTTGACTGTCAGATCATCAAGGCCGCCGCTGAAGATCGTGCCGCGCGCCGCCGTCCAGCCAACACCGTTCTCGGCGGCGCCCGAAAGCTTCAGCGCGGTCGCCAGCGGTACAAACGCCAGTGCGACCAGACCGCCGGCGAGAAGGATGACAATCAGAAACAGAAAGCGGATCATCGCGTCCTCACATCGGTGCGGGTGCCTGCAAACGCAAACAAGACAACATCCGCTTCGCCATCGTCAAATCGAAACTGCAGGCAGAACTGCGCTTCAGGCGTCTTTCCACACGGGCGGCTTCCGCGTGAGGAAGGATTTCAAACCCTCCCTGAAGTCTTCGGTCTGGGCGCATAGAATCTGGTTGCGGTCTTCCAGCGCGATAGCAGCTTCGATCCCGCCAGCGTCCAGATTTATATTGAGCGCCTCTTTCGACAACCGCAGTCCGAGGGGAGACGTGGTCAGCATCAGGTCGATGTCCTCCTGAGCCGCTGCTTCAAGTTCTGCATCCGGCACAACCTGCGCAACGAGTCCCACGCGGAGCGCCCGGTCAGCAGCGATGAACTTGCCCGTCAGAATCAACTCGGCCGCCAGCGACGCGCCGACGAGGCGCGGCAGGAAGTAGGACGATCCGATATCGCAGCCGCCGAGACCGATCCGGATATAGGCGCAGTTCATGCGCGCGCTTTCGCCCGCAATGCGGATGTCCGAAGCAAGTGCCAGCGAGAATCCCCCGCCGCAAGCAGGTCCCTGGATCAGTGAGATGATCGGCTGCGGGCAGCGCCGCATCGCCATGACGATCTCGGCGATGCGCCGCTGGGTCTTCAGCCCCCGCTGCACGCCGCCGCCAGTGGCCGTGTCGTTGGCCGACGACTCGTTCTTCAGGTCTAGTCCGGCGCAGAAGGCGCGCCCAGCGCCGCGCAGCACGACGATCCGCACATCCTTGCGGTCCGGCAGCGCCAGGAAATAGTCGCGCAAGTCCTCGATCATGCCTGGGTTCAGCGCATTCAGCGCGTCAGGCCGGTTCAGGGTGACCCATTCGACGGGGCCGCGGGTCTCAATGAGCACGCGGGCGGTATCTGTGGTGGTTTGGGTCATGGCGCTATCTCCTTCTTTGCACAGAGTGTGCCTCTGTGAATGCACCACCGCCAGACCTGTCGCCGGGAGAGGGGTTGCGCCCATTCCGGCCTGCGCGGACACTGATGAGAACCAGGGTGAGGTACGCCATGCAACAAGCAGAAGACTTCCGGCAGGAAACGCGCGCCCTGCATCGCCTAGTCACCTCAATCCCGGTCGTCGCCTATACTGAGCCCACCCAGTTCAAGGGCTGGACCATCGTCGACGTGATCCGCCACCTTCATTTCTGGAACCGGATGGCGCACTTCCAGCTGAGCGCTCCGGAAGCCCTCGCCGGCCACCTTAAACAGATGGCCACGCGCGCCATCCCGATGCGCGCCTACGAGACCGAGCAGTTGGGGCACCTCAGCGCCGAAGGTCTCGTTGCCGAATGGGCAGGCTTCGCGGAGTCCGCCGCTGACCTCTTTGCCGAAGCCGATCCCAAGGCCCGCCTCAAATGGGCCGGCCCCGACATGAGCGCCCGGTCGTCGATCACCGCGCGTCTGATGGAGACCTGGGCGCATGGTCAGGAGATCTACGACCATGCCGGCAAAGTGAGAGAGAATGATAATCGAATGAGAAATATTGTTACACTCGGCGTCAATACATACGAGTGGACGTACATTACACGAGGAGAAAAGTCGCCGGGACGGATGCCCCATCTGGTGCTGACAGCTCCGTCCGGCGAAATCTGGACGCACGGCGAGCCGAACGACTCCGAACGCATCGAAGGCCTCGCGGAAGAGTTCTGCCAGGTGGTGACCCAGACGCGCAACATCGCCGATACGACCCTCAAAGTGACCGGTCCGGTAGCGGCCGACTGGATGAGCAAGGCGCAATGCTTTGCCGGCGCGCCAAGCCCGCCACCCGCGCCGGGCACGAGGTTTACGCGCAAGGCTGCACCGGCCTGAGACTGGACAAGACGGCCGCCGGCGTTACGAGACTTGCCCCACACAAAGCCTTTCAGGGAGCCATCTGCCATGTCGATCCTTCTGCTTGAGAAACGCGGGCCGATCGCCCTGCTGACGCTGAACCGCCCCGAGATGATGAATGCCCTCGGCCAGGAGGGCGACGGCCCTGCGGTCGCAGCCGTTTGTGCTGAAATCACTGCAGATCCCGCGATCCGATGCGCTGTCCTGACCGGCGCAGGCCGCGCGTTTTCAGCGGGCGGTGACGTCAAGGCCATGAAGGAAAAGACCGGCGCGTTTGGCGGCAGCCCGGCCGATATCCGCGAAGGCTATCGCCGCAATATCCACATGATCGTGCGGGCGCTCTACAATCTGGAAGTACCGCTGATCTCGGCGATCAATGGCCCCGCCATCGGTCTCGGCTGCGATGTGGCCTGCATGGCGGACATCCGGATCGCCGCCGACACGGCGAAGATGGGCGTCACCTTTCTGAAGCTCGGCCTGATCCCCGGGGACGGCGGCGCCTGGTTGCTGCCGCGCCTGATCGGTGCCTCGCGCGCCGCCGAGCTTCTGTTCACCGGCGACGTGATCGACGCGAAGACCGCCGCCGAGTGGGGCCTCGTTTCGCGCGTCGTCCCGGCGGACAAGCTGATGTACGAGGCGATGGCACTGGCGACCAGGATCGCCCAGCAGCCGCCGCAGGCGCTGCGCCTCGCCAAGACACTGATGCGGCACGGCACAACCGCGTCCTATGACACGATCATGGAAATGTCGGCCGCAGCGCAGGCGCTGATGCACGAGACGAATGATCACGTAGAAGGCGTCAATGCGATCCTCGAGAAGCGCACGCCCGTGTTCAAAGGCAACTAGCCAAAGCCAGACGCCGGTCAGGGCATGAACCAGCGTATCCAGTTGAGGTATTCCGCCAGCCCGGTGCACAGGGACCTGGTCTGATTCCGGCTTTCAGCGAATAGTATAACTCCGAATCCGACCCAGCCGGACTCGCGCGGCCACTCTTGTAGCAGCGACAGGGAAAACCTGCTGCGCAAGCACGTTCCTGTGCACGCATTTACGGGCGTCAGGCGACGATTCCGGAGGCAAACAGCGCCTTGATCTCGCCTTCGCTGCGGCCGAGCGAGGCAAGCACTTCAGCCGTATGCTGACCGGGGGTAGGCGAAGGGCCTTTCGGGCCATCATCCGCACCCGGAAATCTCACAGGAGACGCCGGCGACGCATAGGTTGTGCCATCGCCTTTGGCGCTGGGCGTCTGCACAATGGCGCCAGCGGCAAAAGCTTGTGGATCCCTGGCGACATCAGCAAGCGTCTGCA
>JBBSAZ010000165.1:0-4405 GCA_038251755.1 Caulobacterales bacterium
CCGACGCCGCGACCCCCGCCGGGCGCGCGTATTTTGCCGTGATGCAGATGTACCTGCTCGGCGAGGTCGACGGGCCGCTTTACACCCAGACCGCCGACGCCCTCGCAGGCCTGCTGGCCGAAATGCCCGACGCGCATGACGATGTGCTGCAGATCTCTGCGGATGTGGTGGCGGGCGACCTCTACCGCGCGCTCAGCCGTTGCCGGAAACTGATGCCACCCTCTGCTGTAGCGGAGGAAACGTGATGGCCGAAGGCAATACACTGCGCTCGCCCCTGTCGCTGAACCTGCCGCCGGCCGTGAATGTCGACGAGGCGATCCGGCTGATCGAGGCGGGTAAAGGCGAGGGTCTGCGCGTGGACCTGGGCGGCGGGCGCTTTGCTTCGGCCGACACGCCGCGCGGCACCGACGGCCTGCTGCAACGCCTGCGCGGCCACAAGATGCTGACCGCCCTGTCACAGGATGGCGGCGACCTGTCGCGGCTGAAACCGCCGGCCACGGAAATCACAGTGGCCCCGGCTGTGCGGGAAATACTGGACGCCGCGATGCGGAAGCCTTAGGGCGCCGCGCCATGACCCCAGAACTGATCTCCCTCTTCACGGCAGCCTTTGTTACATTCTTCGTGCTGATCGATGCGCCAGGCGTCGCGCCGATCTTTGCGACGCTGACGGCCGGCACGCCGCCTGCGCACCGCCGGAAGATGGCGTACAAGTCGGTGTTCGTCGCCTCGCTGATCATGCTGTTCTTTGCGTTTGGCGGCGCCTGGCTTCTGAACGCCATGCACATCTCGCTGGATGCGTTCCGTATGGCGGGCGGCGCGCTCCTGTTCCTGATCGCGCTCGACATGGTGTTCGAGAAGCGCACCGAGCGGCGCGAAACCCGCGCCGAAGAAGTGCTGGAAGAGCACAAGAATGATCCGGAGCCAGACGATATTTCGGTGTTCCCGATGGGCATTCCGATGATCGCCGGGCCGGGCTCGATTGCCACCGCGATGTTCTACATGTCCGAAGCCGCCGACTGGAAGTCGCAAGGCGTGGTGCTGGCCGCCATCGGCCTCAACCTCGTGATCACGCTGGTGATTTTCCTGTTGGCGGGGCCTATCGTGCGTCTGATCGGGGCGAGTGTGGCCGGGGCGCTGACCCGCATCCTTGGCGTGATCCTTGCGGCCCTTTCGGCGCAGCTGCTGATCGACGGCATACGGGGCGCCTTCAACCTCGGTTGAACGCCCTCAGATCCCTTGCGGCTGGGCTTTCGGCGGGGGTTTGCGGAAGTAGATCCGGAACGTCGACAGCGCGACCCAGAAGAGCAGTAGCCCCGCCGCCGTCAGGCTCATGATTTCCAGCACCATTGAATTGTCCCACCGCACGCCGGCATCGGCGACGCGCAGGGCTTCGTTGCCGCGTTCCTTGACCAGCGCGACCGCCTGCATGCCGCCCGCCTCGGCCAGCATCCGCGCACGGCGCAGGTCCGTGCCGTCCTCGGCAACCGAGAGCAGGGTGAGCGTCGCGGCGGGGCTGGTGAGCGTGGCGATCTTGTCGATCTGCTCGAGATCGATTTCGAGGCGTTTCAGGCCTGCGGGGTCGATCGACTGCGCGAACGCGTCGCGGACGCGGGCGCCGCGCACATCGGTGGTCGCGACCTCGCCCAGCACGGCTTCGACGGCAGGCAATAACAGCTCTTGCGGCACGGCGGCGCTGGTCAGCGCGTCCAGGTATTCCGTAAACTGAGGGGTCAGGCGCCTCGAGCGGCTGGCGGACTTGACGATCGATACAGCGCGGATGTGTCCGTCCGAGAGGCCGTCGCTGATGCCCTGCTGGACAAGTCCAATGCCGGTCAGCTTGAACACGATACTGTCGGACCAGTCGCCGCCGACCCAGCGCTGGGACATGGCCGCAAGGTCGCCATAGCTGCCGAGCAGCCGGAAGCGCCAGTCGAGTTCCGGGCGCACGCCCGCCTCGATCACTTCGCCGACCTCCTCGCCCGCGACTTCTTCCGGTACAGCCACGGCCACGACGGGGTCTGGCGGGGCGATCGGTGCCTGGGGCAGGTCGATCTCGTATTCGATGGCACGGGCGACGCTTTCCGGCATCTTCTGCAGCGCCGCGCGGATCAGGCGCTCGTCAGCCGTGCCTTTCGATTCGGCATCGGCGCGAGCGCGGACCTGCTTTCCGAGATCATTGCCGAGCATTGAGGGCGCGGAGATCAGATACCCGCGCAGCGCGTCAACATCCTTTTCCTCAAGCGCCTGCTGGACCTTGTCCTGCCAGAAGGGAAGCTTGCGGTCAGCCTCCTTGGGCGCAAGCTCCTCGAACGCATGGTCTATGCGCTGCTTGGTCTGCATGATCGCGTCGATGGTGGGTTGTTCGGCCACGCCAACACCTTCGTACGCCTTGCGCACGGTGTTGGCGCCGATCACGGGCAACAGGATGAGCAGTGAATTGAACATCACCGCCAGCATCCAGCCAGCCTGCTTGGTCGGTTGTTTGCGTTGTCTGGCCATTCGGGCGGAGGAAACCGTGGAAAAGGCGGCTGTCGGGGGGCGAAGCCCATAGAGACTGCCGGGGTCCCAAAGATCAAGTGCCGGTGTGCAACTTGCAGTGCGCAGAGCGCTCCACTGCACCAAATGGGTCGAAACTTACGTATAATTGTCGTAAATTTGGCGTAAGAGGTTGAAAATACTGAGTTTAACTTAACAGCTTACGCGATTGCGCCGAATCAAGGGTCGATCTATATGGCACGGAAACGAGTGAAGGAGCCTGCGGTGAGCATCGATCTTTCAGACGACTATCGCCCTTCCGAAGACGAAGAGTTCATGAACGAGCGCCAGCGCGCTTATTTCCGGCGCTTGCTCGAAGCGTGGAAAGCCGAAATCCTCGACGGCGCCAAGCAGACCATCCACAATCTCCAGGATGAGTCGGGCTCCCTTCCGGATATTGTTGATCGGGCCTCGGCCGAGAGCGACAAGGCCCTTGAGCTGCGTACCCGCGATCGTCAGCGCAAGCTGATTTCCAAGATCGATTCGGCGATGCGCCGCATCGAGGATGGCACGTACGGCTATTGCGAAGCGACAGGTGAACCCATTGGGCTGCGCCGTCTTGAAGCGCGCCCGACCGCCACGCTGAGCCTCGAGGCGCAGGAGCGCCATGAACGCAAGGAACGCACGCTGCGCGACGACTAGCGGCAGTGAAGCCCAAAAAACCCGAAAGGCGGCGTCCCCCCAAGGAACGCCGCCTTTTTTTGTTCAAACCATCACATCCCAACGCTTTGGCGGACTCTCAGGGGTTGCCCTTCAGCGATGAGATGACAATGCGCCCAACTTCCGAATCGCGCCTTACCGGGACCTGACCGGCGCGTTAAAATCGGCGATTAGTTGTAAATAGGAGGCGGGCAACGGCTTAACACCTCGGCCGAAACGGTTTCCCTAACGGGTCGTTAACCGGAACCGGCGATGAAGGTGGGATGACCCGGATTGCTGCCGCGCGAGAGCCTGCGCCGGCGCTGGCTGACAGCGCTGATGACGGCTGGGACATGCCGCCGCGACGGGAAGGGCAGGTGATGGCCGAAATGCCGAGACCCTTTGAACGGGCAGAACCCGACCGGATGCTGCTGACCGCCAGCGGCAAGCTGTCGGCTGCCGAGATCGAAGCTTTGCTGCGCCCTGACCTGTCGGACCTGCCGCCGGAGCCGCCGGTTGCCCCGTCCGCCCGGCCGGTGGAAGACTTCGGCGCGCCGGCCAAGACGAGCTCCCATGATCATGATCTCGCCCGCCGTCTTGCCGCCCGCCTGTCGATGGCCATGCGCGAAAGTTGCGGATTGCCGATTGCGGCGATGGCGCCTGCGATTTCGCGCTCACCCTTTGAAGCCGTCGTGCGCCAGTGCGGCGACGCGCGCGGCCAGGCGATTGCGTGCTTTACAGCGCGCAGCGGCGACATCGGCGCGATGCTTTTCCTCTCGCCGGGCCTCGCTCAGCTGCTGATCGAGACGGCCTGCGGCGCAGCCGTGCGCAGCGGCGCCGTCAAGCCGCTCAGCCCCATCGATCTGGCGCTGCTGGACGCGCTTCTGCGTCCACTGGCGGGGGCGATTTCGCCGGAGCTCAGTTTTTCAAGCCTCGAAACCGAGGTGATGTTTGCCGCCTCGATCGCGCCGCCTACTGAAGCGCTGGCCGCCGAGTTCTCGATGCGTGTTCATGCCGAAGCCTTTCAGGCGCAGGTCATACTCGCTGGCGCGCTCGCGTCGCCGGTACAGCCGGACGCGGGCGCCGCCGTATCACCCGGCACAGTTCATCCGGTGCAAGGCGCGCTGTCGGCGACGCTGACGGCCCGCGTGGCAAGCCTCTCGGTGCCGCTATCCAAACTCTCCGGCCTGAAGCCTGGCGCGACCCTGTTGCTCGGCGTGCCGGCAGACCA
>JBBSAZ010000166.1:0-4345 GCA_038251755.1 Caulobacterales bacterium
GCTTTGCTCGTGCTGCGCCAGACCAACTCCGAAGGCGAACTGGTCACCTGGGTTCAGGAGGCCGGCCGCGAGGCCTCGGTCCTGATCCTCAACGCCGCCGCCTATACCCACACATCCATCGCCCTTCATGACGCCTTGAAATCACTCAAGATTCCCGTCATTGAAGTCCATCTGTCCAATCCCGCGGCGCGCGAAGCATTCCGGCACGTTAACTATGTTGCACCTGTTGCAACGGCTACGATTGCCGGGCTAGGTGCCTACGGATACGAACTCGCGCTGGGGGCTGCCTTGCGGCTTTCCGGTCAGGGAGGAGCTGAAAAAAAATGAGTACTTCCAAGAACAAGCTGGACACGGGCCTGATCCGCGAACTTGCTGCCATCCTTCGAGAAGGCGACCTTGGCGAGATAGAGATTGAGCATGACGGCCTGAAGCTGCGCGTCTCGCGCCAGTCGACGCAGGTGATGCACACCGCCGTAGCCGCCCCGGCCCACCAATATGCCCCGGCGCAGGCCGCGCTGCCCGCACCGACCGGCCCAGGCGCTGCCCCGGCGGCCTCCGCCGCCCCCGACAATGCCGTCAAATCCCCGATGGTCGGCACCGTTTACCTGTCAGCCGACCCGCAGTCGAAGCCCTACGTCAACATCGGCGATAAGGTGAAGAAGGGCGACACCCTGATGCTGGTCGAGGCCATGAAGACCTTCAACCCCGTCGAAGCCGACCGCGCCGGCACCGTCAAAGCCATCTACGTGCAGAACTCCCAGCCCGTCGAATACGGCGAACCCCTCGTCCTGATCGAGTAGTTCATGGCTGACCCCCGCCCGATCCACAAAGTCCTGATCGCCAATCGCGGCGAAATCGCGCTGCGCATTCACCGCGCGTGCAAGGAAATGGGATTGATGACGGTCGTCGTCCATTCCGAGGCCGACCGCGACGCGATGGCGGTTCGCCTGGCAGACGAAAGCGTCTGCATCGGACCGGCGCCGTCCTCGGAAAGCTATCTCAAGAAATCCCGCATTCTTGCCGCCGCTGAAATCACCGGCGCCGACGCGATCCATCCCGGCTATGGCTTCCTGTCGGAAAACGCCCAGTTCGCCGAGATGGTGGAAGCCCACGGCATCGCCTTTATCGGCCCGACCGCCGAACATATCCGCATCATGGGAGACAAGATCGCCGCCAAACGCGCGATGATCGAAGCTGGCGTACCTTGCGTGCCCGGCTCCGAAGGCGCACTCGAATCAATCTCCGAAGCCAAGAAGGCCGCCCGGAAAATCGGCTATCCGGTGCTCGTGAAAGCCTCCGCCGGCGGCGGCGGGCGCGGCATGAAGCTGGCGATGACCGAGGCCGATCTCGAAAATGCGGTGAAGACCGCCAAGACCGAATCGAAAGCCGCTTTCGGCGACGATGCGGTCTACCTCGAGAAATATCTGCAAGGTCCCCGCCATATCGAGATCCAGGTGATCGCCGATACGCATGGCAACGTCGCGCATCTCTGGGAACGCGACTGTTCGCTCCAGCGCCGCAACCAGAAAGTCTTCGAGGAAGCCCCCTCGCCCGCGCTCAACCAGATCCAGCGCGAAGAAATCGGCATGATCTGCGCCCGCGCGATGCAGAAGATCGGATATCGCGGCGCCGGCACGATCGAATTCCTTTACGAAGAGGGCAAGTTCTACTTCATCGAAATGAACACCCGCCTGCAGGTCGAACATCCGGTCACCGAAATGATCACCGGCATCGACCTTGTCCGCGAACAGATCCGCATCGCCGAAGGCAAGGCGCTCTCCTTTCGCCAAGAAGACGTGATGCTCGTCGGCCATGCCATCGAATGCCGCATCAATGCCGAGCATCCGGAAACCTTCGTGCCCTCGCCCGGCCTGATCACCGAGTTCCACGCCCCCGGCGGCCCGGATGTGCGCCTCGATAGCGCCGCCTATGCCGGCTACCGGATCCCGCCGCACTACGACTCGCTGATCGGCAAACTGATCGTGCATGGCCGGACCCGCCGGGAATGCCTGATGCGCCTCAAGCGCTCGCTGCAGGAAATGGTCGTCGGCGGCGTCTTCACGACGCTCGATCTGCACCGCCGCCTCGTCGACAATGACGACGTGGTCGCCGGCCACTACAACATCCACTGGCTCGAGAAATTCCTGGCGGATGCCAAGGCCGCCGAGGCGGAAGCGGCGAGCGAAGGTTAGCCTGCTGCGTTTACATCGCGCGCGGCGCAAACCATATCTCGCCCATGGCTGCGCGTTTCTCCCCTGAAGATCTGCTGATCTGCTATCGCCGGGGCGTGTTCCCGATGGCGGATTCCCGCGATGACCCCAGCCTCTTTCTCGTCGATCCGGAACGGCGCGGCCTCTTGCCACTCGACGCGTTTCACATCCCGAAACGCCTGAAGCGCCGCATCTGCCAGGACCCGTTCCGCGTCACGTTCGACAGGGCCTTTACCCGCGTCATTGAGGCCTGCGCCGAGTCCCAACCGGAGCGCCCGAGCACCTGGATCAACTCCAGCATCGTCAACCTTTACAGCGCGCTCCACCGCGAAGGGCATGCGCATTCGGTCGAATGCTGGGACGGCGACAAGCTCGTCGGCGGGCTTTACGGCGTGGCGCTGGGCGGCGCGTTCTTCGGCGAGAGCATGTTCAACCGCGCCACCGACGCGTCAAAGATTGCGTTGGTTCACCTCGTGGCGCGCTTGATTGACCACGGCTTTGTGCTGCTGGATGCGCAATTCTACAACCCGCACCTCAGCCAGTTCGGCCTGATCGAAGTTACACGCGAAGACTTCCGCACACGGTTGAAACGCGCGCTAAAAATGACGGCGAGCTTTCACCCGCCGCGCGATCAGTCGATCGGTTCGGGCTCGGGCGGCACGTCTTCGATCACCGGCGCGACATCCGTCTCCGACACACCCGCCGGAATATCATCCGTCAACGGCTCATCCCCGAGCGGCACGATCACACGGTCCGGAAGTTTCACAGGCGCCGGCGCCGTGCAGCGGATCACCCAGATGTCATAGACCGGATGCTCAAGCGCGCTGAGCCCTGGCGAGGACGCATACATCCAGCCTGAGAAGACGACCGGTGTTTCCGATTCTGCGAGCGCGGCGGCGGCCGCCTTATCGCCTGCAGAGGCCGCTTCAATCTGCTCTTCCGCCACCGGGCGCGTGGAGGAAATGCGCAGGAAAGCCGCGCTTTCCGGGACTTCTTCCGGCGGCGCCTGGAAACAGGTTTTCAGCTCGATGCTCAGCGATCCGTAAACGACAGGCTGTCCGACCTTGACGACAATATCGGTCGAGCGGCCTGTGATCTTGTCGAGCGCGCGCAGCGTCGCCCGGTCCTGCTTCGCATAGGTCGCCGCAGAAGCGAGACCAACGAGCGAGAGACCAACCGCCGCGAAAGCAGCTACACGAAGCAGCGATGTCATTATTCGACTCCCAGCGGGTCTTCGAGGTCTTCAGTCAGCGGATCATCCACGGACGTGTCTTCTTCTGACCCGCCACTGCCAGACGCGAATGAGGCGAACAGGGTCAGCAAGTCCACGCTGCCGCGCGTGTACTGGATTTCGCCAGTGCCATCCTGCGCGATATTCTCCATCCCGGCGCCCGGCTCCAGCGCAATGTATGCGCCGCCAAGCAATCCGTCCGTCGAGACGCGCGCGTCGGTATCATCCGGCAGCACCCATTTGGAATCGAGCGCCAGTGTCACAACCGCCTCAAACCGCTCCGGGTCGCCGTCAATGGCCTTCACGATGCCGGCTTTCACGCCGGCGATGCGCACGTCCGAGCCGCGCGAAAGACCCGACACGCTGTTGAAGCGCGCCGTCACATCATACTGGTTGCTGCCGGTAGAAGCCTCACCGCCGCGCGCCAGCGCGAACCAGAGGAATACGGCTGCGACGGCCACAACGACAGCGCCGATCAGGGTTTCAAAAGCCGATTCACGCATCCGGTTTCCACGCCTCGTAGTCAGAGTCAGATTTCTGGCGATGGTCGCCCGCAGCCAGGCTGCCTTTGGGCTTGGTCGCATAGGGCGTGCCGGTCATGTTCGGCGTATGATCAATTTCCCATTCGCGACGGTCGAGCGGCATCTTGGTCGGCGGCGTGTCCAGCGTATGGTGCAACCATCCGTGCCAGTCCGCCGGCACCTTCGAGGGCTCGGCAAGGCCGTTGTAAATTACGTAGCGCCGGCGGCGGCCCTCTGTCGATGGCTTGCGCTCTTCATAATACCGATTGCCATACTCATCGGCACCGATCTCGTTCGAACGCCGCCCGATATCGAACGCCGCGCCGATCGTGTTGCCGTTCCACCAGGTGAAAATCTTCTCCAGCATGGGGGTGTTCCTGACC
>JBBSAZ010000167.1:0-4343 GCA_038251755.1 Caulobacterales bacterium
CCGCCGCACCGCACCGCGCGAGCAGCGCCGTCAGCGAGGCCTTGTCCTGCAGGCCGCGCAGGCCCGGCGTGTTCGGCGAGGAGATGTTGATCGTGATATAGTCCGCATACGGCGCGACCGCCTCGACGCCGGTGACATAGTCCTGCGTTCGGTCTTCCGAATCCTTGTTGGCGCCGACATTCGCGCCGACCGGCACGCCGGGCGAGCATTTCGCGAGCCGGCGGACAAAGTAATCGAGCCCGTAATTGTTGAACCCCATCCGGTTGATCACCGCGCGGTCCTCTTCCAGCCGGAACAGGCGCGGCTTCGGATTGCCCGCCTGCGGCTTCGGCGTCACCGTGCCGCATTCGACAAAGCCGAAACCGAAGCGCGCCATCGCATCCGGCACTTCGCAGTTCTTGTCGAACCCCGCCGCCAGTCCCACCGGCGAGACAAGCTTCAACCCGGACTTTGGCAGCGTCACCGACAGACCCGCCGGAAAAACCGGCGCCCGCGCCGGCACGCCGATCCCCTTCGTCAGCAGGCGGAGCGTAGCATTGTGCGCCGCTTCAGGCGGCAGCAGACGGATCGCCCTTGCGCCAAAATCTGCGAGCATCACACGTCCTCCGGAATGACAGGCACGCCGTCCGGCCCCGGCGCCAGCCACCAGCTACCGGTGGCCTTCGCGATTTCAAGCGCGCCATAGAGGTGCGGAAACAGCTCCCCGCCCCGGCTTTTCTCCCAGCGGATATCGCCAAGCGTCGCCAGATCAAACCGCAGGAGCCGCACGCGCGCCTGCCCTGAATAATATCTCCGGGCCGTTTCGCGGACTTGCGCGTTGGTGGACAGATGAACGTATCCGTCGGCCACGTCGAGCGCCGTGGCGGTTGTGCCCGAGGCTTCGGCAGCGGCCCAGTCGGCCTCGGTCAGCAGCTTGTAAACGGGTCCGGTCGTCATGGCGAAGTCCTGTCGCAGGCTTTGTTCTTGTGTGCAATCATGGGCCCGCGATGATGGAGAGCAAGCTTGGGACTGAAGACCGACGTTGCCGATGAAGCCCTGCTGCAAGTGCGCCTCGAAAGCGGTCGTACGGTCGAGGAAGAGTTGAAGGCCTTGCGGTCTTTGGCGAGACTTCTCGACTCGCAATTTGAAGTGATGGGCGTCAAGTTTGGCGCCGACGCGCTGGTCGGCCTCATTCCGGTCGCGGGCGATGCGGTGACCCTGGTGACCGGCGGCGCGGCGCTGGCAACGTCGGTGCGGCTGCGCCTGCCCTGGCATGTGCACACGCGGATCCTCGTCAATCTCGTCACCGACGCCGGCCTCGGATTGATTCCGATCTTGGGCGATGCGTTTGACTTCTTCTTCCGGTCCCACAAGCGCAACTTCCGGCTGGTCGAACACCATGTGCTGGAACGCGCCGCGAAGCAGGCGGGCGTCAAACGCACGCGTCCGCCGAAACAGGTCGCCGCCAGCTAGATCGGATTGACGTTCGTGGTCGAAGCGCGGGCCATCGTCCAGGTGCCGTCGGCGCCTTCGCACGCGGCGAACCGGCCGCGCTCCTGGCCCGGGAAGGCATAGGACACATCCCGGCACATGACCGAAACCGTCACGTCCACCGGCTGCAGATAGGCGCGCGTGACGAACCCGTCCGCAGACGGAGCATAGCCGATCGCCTGAATGCTGGCTTTCATCGGATCGACCGGAACGGTCCGCTCGAAATGGATCAGCAGGGGCCGGCCATCCGGCGTCAGCAATTCATGGTGCGTGCCGTCGGCGCTGCCTTCGACAAGCTTGATGAAATTGGATTTCAGAATATCCAGCGCCGCCGCATCCAGCGCCCGGCCAGCAGTATATTCGGCACGTTCCGCGATGAAATCATCCACCGGGCGCGGCATGTTGGCGAGCTGGCGCACTTCTGGCGCGCCCGAGCTGAGTGACGGCGGCGCGGTGCGCACCACGGGCGCAGCCGCAATCAGTGCCGCGGCCGGACGCTCCGGTTTCAGCGAGGCGCGGCCGGGCGGGTTCGTCCAGACGCGCGGCGCGGGCGTCGCCGCAACAGCCGCAACCGTGGCAAACCGCGCGGCTTCCGCGTCAGCGAGACGGCGCGATTCGAGATTGGCGAGACGTGTCGCTTCGGCCGCGTCTGCCGCCCGCTTCGCCTCAAGCGAGGCCAGCCGTTTGGCCTCCATATCGGCGGCGCGTTTCGCTTCAACATCGGCAAGGCGCTTCGCCTCGGCAGCTTTCGCCGCCTTGTCCGCTTCGGCCTGCGCGAGGCGTTTGGCTTCGGCGTCGGCGGCCTGCTTCTTCGCGGCGAGATCGGCGAGGCGTGCCGCTTCCGCATCCGCAGCGCGCTGCGCTTCGACTTGCGCGACGCGTTGCTGCTCAGCCGCCGCCGCAGCGGCGCGCGCGGCTTCTTCGGCGGCGATACGGTCCGCTTCAACCCTGGCGGCGGCAGCGGCTTCCTGCGATTTCAACTGCGCCGCGACGGTTGCCGAGGCGGCGCGCGCGGCCTCTTCGGCGGCGAGCCGGTCGCGAACGCGGTTGTCGATGATGGCCGGGCCGGCGGCTGCGGCGGGCTGTTCGGCCGCCACGCGGGCGGCTTCGGCGTTGGCAATGGCGGCGGCCGCCGTGAGATCTGCTTCGGCGGACGCGGCCTGCGCGACCGCTTCTTCTTCGGCGCGCAGCTCGGCGATACGGGTCTTCAGCAGATCGGCCGTGCCACGATAATCAAACCAGGGCGTCGCGGCGGCGCCAGCCGGTGTGGAAGCCTGTTCGACGGCGGCGGCCGACACGCTGGACGTCGGCGGCGCGGTATCCAGGCTGGCGGTCGTCAGCGTCTGGTCGCCGTCGGGCTCGCCGGATTTCGTGCCGAGCGCATTCTCCGCGGCCATGACCGAGAGGCCGGCCAGGCCGAGCACGGCGAGGCCGGCAAAGGCGAACTGCGAGAAATCGCCCATGCGGCTGAAGAACCCGGCGCGGTCGTCCTCCGCGTCATCGCCGGAGCCGCCCTGCTTGCCGCCCTGCGGAATGACGGCGACGCCGCCCGCCGTGGCTGCGACCGGAACGAGCGGCGCCTTGTTCAGCGGCTTCACCGGCGCCGGCTGTTTGCGCAGCATGCGGACTTCCGAGACGGCATTGTGCGACACCGGACCGGCTGTGATCGGCGCCGAATGGGTGAGGATCGACAATGTGGGCTGCGGGCGCACCGCATCCCTCGCGCGCAAACGGGCGCGGAACGGCATCGCTGACTGGGCGCGCGCCTCGGCGGCGCGGCCGGTGGCTTCCGCCTCGCGGACGGCCTGGCGCAGGCTTTCCGGCAGCGCCGTATTGGCGCGGGTGGCACTGTCCATCGGGTCGTTCAACATGACAGCCACCTTGCCTGCGGCGGCCACCGAGGCCGCCCTGATCCAGCAAATTCACTATAACGGCTCAAAGCCTCTTAAACCATAGAAATCCCCCAACCTGTCCTTCTTGTCAGGCGGCAGGCGGGACTTTAAGGCAACACTTTCCCCTCTCCGCCGAAAATCACGTCAGGAATCTCCATGTCGAAGCCCCGCACCGCGCCCAAAAAGGTCGTTCTTGCCTATTCGGGCGGCCTCGACACCTCGATCATCCTGAAATGGCTGCAGGTCGAATTCGGCTGCGAAGTCGTCACCTTCACCGCCGACCTCGGCCAGGGCGAGGAGCTGGAACCTGCCCGCAAGAAGGCGCTGGCCGCCGGGGTGAAACCCGAAAACATCTTCATCGAGGACGTGCGCGAGGAATTCGTGCGCGATTTCGTCTTCCCGATGTTTCGCGCCAACGCCGTCTACGAAGGCGTCTACCTCCTCGGCACCTCGATCGCCCGGCCGCTGATCGCCAAGCGCCAGATCGAGATTGCCGACATGGTCGGCGCCGATGCCGTCTGCCACGGCGCCACCGGCAAGGGCAATGACCAGGTGCGGTTCGAGCTCGGCTATTACGGCCTCAACCCCGACATCAAGGTGATCGCCCCCTGGCGGGACTGGGATTTCAAATCGCGCACCGATCTCCTCAAGTTTGCCGAGGAACACGGCATCGAGATCGCCAAGGACAAGCGCGGCGATGCTCCCTTCTCCGTGGACGCAAACCTTCTCCACTCCTCCTCCGAGGGCAAGGTTCTGGAAAACCCGGCCGAAGCCGCACCGGAATTCGTCCATATGCGGACGATTTCGCCCGAGGACGCGCCGGACAAACCCGAGACCATCACCATCAGCTTTGAAAAGGGCGATGCCTGCGCCATCAATGGCGAGGCGATGAGCCCGGCGACGCTGCTGACGGCGCTGAACGCTTACGGCAAAAAGCACGGCATCGGGCGGCTGGATCTCCTCGAGAACCGCTTCGTCGGC
>JBBSAZ010000168.1:0-4335 GCA_038251755.1 Caulobacterales bacterium
AGTTCGGCGGCGAGGACGGCATCCTTAGCCTCTGCTGTGCCGGCGCGGGCGGAAGCGACCCTACCGGTGGCGAGCGTCGCCATGACAAGACCGCGCAGCGCGTCGGCGCCCCCGCCGAGGGCGTAAGCGCGCTCGAAATAATTTGTGGCGCTGCGGGCGTCGGTTTCGAGGAAGGTCCAGCCGGCCTGGGTAAGCAGGCGGGGATCGTCGGACCGGGCGGCGAGGGCCTGGACGGCGGCGAAGTCGCCGGTGGTGAGCGCGGCTTCGAAGCGCTGCAAGCGTTCGGCGCGCACAAGGTGCGCATGGGCGAGGCGGACGCGCGGTTCATTGCTCTGGGAAAGGGTGGGAATGGAAGCGGCCGCAGTGAGACCGTCCGCATCGAGGACGCCGACGGCGCGGTCGGCGAGAGCAGCGGCGAGGTCCGTGTCTGTGCAATACGTCAGTGTTCTGATGTAAAACGCGTTGATGGCTGCCTGAGCGCCGAGGCCTTCCAGCGCGGCGGCGCGGGCCCACAGGTGGAGGGGGCCTTCGCAGGCGGACGGTGGCGGTGCAGGTAGCAGGGCGAGGGTGACATTCCAGTCTCGCGCGGCGAGGGCCCCGGCGATCTGCTGGTCACGTTGGCCGGCAGATAGGTATGACTTGAGGTTGGCGGGCACCTGCCAGCCGGGATTGGCTGTTTTCAGTGCGCGCAGCGCTTTCTGCGCCGCGTCCCAGTCACCGGCGCCGCCGAGGTCCCAGACGGCTTGGATCAGCATGGGTGCAGGTTCGAGGATTGTGTCCGTTGTTTGAGACAGCTGGGGCGCGTCTGCGGGGCTGGGGATGCCAATGGCGAAGACGCCTTCGGCTTGACCGGCACGAGCAGCTTGGGCAGCCGCCGTCGGACACGCGGCGGCAAGCGCGACACAGGCACTGACCAAGGCCGTGCACAGGAGGCGCGTCGCCAGACTCATTTTTCGCTCATGCGTTTGCGCATGTAACGGGCGATAAGGGCGAGGGCTGCGGCGAGGGCGAAGAGCACGGCGGCGATCGAGAGAATCCAGCCCCAAGGCGTGCGGCCGGCTGTCAAACGTGCCTTTTCGCCGGCGGGCATTGCGCCGATCTCGAAACCGCCGCGGGCAACCTGAGTGACCATCGTGGCGGCGTGATCGCGCCAGACGGCGGTGCCACCCTGCAGCTGGCTCCAATGGCTTGGCTGGACCAGCGCGCGGGTGGAAGCGAGGAGTTGCGCGCCGGTTTCGGCCGTCAGTACGGTGACAAGGCGGCCGGGGTACTGTGGCGACTCGCCTTCGATCAGGAGGCCGTTATCGCCAAGGTCGACGGTGGCGACGCTGCGGGTAAAGCCGACCGGGGCGGCGCCCGAGAGGAGGTTTGACATGCTCAGTTCAGCAGGCAGAAAGCCTTTCAGGTCCGGCCGCGCGCCGACAATCAGGGTGTGGGCTTCGGGCAGTTCCAGCCCGAAGCCGAAGGTGGCGTCCGTGAAGACCGTACCGTAGACTTGGCCGAGGCGGGCGGAGAGTGTCCAGACTGCGGCCGCAGTGTCACTGCCGGTATCGGTGGCGCGGATCGCGACGGACTGAGTGCCGGCGCTGGTATAGGGAAAGCCGGCTTCCGACAGCAGGGCAAGGTTCGGCAGTTCGACATATTGATCAGCCGGCGGAAGGGTCAGCGTCGAGGTATCCTTCAGGATGAAGGCGAGGTGGCGAGTATTGCGCGCGGCGCACTCGCCGGCGGCGCCAGTCGACAGCTCGACATCGAAGCGGACGCTGTTGTTGCCGGGGCGAAAGGCAGTGCCCGGAAGGGCGATCTCGTAGTCGGGTGTGACTTCGCCGTCGGGGTTCGTTAGCCGGATGGCGCGCTGGAACTGATCATTGACGAGGATGTTGACGACCGACTTGTCATCAAGCCCGGCGCCATAGGCGAAGTCGAGCGAGAGGAGGATCTCGGCCTTTTCGCGGAAGCGGATGTCGGCAGGTAGATCCAGGGTGAGGCTTGCTTCGCCATGCTCCTTGCCCAGCACTGATGCACTGGAGAGGCCGAGATCCTTCAGCGTGTACTTGGCATCCGTGCGCAGCGTCTGCTTGCTAGCCGAGAGATTGCCCTTGGGCACCTCATCCGGCGAGAGGATGAGCGAGGCCGCGTCCGACAGCGGGAAATTGCCGGCAGCGAGGGTGCGCACCGCGCCTTCGATGGCGGCGGGGGTGCGTCCGGAGGCGACGATCAGGAAGTGCGACGGGTCAGCTGGGGAGGGGCCGATCGAGAGCCACGAGTCTTCGCCTTTTAGGGCGGCGAGCTGGGCCGGGGCAAGGCCGGCGAGTTGCTCGGGCGTGCCGATGGCGATGAGGTCTGCCTGTTGTGCGCTGGCTCCGTTCAGCCGGGTGATGCGTGGCACGGTATAGCCGAGGCGGTTGGCAATGGCCTGCGAAGCGAGGGCGCCCCAGCGCAGGCTGTCGGCTGTCATCTCGCCGTCCGCGACGATCAGGCCGAGCTCCTCTACGCCGCCAACACCGGCGGTAACGATCGCACCGAGATCAGCCAGCGAACCCGAGAAAGGCTGGCGCGCATAGATGACTTCAACATAGGAGCGTGACGTGTCGATATCGGTCCAGAGTTCGGCGGCGTCCGGGTCCTGGCAGCCGTAGGTGTAACGTTGCACGGCGTCGATCTGCAGCGTGTTGAAGCCTGAGACGAGGAGCGACGGATCGAGGACGATCTCGTTGACGGCTGCGGCGTGCTCGGTGACGCCGTCGACCTGCGCGATGAAGCGGCCATTGAGCCCGAGGCGAAGCTGCGGCTTCGAGCCTTCCTGGGCGCGGCCGCTCACATGGCGGACGATCAGGCGGGCAGACTGGATATCCGCCTGCGGCGCAATCGCAAAGGAGACCTGTTCGGTGGCCTTGGC
This sequence comes from Caulobacterales bacterium, assembly GCA_038251755.1. Classification (GTDB taxonomy): domain Bacteria; phylum Pseudomonadota; class Alphaproteobacteria; order Caulobacterales; family Hyphomonadaceae; genus Hyphomonas. The sequence goes on from JBBSAZ010000168.1 coordinate 2,900, forward strand.
GCCGTAGAGACGTATGGCGCCGGGCTCCGGGCGCAACGCGGCGAGCGGCAAGCGGGCGCGCCAGAGGCCGTTCTCTAACGCTTCGGTCGCCATTCTCGGATTGTCGCGGTAGCGGGCATAGACGTCATAGACGGCATCCTCGCTTGGGGCTTGCTGCGCGCCGGCGACCGGGGCGAGGGGCGTGGCGGCAAGGACGGCAGCCAGCGCGGCGGCAAGTGCGGGCGAACGAAGGGCGGAGATCATGTGCGGACTTCCCGGGTAATGGCGCGAATGTGGATCAGGGCGTGGGACAGGCTGGAGCGGACGAGGCCGGCAATCTTGGCGCCCATGTTATCGGCGCGGGCGCGACCATCGCGGAAGGTTTTCCAGTTCTCGCTGCGCGCATACATGAGTGCGACGACAGCCGACCACTGGTCGGGCGTGCGGATGTCGAAGCTGAGGCCAAGTTTCTGGCCCCCCGGCTCGTCGAGGACAGAGAGCACCTTGAGGTGGAGCTGCGTGGGTGACGAGGCGCCAAGTTCCTGCGCATCTGCCTGGAGCGTGTCGCCGGCAGCGAAGCGCTTGTTGCATGTATGAGGGACGCGCACGCCCATTCCGGTGATGGAGATGTCGGTCATGGTGCCGGCGATATTGATGCCTGACTGGTGGAGCGTGACAGGGCGGTCGGTGTCGAACCGCGGGAAGACGCGCTGCTGCGAACGCTCGTAGAGAACGCCGAGCGCCGAGACGAGCAGCAGGAGGTGGAACGTGTTCCAGAAGAGTAGGACGGAGACGACGCCGGGGCCGACAGGATCGAGGAAGAAGCGGATGATGCCGGCGAGCTGGCCGAGGCACAAGATGGCGATCAGAACGTAGAAGGGACGTGCGAGCGGGGAGACGAAATTCTCGTCTAGGTTCTCGCCCTTGGGCGTGACGGCGAAGCTGGGTGAGCGCGGATTGCGCAGCACTTGAAGGATGGCGCCAGAGCAATGGATGGATTGAATAACTTCGTAGAGCTCCGAGGCAAAGGCCCAGCGCGTGTGCCCGTAGAGAATGGACGACAACATCAGTGCACCGACGATGTGCGGCAGGCCGTACATCAGGAAATCCGACAGGTCACCGACATAGACCTGAATACCGAACAAGAGGTAGAGCAGGGGCCCGAGGATGAAGGCCATCCGGGCAAGCGGAAAGAACCAGTAGAAGCAGGAATTAAAGTAGCCGATGCGCTGAGCGAGCGTCAGGCCTTTCTTCAGCAGCGGATTCTTCAAAAGGAAGATTTGGACCATGCCTTGAGTCCAGCGCATCCTTTGCACGATGAAGCCCGAGAAGGTCTCGGGCGAGAGGCCGGCGACCATCGGGCGATCGACATAGGCGCTTCGGTAACCCCTCGCGTGAAGCTCGAGCGCGGTCTCGGCATCTTCGGTGATTGTCTCACCCTGGATGCCTCCGATCTC
>JBBSAZ010000169.1:0-4318 GCA_038251755.1 Caulobacterales bacterium
CGATCCCGACCGAAGCCGCTCGCTTGAGGACCGGCTGATGGAGCGCATGGACGGGTTCGAGCGGCGCCTGGGAAGGCTCTCCTGGGCCGTTGATCTCAGCGTCGAGACCGTCGCGCACTTCGTGCTCTACTGGCTTACTCGGACGGACCCCATTCCGGAGCAAGAACGCGAGACGGCCCACGCGCTCGGACAGCGGCGGTTTAACTACTTCATCGACCAGGTCGCCAGGAAGGTCCGGAAGCGCCGCACCTTCGACCAGGACTCCCTCAGTTGGAAAGATCCGGAGCCGGCGTGATTTTGGCCTCAGCAACCGGCGCTCGGTCGATCTATCACAAGCACGCGGAAAGCCCGCCGCAGATTTGCTTCCAGGCCGAATGGCAGGCCTTGCCATTCGGCCAAAGCCAGCCTCGATGCCTGCGCGGGCCCTCGTCAAGGGCATGGCCGCTCCCGCGGCGCGCGTCCCGCGCGCCCTTGACGAGGGCCCGCGCAGGCGTCACCCGCCAGCAGGCTTTGCACGGCGTTGTAAGCGCCTGCTGCAAATGGCCTCTGTTCCGATTGTCAGCACGCGGGTCCCTGGGCGATCCTCGACGCCATGCAACCCGTAAGTGCCCAGCGTCTCGAAAATGCCATCCGGATCGTCGCCCGGCTGATCGAAATGTCAGGCGATGCCTACTGGCCCATCTTCGAACGGCTTGAAGCGGAGCACGCGGCTCTTGCCAGCCGGCAGGAACGCCTCGCCCGGTATCTTGCCGGAGAGCGGCCACCAGCAATGCGGCGCTTGCTGCCTCCACCTACGCGGTCAGTCCTGCGCGAGCGCCCCGCGCAAAGCGGATGAAGCCTAGGCAGTCTCAGAGCGCAATCTCTCGGACGAGCCGCGCGACATGATCCAGCGAAGCACCCTTGCCATAACGTTCTCGGTCAAGCCGGTGACCGAACAGGTCGCGCCGGATCCGGTCATCGATCCCCGCCGCCAGCATCCGGTCCTCGAACGCATGGCGCAGCGAATAGAACGAGTGCGCCGGTGTCTCCAGCAGGCCGTTGGCCCTGAGGTATTTGTTGACCGTCGCGCTCAGCCCCGCGCTGCTCTCCCGGTAGCGCGGGAACCCGTCGGGGAAGGCCCTGAACGCTTCCAGCGAGACACCTGTCAGCGGGATCACGCGCCTCGCGTAAGCGCTCTTCAGCTGGCGGCCTTCGGGCTCGATGGCGATGTGCGGCACAGCTGCATCGAGCCGGATCGTCTTCGCGGTGAGACCTGCGCCTTCCGACGGGCGGTAGCCCGTGTTGACCATGCCGAGCAGGAGCCCACGTGCCTCATCGTTGAGCCCAGCGAGAGCGCCAGGCGCGAGAAGGTGGTTCCGGATCCATTCGGGACTGAACGGCGGACGCGTCCGCGTTTCACCTTCGCGGAACGAGAGTTCGCCAAGCGGCAGCGTGAGGCCCAGCCGCTTCATCGTGTTGACGGTCTTCAGCACGTCGCCGAGATGGATGAGGTCCTTGTTGGCCGAATTGGGCGTCACTTCGCCCGCCTCGATCCGCTCCAGCCAGTGCTGGCGGAAGTCCAGCATGTCGTCCCGGTTGATCGCCTCGACCGGCTTGTTGCCGACAATCTCCACGAAGTTGCGCACGGCCTTCAGGCGCGGGTTCTTCCAGCGCCTGACCTGGTCCTCGCTCTTGCCGAGCGTCTTCTCCCGGGCAAGGCCCCAGTAAAGCTCCAGCGCCTTCTCCAGCGTCAGGGACGGCGCGGCCACCCCGCCGAGCAGCGCGGACGCCTCCACCGGGTCAGGCGCCGCCCGGCGCGCGCCGATGGCCTCGACGCGGGCGAGGAGCTCCTCCGCCGGCAGGCGGGCGACAAGACCGACATCGAGATAGCGAAAGCCCCGGATGCGGGCGAGTTCATGCGCAGCGGCATGCCGGGCCTCGGCGTCCCCGGTATCGCCTGCCAGCCGGGCCTCCCAGGCCTCGACCAGATTGCCCCAGGTTCGGTCTGCCTTGCTGCGCGCCACGGTCTCGGAGTCGGTATGCAGGCTGATCCAGACCACAGCGCGTGGCTCAACCGCGCGATACCTTTGTGGGACCCGGCGGCGCAGCTGGAATGTGCTCCCACGCTTCACGATCGACATACCCACCTCCGTCACACTTAGCGGACTTTGTGCAGCGAAATGTGTAGCAGATTGTGTAGCAATTCAAGTTCGAGCGCGTGCAACTCAGTGCAAACTTGTGCAATAATATAAATGTACTCAACGATTTATCGAGGGCGTGAATTCGGGAATCTGGCGGAGAGGGAGGGATTCGAACCCTCGATACCCTTGCGAGTATACCGGTTTTCGAGACCGGCGCGATCGACCACTCCGCCACCTCTCCGCGCCGGGGTCTTAGAAGGGCGGTCAACTATCCCGGACCGGGCCGGAGCGCAAGCGGCCTGACGGGATTTACCCGATCCCGCTCAGCGCAGCGCCCGCAGCGCCAGTTCCGCCAGCGCCTGCAATTGCACCGCCCCCGCCCCGCCCCGCGCCGCAAGCCGGAGGCCGGAGAGGCTAGCCAGAACGAACGCGGCGCCCTCGCGCACATCCAGATCGGCCGCCACATCGCCCTCGCCCTGCGCCTCGCGCAGGCGCGCCACCAGGGCCGCCGCCAAGGCGCGCTCGCCTGCCGCCCGCATCGCTGTCAGCTCCGGCTGTGTGCATCCAAACTCGCAGACGGCGCCGACGGCCAGACACGCCTCCCCCGCCTTGGCCCGCACCCGCGCCAGCAGGATTTCCAGCCCGTCGATCGCCCGCGGCCCGGTGCTCAGCGCCGCAAGGTGGGCTTCAGTTTCCTGCGCGGTGTAGCGTGCCAGCGCGGCCCGGTAGAGCTGCGCCTTGTCGCCGAACGTGTCGTAGAGGCTCTGCCGGCCGATCCCCATGGCGCGCGTCAGGTCCGCCGCCGAGCTTCCCGCAAAGCCTTCTTCCCGGAACACGCCGATGGCAGCGTCCAGCGCGGCGGTTTCGTCAAATGCCTTGGGTCTAGCCATGCCGGCGTATAGAAATTCTGGAACGATCAGTCAATAACCTGGCATTTTGCGGGGCCCGCCCGCCTTCCCGGCGCCCCGCAAAGCTTCTGAACCTGTAGCCGTTGCAGGGATTTGGCGCACCCGGGACGTCTGAAGTTCGGATTTGACACGTCCGCCACTTTGGTGTTTACCCCGCGCTTCGGTCGCAGCGCCCGCAAAGGCGCGGCGGTCTCCCAGTTTCTACACGTTCAATCCGGAAGGTCCCGCCCATGTTCGCGGTCATCAAGACAGGCGGCAAGCAGTACAAAGTGTCCGAAGGCGACACGCTTGTCATCGAAAAGCTGTCGGCAGCCGCCGGCGATACGGTTACCTTTGACCAGGTGCTGATGATCGGCGAAGGCGCCGGCATCACCATTGGCGCGCCCACCGTGGCCGGCGCCACGGTCACCGCTGAAGTGTCCGCCGAAGTGCGCGGCCCGAAGCTGATCACCCGCAAGAAGCGCCAGCGCCAGACCTACCGCCGCACCATCGGCCACCGTCAGGACCTGATGGAAATCAAGATCACCGGCATCAGCGCCGATGGCGAGAAGAAGAAAGCCGCACCGCGCAAGAAAGCTGCGCCGAAGGCTGACGCGGCCGAAGCCGCCCCAGAAGCATAAATTTTCCCGGGGCCACGGCCTCAAGCGAGACACACAGGTAAGAGGAGCGAACTATGGCTCACAAGAAATCAGGCGGCTCTTCGCGCAACGGTCGCGATTCTAACCCCAAATATCTTGGCGTGAAGAAATACGGCGGCGAAGTCGTCGTTCCGGGCATGATCATCGTTCGCCAGCGCGGCACGGTTAAGCGGCCGGGCAAAGGCGTCGGCATGGGCAAGGATCACACCCTGTTCGCGCTCAAGGGCGGCAAGGTCGAGTACGCGCACAAGGCCAAAGGCCATGTTTTCGTAAACGTCGTGCCGCTCGCGGACGCGGCAGAGTAACGGCCGGAAACAGCTTCCGGCCTCGCACAGACGAGTGGCCGGGTCGCTGTTGAAGACGACCAGTTTCCAGGGGGGAGGCAGGCTACTGTCTCCCCCTTTTTCGTTGGCCCTTCCCCCACCCAAGGCAAGTCTCCCGAGAGGTCGCCATGAGTGAGATCGAGATCAGAACCGGGCGGCTGCTGTTGCGCCCGATCACGCCGCAGGATAGCGGCCCGCTCACCCAGGCGGTCAACGATCCGCGCATCTACCTGATGCTGGCGAGCGTGCCGCCGGCGCAGTCGAAAGCCCAGACGCTGGCCTGGATCGCGACCCATGATCTCGCCCGTATGGACGACACCGGGCACTTC
>JBBSAZ010000170.1:0-4297 GCA_038251755.1 Caulobacterales bacterium
GATGATCTCGGCAGAGCGTTCGCCCGCGCGGATGTGCGGGGGCAGGGCGGCCGCCGCTGCGCGGGCTGCTTCGGCCGCCGCCGGGTCGCGCGGCGCGTCGATCGCCGGGGCGCCGGAAGGAAAGGCGCTCACCAGAAGGCCCGACACGCGCACCGCCAGCGCCAGCGGCGCGGGCAGGCTCTCATAAGCCTCCAGCACCGCGTCTGGCTGCATGTCGCGCGCGGCCTCCCCGGCATTGATGAAGGACGGGCTCGGCCCGGTGGTGATCAAAGGTGTGATGGTCACGCCGTCCGGCGGCGATCCCGGGAGCAGGGCGCCGGGCGCGCCGAAGTTCACGACGCGCATCAGGTCCGCCGTGATCGGATCGTCCCGGTTCATGGCCTCGGCCGGTACGCCGAGAAACAGGGGATGAGCCATGTCCTCAACCGTTCCGCGCTCCGTCTCGACAGGCACGGGCAAAGCAAAGGCGGCGTCCGCCACGGCGTCCGGCGCCAACTCCACGCCCCACGCGCGGCCCAGCCGGCCGAGGCCGGAACGGGCGAGTTCGCTACTGGTGCCGAACATATCCCCGGTCACGGCGGTCTTCGCCGCCGGATCGACAAGGAACACGGCCCGCCCGCCGCGCAAGAGGTATTGATCGATCAACCATTCCTGACGGCTCGACAGTGGCGGCGGATGCGCCAGAAGCAGGACGTCTGTGTCTTCGGGGATGATGCTGAAATCTTCCGCCAGCGGATCAATCTCGAAGCTGCGCGCAATATCCTGCAGCAGCACGTAGCCGCCTGCCGGGTCCGGCGCGGTCATGCCAGGCAGGGAAGAGAGAATGGCGATGCTTGGCGGCTCGGGATGGTTCAGCCGCGCGATCATCCGCGTCAGGTCATATTCCAGCGTCAGGTCCTGCTCCGGCGCGAGGAAAGGCAAGATGCGTACATCGTCGATCGTGTTGTGCCCTATGATGCCGAAATAGAGCGGATCATTGCCCCCAGCCGGGACCGCCGGAACCCCCGCCGCGAGCGCTTCGTCCTCGGCTTCGGAAAACGGCGCCGGGTCAATCTCGCGCACGCGTATCTTGCCGCCGGAGGCCGCCTGGTACGTCGAAAGCAGTTCCCGCACCCGCGCGGCATGGGCCTGTACGGCGGGGTAGTCCTGCCCGACGCGGCGGGAATAGACGAAAGTCAGGTCCACAGGCTCGCTGATCTCGTCCAGCGTCATCCGGGTCGCGCGCGACAGCGTGTAGAGCCCGCCCTCGGTGAAATCGATGCGCGCACCGGCCAGCAGTTTCTGTGCGGCGATATTGCCCGCCAAAAGGATCACGCCGGCCAGCAAGGTCGAGAAGACAAGATATTGCCGCGCGCTCATCTGGCTCTTCACCCCAGTCTCTGGCGCGAGGCCCAGAGGCAGTTGAGAAAGGCGAAGGTCGCCGTGAAACCGAGGAAATAGGCGACCGCGCGCAGCTCCAGCACGCCGCGCTGCGCGCCTTCAAACTGAGTGATGAAGGAAAAGCGCGCCACGATGTCCGCAAATCCGGTGCCGAACACGCTCTGAACGGTGGTGAGCACAAGTGGCCAGCCTGCGGCGGTAAAAACGAAGGCAATCACCACGCTGATCACGAAGGAAGTAACCTGGCTTCCGGTAAGCGCCGAGACGGCCGCGCCAATCGAGAGGTAAGCCCCGGCCATCAGCAGGCTGACAAAATAGGCGAGCGCGATGGCGGTATTGTCGGGGCTTCCCAGAAAGTTCACCGAGGCCCACATCGGCAGGGTCAGCAATAGCCCCGCCGCTGCTACGGTCCAGGCCGCCAGCAGTTTGCCCAGCACCAGGCCCGGAATGCCGAGCGGAAGAGACAGTAGCAGCTCATCCGTCCCGCTCGCCTTCTCGTCAGCCCAGAGGCGCATGGCGAGGGCCGGAAGGAAGATCATGTACAGCCACGGATGCCAGACGAAGAAGGGTTGCAGGTCCGCCACGCCCGTGTCGAAAAAGCGTCCCGCCTCCCAGGTGAACAGGCCGAGGGCCAGCAGGAAAACCGCCAGGAACACATACGCCATCGGCGTCGCGAAATAGGCGCCCAGCTCACGCCGGTAAGTCGCGGTAAAGCCGCTCATCTGGCGCGTCAGGTAGCCGGTCACAGCGTTTCGTCCTCGACCTGGTCGGTGAGACGGGAGAAGGCCGCCTCAAGTGATCCGTCCTCGGAGCGCCGGGCAAGGCCCGCCGGCGTGTCGTCTGCGATGACGCGCCCACGGTCGATCAGCACCGCGCGGTGACACATCGCCGGCACTTCGGTTAGCGTATGCGTGGAGATGATGATCGCCTTGGTCGGCGCCATCCGGGCAATCAGCGCGCGCACGGCGCGCTTCTGGTTCGGGTCGAGGCCGTCCGTCGGCTCGTCCAGCACCAACACTGGCGGATCATGCAAGATCGCCCCGGCAAGCCCCACCCGGCGGCGATAGCCCTTGGAGAGGTCCCCGATCCTCTGATGGCTGACGCTCAAGATGCGCGCGTCCGCAATCGCCCGGTCCACGGCGTCCCGGCGTGTCTTGCGGGGCAGGGCGCGCGCCTCGGCCAGGAAGCGCAGGAATTCCGGCGGCGTCATGTCATCATATAGCGGCGCGCCTTCCGGCAGGTAGCCGAGCGCCGCCTGCGCGGCGCGGCGATCCGAAATGATGGACTTGCCGTCAATCAGCGCATCCCCGGAGTCAGGCTCCAGCACGCCCGCAATCATCCGCATCGTTGTGGACTTGCCCGCGCCGTTCGGCCCGAGAAAGCCCAGCACGGTGCCCTTTTCCACGGTAAACGACACGCCGCGCACGGCCTGCTTGGACCCGTAGGATTTCTCGAGCGCTCTGACTTCCAGCATGCCTTGCGAGGTGCCTCACCTTCTGCCCCAAGCTGATAGACCGCTTGGCCCCGCGCTTCCAGTGTGCGGGCTGACAGATTACGCCGGATTTAGGCGCTGAACCGCGCCACGTCCTCGATCAGGCACTTCGCGGCGACTTCGACAATCTTCCCGCCATCGGCCGCATTCGAAAGCGTAGGGTCAGACCCGATCCGCCCATCCGGGAAATCACGGCGGTAGCGCACCGCGTCGCTGATCGCGCCGGTCGGGGCGATCTTCGGGCTCATCGGCGTGTGCTGGCGCTCGCGGTCCGGATAGGCCCAGTAGGTCACCGAGACTTCCGAGGCCGTCGCGTGGCTGCCATGGCCTACGGGATAGAGCTGGTTGCAGATCCCCATTACCTCCCGGTAGTCCCACCAGTCGCGCCGCTTCAACGCCAGGTCCGGGCGGTTGTCCGCCCCGCGCGGATCATAGCTGCGCCGCGCATGGATTTCCGCGAACGCCGCTTCGATGGTCGAGATGTTGCCGCCGTGCCCGTTGAACCACAGCACCCGCTCGAACCCATGGCGCACCAGGCTCTCGGTCCAGTCCGCCATCGCCGCCATCATCGTGGACGGACGCAGCGTGATCGTGCCGGGAAAGCCGAGATGATGCTGCGCGCAGCCCACATTGAACGTTGGCCCGACGAGGATGTCGTCCGGCGCCAGGCTCTCGGCATGGTTGGCGATGATCTCCGGGCACAGCGCATCCGTGCCGATGAACCCGTTCGGGCCATGCTGCTCGAACGAGCCGATGGGCACCACAATGGTTTTCGATTTCGTCAGCCAGCGTTCAATGTCCGGCCAGGTTGAGACGGGAAGGCGCATGGGGTCAGTCCTTTCGCGGGGCGAGGCGGCGCGTGATGTGGCCCATCTTGCGGCCGGGTCTTGCTTCGCGCTTGCCATACAGGGTCAGCGTCTCATTGGGCCCGAGGCTGGCCGGGCTGACAAGCCCCGCTTCGCCGATCAGGTTGATCATCTCGGCATCGAACAGCCGGTGCGTATCGCCCAGCGGCCATCCGGCGACGCAGCGGATGTGCTGTTCGAACTGTCCGGTCTGGCAGGCCTCCGGCGTCCAGTGGCCGGAATTGTGCACACGCGGCGCAAACTCGTTGGCGAGCAAGGTGCCGTCCGGCAGCACAAAGAATTCCAGCGCCAGCACGCCGACATGGTCCAGCGCCTCGGCCAGCGTCACCGCCTTGGCTCGCGCTTCGTCCTCGATGCCTTTCGGCAGGCCGGAAGGGACCGAGGAGACCGATAGGATGCCGTCCTGGTGAAGATTGCGCGGCGGCGCCCAGGTGCGGGTCTCGCCGTCCGGCCCGCGCGCGACGATCACCGAGATCTCGCACTGGAAGGCGATCGCGGCTTCAAGGATCGCCGGTGCGCCGCCGATTCGCTGCCAGGCCGCTGCGGCTTCGCCCGGCGA
>JBBSAZ010000171.1:0-4293 GCA_038251755.1 Caulobacterales bacterium
AATACGGCGCGACCTGCGGCTTCTTCCCGATCGATGACGAGACGCTGCGCTACCTGCGCCAGACCGGCCGGGACGAGGACCGCATCGCGCTGGTCGAGGCCTATGCCAAGCAGAACGGTTTCTGGCGCGGCAATGACTATGCGCCGGTCTATACCTCGACGCTGCACCTCGATCTCGGAGATGTCGTCCCGGCAATCTCCGGGCCGAAACGCCCGCAGGACCATGTCGCGCTCGACGTGGCTTCCAAAGTCTTCGGCGAGTACATGAGCGGTATCCGAAAGCCGGCCGCTGCGCCCGCCTTGCAGAAATCCGAGATGACCGAAGAAGGCGGCGCGCCCGCGCCTGCTACCATTCCCGGCGACCAAGTCGGCCCTGGCCGCGCCCGGGTCGAAGGCCGCGACTGGATGCTGCGCGATGGCTCGGTCGTCATCGCCTCGATCACGTCCTGCACCAACACCTCGAACCCCTATGTGCTGATCGCCGCCGGCCTCGTGGCTCGCAAGGCGCGCGCCCTTGGGCTGACACGGAAGCCCTGGGTGAAGACGTCTCTCGCGCCCGGATCGCAGGTCGTCTCCGAATATCTCAATGCAGCCGGCCTGCAGGAAGATCTCGACGCCCTCGGCTTCAACCTCGTCGGCTATGGCTGTACAACCTGTATCGGCAATTCCGGCCCGCTGGCGCCGGAAATCTCTAAATCGATCAACGACAACGATCTCGTCGCTGTCTCAGTCCTTTCGGGCAACCGCAACTTCGAAGGCCGCATCAGCCCTGACGTGCGCGCCAACTATCTTGCTTCACCGCCCTTGGTTGTCGCCTATGCGATCGCTGGCGACATGAACATCGACATCGCCAAGGATCCGATTGCCACCTCAAAGGACGGCCAGCCCGTCTACCTGAAGGACATCTGGCCGACGACCAAGGAAATTGCCGACATGGTGCACCGCGTGGTGACCCGCGAGATGTTCATTTCCAAATATGCCGACGTCTTCAAGGGCGACAGCAAATGGCAGGGCGTGAAAACGACCGATGCCGAAACCTATGACTGGCCGATCTCCTCGACCTATATCCAGAACCCGCCTTACTTCCGGGGCATGTCGCCGGAGAAGGGCGACATCAATCCGATCACCGGCGCGAAGGTGCTCGCCGTGCTGGGCGACATGATCACGACCGATCACATCTCGCCGGCCGGCTCTTTCCGCGCCACCAGCCCCGCTGGCAAATATCTGACCGCCCGTCAGGTGCCGGTGAAGGACTTCAACTCCTACGGCTCGCGCCGCGGCAATCACGAAATCATGATGCGCGGCACCTTCGCCAATATCCGTATCAAGAACGAAATGCTGGACGGCGTCGAAGGCGGCTACACGATCGGCCCGGACGGCCAGCAGACGTCGATCTATGACGCGGCGATGGCCTGGATCGACAAGGGCGTCCCGCTGGTGATCTTCGGCGGCATCGAATACGGCGCCGGCTCATCGCGCGACTGGGCGGCGAAGGGCACCAACCTGCTGGGCGTGAAAGCCGTGATCGCCGAAAGCTTCGAGCGGATCCACCGCTCGAATCTCGTCGGCATGGGCGTCATTCCGTTCGAATTCATGCCGGGCGAGAGCCGCAAGACCCTTGGCCTCAAGGGCACCGAAACGATCGATATCGAAGGCCTCGGCAATGACATCCGTCCGCTCTCGACGGTACCGTGCAAGATCACCTTTGCGGATGGCGCCGTGAAAACGATCCAGATCAAGTGCCGGATCGATACCGAGATCGAAGTCGACTACGTCAAGCATGGCGGCGTGCTGCACTATGTGCTGCGCGACCTGGCGAAATCCGGCGCCTGACGCTGCGTAAATTGCATCAGGCCCGCTGCACCGATGGGCTGCGGCGGGCTTTTTCGCAGTCTCTCACGGGGGTGTGACTGTGCGGAGCGGCCGGTAACACCTATAACGCCGTGGATGACCCGGCTTATTGTCTCCCTCGCGCTTCTGTTCGGCTTCTCGGTACCCGCGCAGGCCGAAGGCCCGACCCTGGTCGAATTGTTTGCCTCGAAGAACTGCCGGGCCTGCCCTGCCGCGTACAAGACCCTGCGACAGGTCGAGGCCGAGCGCGGCGACGGCGTCCTGGTGCTGACATGGGCGGTCGACTATTGGGACTATCTCGGCGGCAAGGAAAAGCTGGCCCTGCCAGAATCGAAAGAACGCCAGAGAGCCTATGTCGAGCATTTTGCGCTGCGTGGTCCGTACACGCCGCAGTCGGTCTATAACGGTCTGGAGCAGGCCGCCGGCAACAAGCCGACCAAGGTCGGCGCCGCCATGATGAAGGCCGAAATGGCCGAGCCTGCGAATGTCAGCTTGCAGCGCGCCGGAAAGAAGGTCGTGCTCGCGGGCCAGCCGGGAGGCCTCGCCGATATCTGGTGGGTCGCCTATCTCGATGCGGACGACAACGAAACCAAGATGCTCAACCCGGTCACCAGCGTGCGCCAGATCGGCCCATGGCTCGGCGGCAAGGCCGAGATTGACCTGCCCGCCTGTGCCTCCGGGTGCGCCCTGATCGTTCAGGAGGCCGGCATGGGCCGTGTCCTCGCAACGATGCGCGCGAACTAACGTCAGCCCGGCGGCCGGACGATCGTCGAGACGAGCGGCGTGTAGTCCGCCCAGTCCGTCGCTGTCAGTTCGAACGCCCAGCCCGCCGCGCGTTCATTGATCGCGGCTCCGCGTGTAGCGCCTTCGCCGGCTTCTATCGCCCGCATGGTGACGAAGTAACCGTCCGCCTCGCGATAAGCTCGCACGTCGACTTCAAGCCCGTCATGCGTCTGCGTGATGTGCCGCGCGACAGGCTGCGAGCGAAGAGCCGAGGCAGGTTTCACGCCGATCGGCAGAAATCGGGTCAGCGCCAGCGCCGGCCCGGTCACGGCCAGCCGGCTCGTCAGGCGGTAACTCTGGTAGGGCGGGGCAGGGCGGAACGCCCGGTCGCTGGAGCCGACTTCGCGCTGAAGGAACAAGCTCTCGCCGCTGCTGTCGGTCAGACGCACGGCCGACACCGCATCCTCATGGATATCGAGAAAGCCGAGATCCAGCCAGGCTTCGGAACTGTAGAGCGGCGGCAGGTTGCCGGTCACACGGAAGGCGAGCGTCTCGTCCGGCCGGCGGGCGTAGATGTATTCGCCCTTGCGCCCTGTGATCAACGCGGCGCCGGTCTTTCCATCCGGGCCGATCACTTCCAGCAGCGCGCCGGTGCCACTCTCACGCGGATCGCCAAGGCCGATCCGTCCAAGCTTTTCAGGATCATCCGTGCGCGGCATATCCCAGACAAGGCTCTCCAGCCCGGTGGCGAGTTCCGTCAGCCGGTCCTGGCGGATCGGATACCCGTCGCGCGCGCCAAGCCTCCAGCCTTCACCGGTGGCGACTAGCATATAGGTCTCGTCGGCCAGCGTGATGCGGATGCCGCTCGCCTCGGCGCGCTGCGCTGCAAAGTCCGGGAACACCGGCTGGCCGGTCCTGTCGCTTGTCTGCGCCGGCGCGCCGCCGCCCAGGTTTGCGGCGATAGCCACAAGGCTCAGCGCGGCGGCGAGGCCCGCCGTGACCAGCGTGCGGCGCGTGCGTTGCGTGTCGCGCAGCGTACTCATGTGCTGGCCTTTCTGGGGCGCTTCTGCCGGCGCCAGACGATCAGCCCTGCCAGCGCCACAAGGATCGGCCCGCCCCATATGTTCAGCGCTTTCAGACTGCCTTCCAGCCGGTCGATGCCGCGCCGGTAGTCGCGCTCGGTTTCGCGCAGGCGGGCGCGAAGGTCCAGGATATCCTCGCGCAGCAGGGAAAGTTCGGCGCGCTCCGGCTCGCTGAGCTCGGCTTCAGGGTCACCGGAAAAGAAGCTGTCGCCTTCGCCGGTGTCCTGCAGTTCGGCAAGGCGCGCCTGCGCCGTCGCGAGGCGCGATTCAAGTTCGGACTGCTGCCGGAAATACTGCGCCTCCGCCTCACTCCGCATACGGTCGATCCGGGTCATCGGGCGAAGTGCCGGCGCGCGGGAACGCAGCCGCGAAAGTTCGCCGCCGCCCGCCAGCGCATCGAGCGCGTTGAGCACCAGCGCGCCATTGTCAGCCACCGCGACGCCGCCGCCTTCCACAATGTAGAACTCGTCGGCAATGAAATCGGCGTCCGCAATCAGGATGATCTCGGCAGAGCGTTCGCCCGCGCGGATGTGCGGGGGCAGGGCGGCCGCCGCTGCGCGGGCTGCTTCGGCCGCCGCCGGGTCGCGCGGCGCGTCGATCGCCGGGGCGCCGGAAGGAAAGGCGCTCACCAGAAGGCC
>JBBSAZ010000172.1:0-4283 GCA_038251755.1 Caulobacterales bacterium
CGATTGAGCGCGCTGGCGCCTGAGGCGATGCCGAGGCCGCGCAGGATGCCTTGCACGAGCCGGAAGACCACACCCGTCAGGACCGCGAATACGGATGCCAGGATGAAGTGTTGGTTGCCAGCGTAGACAAGCGCGAACGCGATGATTGCGCCGGCATAGAACCAACAGGAAAAGATCGGAGCTGTGAGCTCCGGCGGGCCGGGCTGGCCTTCTTCGGCGGCTCTGCGCGCGGCGTCCTGATCGGCCCGGTGCTGGCGGTCAATGGCGTTGAGATGGTCCATCGGATGCATGACATGTCCTCCCCACGCAGAAGGTGCGCCTCTCGCAAAAGATTGGCAATCGCCGAAATGGCAGGCCGGGGCGGCGGGGCTTGCGCGCCGCGCCGCTGAACGCCACCATGCGTGCCAACAGAATCTGGGGAGGATCACCATGTTGAAACTATCGCGCCGTGCCATGCTGGCCGGCAGTGCCGCTACGGTGGCCATGGCCGCGTGCTCGCGCGCACCGAAAGAGGAAGCGGCCGCGCCGGTTCGCACCGTTCCGGCCTATGCGGATGGCACCGCCATGGCCGCAGGCATTGCGGCAGGCGAGACGACCGGGCTTGAACAGGTAGAGGCGGCGATCGCGCGGGCGAAGGCGGTCGAGCCGCAAATCAACGGCGTCGCAACGGAAACATTCGAGATTGCGCGGTCCGATGCGGCAGGCCTCTTGTCCGGCGCCTTCGCGGGCGTGCCGAGTTTCATCAAGGACCTGATCGACTGGAAAGGCGCGCCGACGCTGGCGGGAAGCCGGGGCCTCGCGGGGCACATGGCGACCGCCGACAATCCGTTTGCCAGCAGGTGGCGCAGCGCCGGCATCGTCGCACTCGGCAAATCAGCGACACCGGAAGCGGGACTGATTTCCTCGACCGAGCCTCTGTCGAATGGCGCGACACGCAATCCGTGGGACCTCTCGCGTATTCCCGGCGGCTCCTCTGGCGGCGCGGCGGCCCTGGTTGCAGCGCGCGTGGTGCCCTTTGCACATGCCAGCGATGGCGGCGGATCAATCCGCATTCCGGCGTCGACCTGCGGCGTGTTCGGCCTGAAGCCCTCGCGCGACCGGCTGCCCTATAGCGAGCCGGGCGCCACTCCGCCGCTTCAGATTTCGGTGAACCATGCGGTGACGCTCAGCGTGCGCGATTCCATCGCCCTGTTCCGTGCGTCCGAGGCGAATGACGGAACCTATCCGCTGCTGGGTGAGATCGCACCGCTCAAGCGACGGTTGCGCATCGGCTTTGCACCGGAGCCCACAAGCGGGACGCCGCTGCATCCTGACACGCGCGCCGCGACTGAAGCCGCCGCGCAGCTTTGCCGGGATCTTGGCCACACAGTGATCGACTTCACACTGCCGATCGACGGGCCGAAGCTGACAGACGCGTTCCTTCTCTATTGGGCCGCCGGCGCCGGGCTGTTTGCGCAGCAGGTGGCGGCCTTTTCGGGCAAGCCCATCGGGCCGGAGATCGTCGAGCCCTGGACGCTGGGCCTTGCCGGCATGGCGGCGCGCCGGATCGCGGAAATTCCGGACGCCATCGGTTACCTGCTGGCGTTCGAGAGTGGGTATCATGCGATGTTCGAGTCGCTGGACGTGATCCTGTCGCCTGTAACGGGCAGCCCGGCCGTGCCGATTGGCGAACAGGCCCCTGATGCGAACTATGACACGCTGATGGAACGGGTGTTGAGCTTTGCGTCCTACACCGCCCCCATGAACGTCGCCGGGGCGGCGTCGATGAGCGTGCCGCTCGGCTGGTCGCCCTCGGGCCTGCCGATCGGGGCGATGTTCTCCGGCCGCAGAGGCGATGACGGGTTGCTGTTCGAACTCGCCCTCGAACTGGAGGCCGCCCGTCCCTGGGCCGAGCGGAAACCGCCGGTTTCCCCCGTCTGACGCGAAAAAGGGCCAGAACCAGAAGGCCAGGGCGTGCAAGATTAACCAAGATCTCGCCGTTCTTTGCCGGGCGGAAGGAGGTGCTGCGCTAAATATTGCGTGCGCGAAAGATGACTCTCGCGTCACTCAACACTATCTTGTCGCGTATCCCTCCCAGGAAAGATCTCGCCCGTGAACCGTTCCGTCATGATCGCAGCCGCCATATTGGCTGTAATCGTTGTATATTTTGGCGCCCGCAGCGTCTTGCGCGGCAGCCTCGGGTCTGAGGTGGCACCGCCGGCTGCGGCAGGCCCTGCCCCCATCGCCGACGCGATTGTCGTTACGGCCGAGAGCCAGCTGCACCAGCTGCGCGTGGCGGCCAAAGGGCGCACAGCGCCGGACAAGTCCGTCACCGTGAAGTCCGGCACGGCTGGCACCGTGATCTCGACCCCGGTGCGCGAAGGCACCTTCGTGAAGCAGGGCACCCTGCTCTGCGGCGTGGACGTCGAAGCCCGCAGCGCCCGTGTCAAGGAAGCCGAAGCCAACCGCAACGCCGCGAAGATCGACTATGACGCCGCCGCCTCGCTGGCCGCCAAGGGCCTCTCCCCGGCCAACCGCGAAGCCGCCGCGCGCGCGAGCCTTGATGCCGCCGAAGCGGCCGTGAACTCCGCCAAGGTCGAACTGGGCCGCACCCAGATCCGTGCGCCGTTTGACGGCGTGTTCGAACAACGCCTCGCCGAAGCCGGTGATTATCTCAGCCCGGGCTCGCCCTGCGGCCTGTTGGTGGACCTCAGCCCGGTGATCGTGGCGGCGGAAGTGACCGAAGCCGAAGCCGGCCTTCTGCAGCCCGGCATGACCGCGAACGTGCTGCTGGCCGATGGCCGCACTTTCCCCGCCAAGCTGCGCTATGTGGCGCGCACCGCGAGCGCCCAGACGCGGACCTTTCCGGTCGAGGCCGAGCTCGAGTCCGGCGACGCCCAGGTCGCGGCCGGCGTCACCGCAACGCTCAACGTTCCGGCCGGCGACGTGCAGGCGACGCTGATCGCCCGCTCCCTATTGACATTGTCCGACACCGGACAGCTCGGCGTGCGCCAGGTGCTCGCCGACGATACGGTGTCCTTCGTGCCCATCCGCGTGATCGACGAAACGCCGGACGGCGCGTGGGTCACCGGCCTGCCGGCGCAGACCACCCTGGTCGCCATCGGTCAGGACTACCTCAATGACGGCGTGAAGGTGCGACCCGTCGCGCAAGGCGGAGCCCGTCCATGAACAGCTTGATTGATGGCGCCATTGGCCGGGCCAGGATGGTGATCGCCATCCTGATCTGCGCCATGCTGGCCGGAACCGCGACCTATATCGGCCTGCCCAAGGAAGCCGACCCCGACATACCGATCCCGTTCGTCGCGATCACCATCCCGCTCGCCGGCGTCACGCCGGAAGATTCCGAGCGCCTGCTCGTGCGTCCGGTGGAAGAAGAAATCCAGTCCCTCGAAGGCCTCAAGACGTTCAGCTCCTACGCCGGCGAAGGCGCCGCCCAGCTGGTGCTTGAGTTCGAGATCGACGTGGACGTCGACCAGGCCGTGCTGGACGTCAAGGACAAGGTGGACATGGCGAAACGCTATTTCCCCGCCGACGCGCGCGAACCCATCGTTTCCGAGTTCAACGCCGCGCAATTCCCCGTGCTGGTGATCAACATCTATGGCGACGCGCCCGAGCGCGGCCTCGGCCGTATCGCGGAAGACCTGCGTGAGCGCCTCGAAGCCGATCCCGGCATCCTCGAAGCCCGCGTCCAGGGCAAGCGCGAAGACCTGCTCGAGATCGTCATCGATCCGGTCAAGCTGGAAGCCTACAATATCTCCTACCAGGAGATCTATGCGGTTGTGAATTCCAACAACCAGCTGATCCCTGCGGGCCTGATCGATACAGGACAGGGCAGCTTTGCCGTCAAGGTTCCGGGCATCATCCGCACCGGCGCGGATGCCCTCAGCCTGCCGATCAAGCGCACGGCCGACGCCGTCGTGACGCTCGGCGATGTCGCCGAAGTGCGCCGCACCTTCAAGGACGCGACCGGCCATGCCACCTTCAACGGCGAGCAGGCCCTGCTGATCGAAGTGGTGAAGCGCACCGGCGCCAACATCCTCGACACCGCCAACAACGTCCGCACCATCATTGCCGAGGAGAGCCAGAAATGGCCGCCGACCGTGCGCGCCGAGATTACCTCCGATGCCTCGGAAATGATCGGTAACCAGCTCGGTCAGCTGCAAAGCTCGATCATGACCGCGATCCTGCTGGTCATGATCATCGTGGTCGCGGCGCTCGGCCTGCGCTCGGCGGTCCTCGTCGGGATCACCATCCCGGCGACCTTCATGATCGCCTTCCTCTTC
>JBBSAZ010000173.1:0-4278 GCA_038251755.1 Caulobacterales bacterium
GCAGCGGCGGCGGGGTAAAGCGTGATCAGGCCGCGCTCTGGCGCATTGGCACCGCGGCGCTGGGCCTGCAGGATAGCCCACCTCTCCGCCTGCGGCAGGGCGAGCATGCGCGCGGCTTCGCGCGTTTCGGCATCCGCCTTCTCCTGCGTGCCGATCAGTTGGGCTTCGCCCGCACCGGTATCGGCGATGGCGAAGCAATCGCCGGCCCAGATGAATTCGCAGGCGTCCCCATCAAGGCGCAGCCACATGGCAGAGGCGACGGGCATGGCTTCGCCCGGCAGGCTGGCGAGGGTGACCTTCGAGGTGCGTTCCGCTTCAGCGCGCACATCCGTCAGCACACGGCCGAAATAGGCAGTCGCCCCTTCCCTCGGCGCGGGGCCGGATATCAGCCGGGAGGAGGCGGCTTCGGCAAGCCAGGCGGCGCCACTTTCGGCGCCGGGAAATGGCTTCAGGTCAGTCGCATCGGTTGCGCCGTCAATTACCCAGGCGCGGCCGGCGGCGGCATCGAATCCGTATCGGTCATCGCCGGATTTGCCCGGCGTGCCGGGGTCGTTGACGCTATCCAGAACCTCGATGCCCATCGCAGCGCCCGCGCTCCCTGTCAGCCTTTGTCGGCGGCCTTGCAATGCGCGACGATGGCGTTGGCGTGGCCGTGGCCGAGCTTGTGCTCGTTCTTCAGCCAGTTGACGATCTCGGCATGTTTCGCGCCCTTGCGGGTGGCAACGAGGGCGAACCAGTGGCTCATCTTCTTGCCATAGGTCTTCTCGATCGAGGGGAAGTAGGATGCCGGACCCTTGATGGGTTCGGATGTCGGATCGTCGGCCATGAAAGCCTCCATTGGGGTAAAGCAACAGCAAGTCGTAGGGCGGGTTGGCGAAGCGTAACCCGCCATCCGGGAGCATTGGGAAGGGGCGGGTTACGCTTCGATAACCCGCCCTACAAGTTAATCGCGCAGCAGTTCGTTGACGGCGGTCTTCTCGCGGGTCCGAGCATCCACCGTCTTGACGATGACGGCGCAGGCGAGCGAGGGGCCGCCTTTCGGATCGGGCAGCGTGCCGGGCACGATGACCGAGAAAGGCGGGACGTGGCCATAGATGATCTCGCCGGTCTGGCGGTTCACGATCTTGGTGGACTGGGTGATGAAGACGCCCATGGCGAGGACCGAGCCTTCGCCGACGACGACGCCTTCGACGACTTCGGAGCGGGCGCCGATGAAGCAGTTGTCCTCGATGATGGTGGGGTTGGCCTGCAGGGGCTCAAGCACGCCGCCGATGCCGGTGCCGGCGGAGATGTGGCAGTTCTTGCCGACCTGCGCGCAGGAGCCGACCGAGGCCCAGGTGTCGATCATCGTGCCTTCGCCGACATGGGCGCCGATGTTCACATAGGAGGGCATCAGCACGGCGTTCTTCGCGATGTACGCGCCGCGGCGCACCGCGCAGGGCGGCACGGCGCGGAAACCTGCTTCCTTGAACTCCTTCGCGCCCCAGCCTTCGAACTTCGACGGTACCTTGTCCCACCAGTTGCCGCCGCCGGGCGTGCCGGAGATGGCACCGTTGGCGTTGAGGCGGAAGGACAGGAGAACCGACTTCTTGAGCCATTGGTGAACGGTCCAGAGGCCGTTTGCCTCTTTCGTGGCGACGCGGGCCTCGCCGGAATCGAGCAGGCTGATGGCGGCCTCGACGGCGTCGCGCACTTCACCCTTTGTCTCGGTGGACAGCGTATCGCGCGCCTCCCAGGCGGCATCGATCACACGGGCAAGGGCTTCAGGCATCGTCTCGGTCTTTCATTTTTCAGTCGGGCGCGGAACCGCCTTGTCGAGGAAGTCCGCGAGGTCGCCGGTGATGTAGTCGATGTGCCCGTTCCCGTCACCCCCGAACACATCCCCTGCCCCCGCAGGCCGCGCTTCGATGGGTTCGTGGCTCCAGTCCTTATCGGAGTGGACGAGCACGGTTGTGAAGCCGAGGGATTTGGCGGGCAGGAGATTGCGGGCAAGGTCTTCAAAGAAAGCGGCGCCTTGCGGCTCGACTTGGTGGATGCGGCAGAAGGACTGGTAGGCGGGCAGGTGCGGCTTCGGCGTGTAGGCACTCTCCTCAATGCCGAAGCTGGCGTTGAAGAGGTGGGCGAGGCCCATTTTCTCGGTGACGCGCTCGGCGTGGCGGCGGGGGCCGTTGGTGTAGATGAACTTGCGCCCGGGCAGTGCGGCTATGGCGGCGCGCAGGTGCGGCAGGTCCGGCAGCGGCGAGAGGTCGATCTCGTGGACGTAGTGCAGGAATTCGGCGGGATCTAACCCGTGTTCGGTCATCAGGCCGGAGAGCGTGGTGCCGTAGGTCGCGTAATAGTGTTTCTGGAGCTTGCGAGCCTCGGGGCGCTCAAGGCCGGTGAGACGCGCAACGAAATCTGTCATCCTTGTGTCGATCTCGGCGAAGAGATCGCACTCGGCCGGATAGAGCGTATTGTCGAGGTCGAACACCCAATCGGTGACGTGTTCCAGCTTCGGCGCGGGCGGCGGGTTAATCGTCATCCTGCTTCGCATCGGTGAAATCGCGCTCGAAGAACTCGAACACCAGCTTGCGCTCCGTCGGCGCCGGCGTTCGCGCGAAGAGGGCTGTGCGGTAGGAGCCGTCCTCGCAGCTTTCGCGGCCCGCAATCGCGAACTTGGCGCGGCCAACGCAGAAGGCTTCTGAGGCGCGCGACAGGGTGCGCAGGCCGGTCGGCTCTTCCATCTCGGCATAGACGAAGTGCTCGGAGCCGCGCAGCGGGCGGTCGACGACGCGGGCGCAGCCACCGGCTTCGATCCGCCACCAGCCGCGGCTTTCCCAGCCTTCGGTGGCGCGGCGGGCAATCGCGCTCCAGATACGGTTTTTGGTGCGGTTGCAGAGCGTGAAGCCCACGGCGCGGCTTCGCTCCTCGGCGGCTTGTTCGAGATAGTCGATCAGGTCTGCGTCCGACGTACCGGCGGGCAGGCCCTTGAGCTTCAGGAAATCGTTGATGGCGGCGCGGGTGCGCCCGCCGATGAAGCCGTCGATGTTGCCGGACACGATTCCGGCCTCGTCCAGCAGGCGCTGGAGGCCGGCATTGCGCGCATTGTCGAGCGTCCAGTTTTCGATCTCGGTGAAGTTGTTCGTCCACTCGTCGGCGCGCGTGATGCTGATCGGACGGAAGCCCTGGGGCTCGAGACCCATGGCCGCGCAATCGGGCGGGCTTTCCAGCGAAAAGCCGCCGGTGGGGTCCACGCAGAGT
Organism: Caulobacterales bacterium; assembly: GCA_038251755.1. Lineage (GTDB taxonomy): Bacteria > Pseudomonadota > Alphaproteobacteria > Caulobacterales > Hyphomonadaceae > Hyphomonas. Next base: position 3,241 of record JBBSAZ010000173.1, read on the forward strand.
TCAAGGCGCCCGCCCCATTCGCGCCCGCCGCCCTGGTGGGCCGTGGAGCCGCGCCCATAGAGATAGTGGACCCCGGGTGTCAGAGGGCCGGGCAGCGCGGTCTTGCAAGCGCCCGGCGGAAGCTTGGTCCAGCCATCAACCGACACGCCGGTGCCCTGAGTATGGCCCACGGCAGCCTCGATGATGTAGCTGGTGCGGTTGCACAGCTCCCAGCCGGCGTCGGCCTGCGCCCGCGCCGGCAGGGCCAGCGCCGTGACGGCGGCAAGCGCCAGTGCGGCGATCCTAAGAAACAAGCGTTCCAGCGCCATGTTCGGTGAAAAGCTCCATGAGCAGGGCGTGCGGCGCACGTCCATCGAGGATGACTACCGCCCCGACGCCATGAATCACGGAATGTGCTGCCGTTTCAAGTTTTGGAATCATACCGCCGGCAGCCGTACCGTCCGAAATCAGGCCTGGAATGTCCTTGACCTTGATTTCGCGAATAAGATTCTTTTGCTTGTCGAGCACCCCGGCGACATCCGTCAGCAGCAGAAGGCGGCTGGCGCCCAAAGCGGCCGCAACGGCGCCGGCGGCGGTGTCCGCATTGATGTTGTAGCGGGCGCCGTCCTCACCGATGCCGACGGGCGCGACGACGGGGATGAGGTCATCGTCGGCGTCGCGCAGGGCTTTCAGCACGGCAATGTCGACATGCTCAGGCTCGCCGACATAGCCGAGATCGACGATGCGCTCGATATTGCTGTCGGGGTCCTTGCTGGTCCTGGTCGCCTTGCGCGCCTTGATCAGGTTGCCATCTGCGCCGGAAAAGCCGACGGCCTTGCCGCCCGCCGCATTGATAGCACGCACGATGGATTTATTGATCGGGCCGGAGAGGACCATCTCGACCACTTCCATCGTCGCGTCATCGGTGACGCGCAGGCCGTCCTTGAACTCGGACTTGATGGCCAGCTTGTCGAGCATCGCGCCGATCTGCGGGCCGCCGCCGTGCACTACGACCGGATGGATGCCGAGCAGTTTCAGGAGCACGACATCGCGCGCGAA
>JBBSAZ010000174.1:0-4246 GCA_038251755.1 Caulobacterales bacterium
AAACTACGCTCGAATCGCCTGTTTTCTGGCTGTTTTACTAGCAGCCGGCGCCCCGCTGAGCCACCCCGGAGAGAGCTTTTTTCGCAGTGAAACGGGGCCTTTCCCGTCCGTCAATCCGGCGGCAGCGCACCAATCAACCGCAGCGCCCGCTCCACGGCGGCGCGCCGTTTTGGCGCTTCAGCCATACCGCTGGGTATGTCCATGTTGAGCGCGAACACATAGGTGCCCGGCGCGCCGCCAGCTGTCTGTTCGGCCCAGCCAACAAACCAGCCGATATCCGTCTCGCCGTCGACACTCTTCCAGCCGGTCTTGCCATAGAGCGTCCAGCCGTCTCCGCGCGCCAGTTCCATCACCGGAATGGCCACCTCATACGTCTCCGCCGAGAGCGGCAGCGTCCGGCGCGCCAGCCGTGACAGGAAGGCAGCCTGCTCCGCCGCAGAGATGGCCAGCGGCCCTTCGAGCCAATACCGGTCGATCTGCTCCGGCCAGCCAATGTCCGCGTTGCCATAACCGAAAGCTTGAAACGCCGCCGTCAGCTTCTCCGCGCCGATCCTCGGCACGACGATCTGGTAGATCCACACCGTCGAGCGCCGGAAGGCCGCCGCGAAATCCTGGTCCTCGTTCCAGCCATCAACGAAGCGCTTTTGCCCGTCCCACCGGAAGCGCTCGTCCGGCCCGGTCACGGCGCCCGTCTCGTAGGCGAGAAGCGTATGCGGGATTTTCGAGGTCGAGGCCGGCGTGAAGCGTTCGTACACGCGCGCGCCGCCGTGCATCCAGGTTTTCTCGTCCTCGAGCCGATAAATCACCAGCGCCGCCACGGCCGGATCGATACCCTCCGCCAGCAGCGCCTGCTCCAGCGGGTCCTTCTCCGGCATGGGGCAGCAGAGCGGCGTCGCGCAGCCTGCCAGCACCAGCAGCACCAGCCCAGTCACGTAGCGATACAGTCGCCGGATCATCGCGGGACCTCGACCGGCCGCGCGCGGCCTAGAACGGAATCTCGTCGTCGAGATCCTGGTTGAAGCTTTCCTTCGGGCCGCTCATCGTCCGGCTCGCGCCGCCGCCACCACCGCCCGAATAGCCCATATCCCGGCCACCGCCGCCGCTGCTGGCGCCGCCGCCTTCGCTGCGCCCATCGAGCATCACAAGGGTTGCATCAAAGCCCTGCAGCACGATCTCGGTCGTGTAGCGGTCATTGCCGTCCTTGTCCTGCCACTTACGGGTCTGCAGCTTGCCTTCGATATAAACCTTGGAGCCCTTCTTGAGATAGCTCTGGGCGACCTTGATCAGACCTTCCGAAAAGATCGAGACGGCGTGCCACTCGGTCTTCTCTTTTTTCTCGCCCGTGGCCTTGTCGCGCCAGTTTTCGGACGTCGCGATCCGCAGGTTGCACACCTGCCCGCCATTCTGGAACTGTTTCACTTCCGGGTCTGCACCCAGATTGCCCACCAAGATAACCTTGTTCACTGAGCCCGCCATGAGGACCTCCGTCTGTCTGTTTCGCTATCGATTCGAACTCTAATACGCCCCGGCCGCTGAATTGTCGCCTCGCAGGCGAAGAATTCCACCGGCGCTTTCAGCTGCGGCCAAAAGCAGCTGCCCCCAGTGTTCACATTTTGTTCTTGTCGTCAATCCAGACTCGCGGCACAGATCAGCAGAGGCTGTTTCGCCAATGTCTGTTTTGAAGAGATCCGTTCATGCCTGACACCCTCACCCTCATCGTTGCCGCTGCCATGCTCGCCTTGGCCATCGCCTGGTTCGTGATCATATCGAGGGCGTTGTCAGACAAGACCAAGGTTGAATCGTTTTTCTTCGGCAGCAAAACGTCTAAAGATCCGGTATAAAGCCACTTTCCATCCTTCCTCCCGAGCGAGCCCCGATCCCCATGGCCGAATCCCCTTTCATCCGCGTGCGCGGCGCCAAGGAACACAATCTCAAGAACATCGACGTGGACATTCCGCGCGGTGAGCTTGTGGTGATGACGGGCCTGTCGGGTTCCGGCAAATCCTCGCTCGCCTTCGACACGATCTATGCCGAAGGCCAGCGCCGCTATGTCGAATCGCTGTCGGCCTATGCCCGCCAGTTCCTAGAACTGATGCAGAAGCCGGACGTTGAATCCATCGAAGGCCTCTCGCCGGCCATCTCGATCGAGCAGAAGACGACCAGCCGCAACCCGCGCTCCACCGTCGGCACCGTCACCGAAATCTACGACTATATGCGCCTGCTCTGGGCCCGCGTCGGCGTGCCCTATTCTCCGGCCACCGGCCTGCCGATCGAGAGCCAGACCGTCAGCCAGATGGTCGACCGCACCATGGAGCTGCCGGACGGCACACGCCTCTTCCTGCTCGCTCCGATCGTCCGTGGACGGAAAGGGGAGTACCGCAAGGAATTCGCTGAACTCCTGAAGAACGGCTTCCAGCGCGTCAAGGTCAACGGCACCTTCCACGAACTGGAAGACCCGCCAAAGCTCGACAAGAAATTCAAGCATGACATCGACGTGGTGGTTGACCGGATCGTCGTGCGCGCCGGCATGGAGCAGCGCCTCGCCGAAAGTTTCGAGACGGCGCTTGGCCTCGCGCAGGGCATTGCCATCGCCGAGTATGCCGACCTCGAGCCCGGCGAAACGGAAGCGAAACGCATCAATTTCAGCGCCAATTTCGCCTGCCCGGTCTCCGGCTTCTCGATTCCCGAAATCGAGCCGCGCCTCTTCTCGTTCAACAATCCCTTCGGCGCGTGTCCGTCCTGCGATGGTCTCGGCGAGCAGCTGAAGATCGATGCGGCGATGATTGTTCCGGACAAGGATCTTGGCCTGCTTGACGGCGCGATCGCGCCTTGGGCCAAATCCACCTCGCCCTACCAAACCCAGACCCTGCAGGCCCTGGCCGCGCATTACCGGTTCGACCTGACCAAGCCCTGGAACAAGCTGCCCGAAAAAATCCAGGACATCATCCTGCACGGCACCGGCGATGAGGAAATCCAGTTCCTCTATGATGACGGCATGCGCACCTACAAGACGAAGAAAACCTTCGAGGGCGTCATCCCGAACCTTGACCGGCGTTACCGCGAAACGGACAGCGCCTGGGTGCGCGAGGAGATCGCGCGCTTCCAGTCCGCTGCGCCGTGCCCGGCCTGCGGCGGCAAGCGCCTGAAGCCGCAAGCTCTCGCCGTGAAGATCGCGGGCCTCGACATTTCGCAGGCCGGAGACTTCTCCATCCGCAAGGCGGGGGACTGGTTCGGCGGCGTCAACAAGACGCTGACGAAGCAGCAGAAGGAAATCGCCGCGCGCATCCTGAAGGAGATCAACGACCGGCTGAACTTCCTCAATGATGTCGGCCTCGATTACCTCTCGCTCGGCCGCGCCTCGGGCACCTTGTCCGGCGGCGAGAGCCAGCGCATCCGCCTCGCCTCGCAGATCGGCTCCGGCCTTACCGGCGTGCTTTATGTGCTCGACGAGCCGTCCATCGGCCTCCACCAGCGCGACAATGAACGCCTGCTGGTGACGCTCCGCCGGCTGAGGGATCTCGGCAATTCGGTCATCGTGGTCGAGCATGACGAGGATGCGATCCTTACGGCTGATTACGTCATCGACATGGGTCCGGCCGCCGGGGTTCACGGCGGCGAGATCATCGCCGAAGGCACGCCCGCCGAAGTGATGGCCAACCCCAAAAGCGTGACGGCGGACTATCTCAACGGTACGCGCGAAATCGCGATACCCAAACGCCGCCCGGTCACCAAGGGTTCGCGCAGCCTCGTCGTCAAAGGCGCCACCGGCAACAACCTCAAGAATGTCACTGCCTCGATCCCGCTCGGCACTTTCACCTGCGTTACCGGCGTGTCCGGCGGCGGCAAGTCCACGCTGATCATCGAGACGCTGTACAAGGCGCTCGCCCGCAAGCTCAACGGCTCGTCGGATTCGCCGGCGCCCTATGCCAGCCTCGAAGGCCTGCAACATCTCGACAAGGTCATCGACATCGACCAGTCGCCGATCGGCCGCACGCCGCGATCCAATCCGGCCACCTACACCGGCCTGTTCGACGTCATCCGCGACCTGTTCTCCCGCACCCCGGAGGCCCGCGCCCGCGGCTACAAGGCCGGGCGCTTCTCCTTCAACGTCAAGGGCGGGCGCTGCGAGGTGTGCCGCGGCGACGGACAGATCAAGATCGAGATGCACTTCCTCCCCGACGTGTACGTGCCGTGCGAGCAGTGCCACGGCAAGCGTTACAACAAGGAGACGCTCGATGTGCGGTTC
>JBBSAZ010000175.1:0-4239 GCA_038251755.1 Caulobacterales bacterium
ATCAACGCTGATGATCGCTTCTGCGCTCACGGCGGGTGCTGTACTGTGGCTGCTGTGGCGGATGTTGGCAGCCGCACCGCTCAACCTGGTGGTGCGGCTCGTGTTGCTGTTTGCCTTCGCTTTCGCGATGGCGGCCATCGGCCTGTCGATGCTGCGCAAACCGAAAAGCGAGGGCGACCCGGATGTGCACATCTCGCCGGCGCTGATGGCGCGGATTGCGCCGATGGGTCTGGGCGTCGGCGGCGCGGCAGGTTTCTTCGGGATCGGCGGCGGCTTCCTGATCGTGCCCGGCCTGATGATGGCGACCGGCATGACGCTGGCGAATGCGACGGCGTCGTCGCTGGTTTCGGTCGCGGTGTTCGGCGCGGCTACGGCTTCGAACTATGCCCTGCACGGCGAGGTCGACTTCCGGCTGGCGGGATTGCTGCTCGCCGGCGGGGCAGTGGGCGGAGGCCTCGGCGTCCTTATCTCGCGCGGACTGGCAACCCGCGTACGTCTCGCGCGTTCCGCCTTTGCTGTCCTGATTGTCATTGTCGCGGTCTATGTCGGGTGGAAAGCGGCGGGGGTGCTCGGCTGGACCGGTTGAACCGGATGCAGCGCGGTCTGTGAACGGTTGCTAATTCTGCCTTAAAGCGCTGATATGGTTTAGAGGTGGGTTGACGGGCCCGCGCAGTTTGCGCGGCCATAAGGGAGAGAGCTGATGAGCCTGATCTGGTGGATACTGCCGTCTGTTGCAGGCGTTATGGGCCTTATTCTCCTGTTCGCGGGCTTCGCGAAGATGGCCGGGCTGAAACCCTTCGCCGGTGTGACGCGGCTGGCGTTCGGCTCCGGCTTTCTGGGTCTGGCGGGCGTGATCGCCTTCGCGGGGCTGAACATACAGACTTACAAACGCCTCACCTATGAGCGCCCGGTGGCGACGGTGAAGTTTACCGCCATCCCGGATCAGGCCGATGCTTACCGCGCCGATGTCGTGTTCTCCGATGGCCAGACCCTGCTGCAGGCCGATGGCAGCGCGCCGGTGTTTCGCGGCAACGAATGGCAGATGGGCGCCAAGGTCATCAAGTTCAAACCTATGGCCAACATCCTGGGCTATGATTCGATCTACCGCCTGGAGCACATGCGCTCGCTGGACGCGATGCAGTTCTCTTCGGAAGTTGTGACCGAAGGCAAGATTGACGGGTTGAAGATCGTCACGGATGAGCCCGGCATTGATGTCGGCGGCCTCGCGGCGAAGTATGGCTCGAATTTCGGCATCGACGCCGAATATGGATCGGCCACCTACCAGCCGATGGGCGACGGGTTCGAGTATGAAGTGTCGATCACGCAGGACGCGCTGATTGCGCGCCCGAGCGAGGCTACGAAGACGAAGATCCAGGACGGAGCCTATCCGGGCTTCCGGCCGATTGGCGGATCGGGCGGATGAACCCCTGGGAGCGTTATGTCGTCCCTAATCTGATTTCGTGCGCGTGTTCCTCGCGCCCGATCATGAAGCAGCGGGCGAAAGTTGTTCCGAAGGCGGACGGTGTGGTGCTTGAACTCGGCTGCGGGTCGGGCACCAACTTCGCGATGTACGATGCCGGCAAGGTCGAGAAGCTCTACGCGCTGGAGCCCGCGCCAGGCATGATCGTCAAGGCCAAGCGGACCGCCGGTGAACTCGGCATTGGCAAGAGTATCGAGTTTCTCGAGACCGGCGCCGAAAACATTCCGCTCCCGGATAAATCTGTCGACACCGCCGTGATCACGTTTGTGCTGTGCACCATCCCCGATTGGGCCGGGGCCCTCGCCGAAACGCGGCGCGTGCTGAAGCCGGGCGGCAAGATCTTGTTCACAGAGCACGGCCTCGCGCCGGATGAAGGCATTTCCAAATGGCAGCGCCGGGTGGAGCCTGTCTGGAAATCCATCGCAGGCGGGTGCCACCTGACGCGCGACACGCTGGGCCTTCTGCGCGAAGGCGGCTTCCGAAGCGACGATGCCGAGACGATGTACCTGCCGAACACGCCGAAGATCGCCGGCTTTGTCAGCTGGGGCTCGGCGCGGCTCGCCTGAGCATGCGGCGCCCACCTTACCTGCCCTTTCTGAACGGACCCCTCAGCCTTGCGCCGGGATTGAAGCCGATTGCGCCGGAGGCCTGGCTGACGCCGGACACCGAAGACCTTGTGCTGCCGGAAAAACACGAGGTCATGCGCCATCATCGAGGCGAGGTGTATGGGGCCCGCGATGGCAGCGAACTGGCGGCGCTGGAGCTTGCGTCTGCGGTCCATGCCATTGCCGGGCCGGGGGCGGGAGAGTGGGCGAGCGCTCTGGAAGGCGCAGCGAGCGCCGTTTCAGATGACCTCTGTATACTGATCAAGGATGGCGAGGGCCTGTGGCGGCTGAAGGCGGCGAGCCTTTGCGCGCCGACCTTCTGGCGGCTTGGCGAGAAGCTGGGCGAGCCGCTCGGCGGATTGCACGGGCCGGTTCCGGGGGCGAATCCGGGCATGGTCTCGCGCATCCACCGGATGTTCGACGCCGTTCAGCCGGGCCAGGTGCTGGAGCGGTTCAACTGGACCGTCCAGCCGGGCACCGCGCGCTACACGCCCAGCCAGGTGCCGTTCAAGGAGATTGCTGCGGACCTGGCGTCGGCAGGCGCGCTGGATGGGCTCTGGCTGCGGGTGGAGCGGCAGACGATTTCGAAGCTGCCGATTTCCGGCGCCGTGGTGTTCACGATCCGCGTGGCAATTGATCCCTTGCGGGCAGCGTTGGCGGACGCAGAAATGGTTGACGCATTCCGGGCAGCCTGGGACGGGATTGACCCCGGGCTCGCAGACTACAAGGGATGGGCGCACTACGAACGACTGGTTCGCGCGGCGCTCACGCAGGCGATCTGACGCCTCCGGCCTTTCCGGCGTGCCCGCGATATCCTACATCGCAAGCTCACGGCCCATTTCAAACAGAAAGTGAGACACGCCATGGACTTCCAGCAAATCCTTCTCGACCTTCAGAAACAGGCGAAACAGGCCGCCAAGGAACACGACCTTGAAGGCAAGCTGAAGAAGGGCAAGGACCTCGGCGAAGCGGCCCTGGAGCGGCTGAAGACCGACCGCAACACGCAGATCGCGGCGGCCGGGGCAGGCGCGCTGATTGCGGCGATGCTGCTCGGCACGAAGGGCGGGCGGCGGTTCGTCGGGGGCACGGCGAAGACCGGCGCGGTGGCGGGCCTCGGCGCGCTGGCCTATCACGCCTGGATGAAATCGCAGGGCCAGAAGCCGGACGCGAAAGTGGAGCCCGCGCAGCTCGGCTATGTCACCGCGAAGAAGGCGGAGCCGGAATTTGCCGAAGCGCTGGTGCGCACGATCGTGGCGGCGGCCTGGGCAGACGGTGTGCTGGATGAGGCCGAGAAGGTGGTGATCGACGGCGCGCTGAAGGAGGCCGGCCTCGGCGGCAAGGACCGCGCGATCCTCGAGAACACGCGCCCGGAGGCTGAGACGCTGGACAAGATTGCGGCCGGCGCGCTGTCGCCGAACCATGCGGCGCAGCTCTTTACGGCGGCCTGCGTCGTGACGGGCGACCCGACCGGCGCCGAAGCGGAGTTCCTGAACCGGCTCGCGGCGCGGCTCGGCATTGCCGAGGCGCATGCGGCGGCGATCCGGACGGAAGCCAAGGGCTGATGCAGTATTGGTTGTTGAAGTCTGAACCTGACGCCTGGAGCTGGGACCAGCAGGTGGCGAAGGGCGAGACGGGCGAAATGTGGTCGGGCGTGCGCAACTATACCGCGCGCAACCACATGCGCGCGATGAAGCTCGGCGACCGGGCCTTCTTCTATCATTCGAATGAGGGCCTTGCAGTCGTCGGTGTGGTGGAGGTGTGCGCGCTGTCGGCGCCTGATCCGACGACGGATGATGTGCGCTGGGACTGCGTGACGGTGAAGGCGCTGGCGCCGATGCCGAAGCCGGTGACACTGAAAGAGGTGAAGGCAAACCCGAAGCTGGCGGAGATGAGCCTCGTGGCGTCGTTCCGCTTGTCGGTGCAGCCCGTCCTGCCAGCGGAGTGGAAAGAAGTGTGCCGGATGGGCGGAATGGACTGGAAGACGCTGAAACCGGTTTAAAGGCGAATCCCTCGCCCGCGGGGCGCAGGGCAATGGCCTTCGCACCAATCCCGAACCGGGCGCAGCTTGTGCAACAAGATCCGCCCCCTCCCGGAAAAAATCCGTAGACGTATCAAAGCGCTGAAAGTTTTCTCCGCAAACCTTGCGCCACACCC
>JBBSAZ010000176.1:0-4230 GCA_038251755.1 Caulobacterales bacterium
CGTGATGTCTGGACCGGCAGGCACCCCGGCGGGAAAGTCCGTTCCATGCAGGAACTCACTCCCCCCGAAGGCTACGCACCGCATTTTCGCAAATCGCGCTTCACCGACCCGTGGGAGCCGCTCTTTTCGCGCAGCGCGGCGCGGGAGGTCTCCATCGGCCTCTGGCTTGCCGAGGCGCACTGCAATTCGCGCGGCCTCGTGCATGGAGGCCTGATCGCCTCGCTGGCGGATAATGCGATGGGCCTGTCCTGCGTGGCCGCGATGGCCACCGAAGGCCGCACGCCGGCCGGCGGCCTCGTCACCGTCACTCTGTCCACAGACTACCTTGGCAGCGCCCGCCTGGGCCAGTGGCTGGCCACCGATACGCACTTCGTGAAGACCGGTGGCTCGCTGTGTTTTGCCAGTTGCCTGGTGCATGCCGATGGCCAGCCCATCGCCCGCGCGAATGCCACCTTCAAGGTGCTCAGCGGGCATTAACCCTCGCTTGGCGGATGGCCGCCATATTGCAGCGGCGCTCGGTATCTTGCCGCGCGCATCGGGGGCAGGCGGACCATCCGGGCCGCTGATCCGGCGCTGTGCCCATGAGGTTTCGTCTGATGACCCACCGCAATCTCGTCGTCCTGCGCACGCCTGTGCCGGTTCGGGACGCCCCGGCGGACGAGCCCCGGTCCGACTTCGAACTGATCCGCCAGATGATTGGCGGTGAGTATGCCTCTTCGGGCACGCTCGAACTTGCCTGGGCCAAGCGCCTCGCGGGCAGGAACCATGCGACCGCCGCCGCGCTCGCCGCCTGGTCGGTGCGCAAGGACACGGGCAACATGTTCACCACGGGCGAGGAGATCGCCTTCCGCCTGCTGCCGATGCTGCGCGCCTCCGGCTGGAAGGGGCGCCTGTTCAGCGTCATCCATGCGAGCCACAGTCCGAAATGGCAGATGGCCGCGCGCCTTCTCGGCACCGGTAATGTCGGCGCCTATTACACGGTGGCGAAGCTGCAGCGCGACCTGCTCGTGGACAAGGCCGGGCTTCCCCCGGAAAAAGTGCATTTCCTCTACGACTCTGTCGACGCGGATTTCTTCGATCCCGCAAAAACCACTCCAGCGCCCGGCGAGGGATATGCCTTTGCCTGCGGGCTGGAGAACCGGGACTATGACACGCTTGCCGCCGCCGCCGCTGGGGGCCGCCTGCCGGTGCGCGTGCAGGCGTCCGGCTATTTCCCGCAGGAGACGGCCGCCGACCAGGGCGTGCCCGCCAATCTGGAGATAAACCGTACACGGATTTCCTATGGCGATCTGCGCGCCCGCTATGCCGCCGCCAGCTTCGTCGTTGTGCCGCTACATGCAGTGCCCTATGCCGCCGGGGTCAACGGCCTGCTGGAAGGCATGGCGATGGGCAAGGCGGTCATCGTCACCGGCTCACCCGGTCTTGCCGACTATACCGGCCTCGACTCGCTGGTCACGGTTCCGGCAGCGGATCCGGCACGTCTGGCCGCCGCGATGGACACGCTCTGGCGCGACCCGCAGGCCTGCGCTCAGATGGGCCGCGCCAACCGGGACTGGGTACTGCGCCGCGCCGCCGTGGAGCAGTATGCTGCCACGATTGCAGGCCACATGCGCGCGTCCTAGGCTGGCACCAACATGCTCAAGTCGCAGATCCTGAAAGGCACTTCCTGGCTACTGGCCGGACGCCTGACCAGCAATCTGCTCGGTCTTGCCAGCACGCTTATCGCGGCGCGCCTGTTGATGCCGGAAGACTTCGGCCTGGTGGCCATCGCCATGGCGGTGTCGGGCCTCGCCGGCGCGGCTGTCGACCTGCCCGTCGGCGCTGCGCTCGTTCAGATGAAAACCGCCACCAAGGCGGACTTTGACACGGCCTGGACGATCAACCTTCTGCGGGGATTGATTGTCTCTATACTGATGTTACTGGCCGCCTGGCCTGCTGCACTGATCGCCGGGGACGACCGGCTGGTCGCGCTCGTTGCAGTTCTCGCCGCCTATCCGCTGGTCTCCGGCCTGCGCAATTCCTGGTTCGAACAATATATCCGAGACATGGATTTCCGGCGTGAAGCGTTGCTGGATGTCGCCGTGAAAGTTGCGTCGCTCTGTGTAACGGTCTGGGTTGCCGTTGCTACGCGCAGCTACTGGGCCTTGCCGCTCGGCCTTGTGGGCGGCGCACTGGCGGGCACCGCCGCGTCCTTCATCCTGCGCCCGCAATTGCCGGGTTTCAGTCTCGCATCCTTCGGCAAGTTCTTCGGTTTCTCGGTCTGGCTTGGCCTAGGCAACATTGCCGACAGCCTGCGCGACGCCACGACCACCTTCTTCATCGGCCGCCTGCTGGGCAATGCCAAACTCGGCGCGTTCGCTGTCGGTTCGCAGTTTGGCGAGCGGCTCGAACTCGTCCTCTACACGCCGATGGAGCGCACCCTGTTTGCCGCCTTCAGCTCGATCCAGGAAGACGCCGCCCGCGTCCGGGCTGCCTACCTGCGCAGCATCCATATCGGCTTCGCCATCATCCTTCCGGTCTGCGCCGGGATCGGTCTTCTGGCGCCGGAAATCATCGCCGTTGCGCTCGGGCCGAACTGGTCGCTGGCCGCCCTGGTGCTTACCTTTATGGCCCCGGTCACGGCCGTCTACCTGATCGCCGGGCTCAGCAATTCGCTCGCCAATGCGCTGGGACATCCGCGCGCGCTGTTCCGGTTCAAGTTGATCTCGGCCTTGTTGAACGTGCCGGCGGTGGCCATTGGCATCGCCAGCTTCGGCCTCCTGGGCGCGCTCTGGGCCTGCGCGTTCACGGCCGCCGTCTGGTACGTTTTCAGTATCCACGTCGCCGCGAAGATCACCGGCCTCACGCGCTCCGCGCAGGTCACGGCGATTGCGCGGTCAGCCGTCTCTGGCCTCGTCATGGCTCTCGTGGTCGTGGGGGTCCGCTCCGCCTTCTTCAGCGCGGCGGAAGATGGCCTGATCGAAAACGTGCTGCGTGCGGCCAGTCTTGCCGCCGTGGGGGCGCTGGCCTACGCGGCCAGCCATTTCGCTCTCTGGCAGGTTACAGGCCGCCCGGATGGAATCGAGCAAGCTCTTCTCGCATTTCCAGGTCGTCGTCTTCAACGCCCTTGAAGACGGGCACACGCACGCCCGGATCGCGCAGCGAACGGTTGATCTCTTCGGCGAAGGCTTTCAGCATCAGGCGCAGGCCCTCTCCGAAACCTTCGGTGCCGCCTTTGGAACCCATGCCGATGGTCTTGTTCGCGTCGAAGATGAACGGCGCGCCGTCCACCATCACATAGTCGATCTTGCCATAGCCGAGGTTCAGCTGCCGGCGCAGCGCCAGCAGGCGCGGGTGCGGCGTGAAGGGCTCGCAGGAGATATGCTCGTCCTCGGTGATGATTTCGGCGGAGGAGCGTTCGATGTTTTCGTAGTGCAGGTTGCCGAGGAACATGTACTCGCGCAGCAGGTTCTTCTCCCCGTCCTTCTCGAGGATCAGCTTCTGCACCACATTGTCCGGTGTGAAGTATTCCTTCGGTACATCGCCGAGCGACGGGAAGATGCGGTAGTCGGCCTTCGTCTGGATCGTTCGTAGTTGCGGCCCGGCCAGCATCCGGCGCAGACGCCGAAGGGCGCGGCCGGGGAGGGTCAGGGCCTTCAGTTCAGGCACGCCGCCATAGTTGAGATCGGACTTCACGATCACCGGGCCGGAATAGGTGTCGCCCGGGTTCAACAGGCCGTCCGCGAAGGCGCGCTTGCGGATGTCGGAGGCATTGGCGTTGATCTGCTTGGGGTAGCGCTGGGCGAAACGGGAGATGCGGCGCGGGACGACCGACAAGTCCACGTGCACGAAAATGCCGTCGGCATCGACGTAGCGGTCCGTGCCATGGAGGTGGACCACGTCGACGCCGAGGTCTGCCAGGAACTCCGAAATCAGCATCACCATATGATGGCGGGCGCCGCGCACCGTTCCCCGGCCGTGCAGGATCACAAGTCGCTTGGGGCGATCTGGCATTTTGGTAATTCCCCCGGCGGATCCATTTGAAATGGAACCCGACAAGTATTCCAATAATAGTTAACCGCATCTCGGTATAGTCCGCAAAACTGATAAATATCGCGGCAATTCAACTAGTGTTCCGGCGCAGAGATTATGACGGGTTAGTCTAAGCCGAGAATGGGCAGATCCTGGGGCAGGATGAGCAACTGTATGCTTCTGGCGACGCCGGGTTGCTTTTCGATCAATCCACTTTTC
>JBBSAZ010000177.1:0-4224 GCA_038251755.1 Caulobacterales bacterium
CAAGCTTGATGGCGAGGTAGGGCGTTTCGCCATCCTTGGAGTCCTGGCGCCAGGCTGCGCCGAGCTCCGCGCCGCCCGCATAGAGCCGGAAATCCGGCGCTTCTTTGCTCTTGCCCTTGTCCGTGTTGGGGACAAGCTGGGCTTTGACGTTGATAGTCATGGTACGGATGGTCCCCGTCCATGTTCCGTCTTTCATCGTGAATGCGCCGATCTGTGCCATAGGTCAGGCTCCTTTGCTGGCGGTGGTGTGAAGGGCCCGGCGGGCCCGCTTGAATCCGGCGTCAGACGCCAGGAAGGTTTCGATCATGGCCGCGGCGAGTGTTTCGGCGCGTTCTTCATGGCCATAGGTCTGCAGATAGACCGCCGCATAGTCGACAAGCGCGGCATGGGTGTCCGGATCGAGCGCGAGCGTGAGCTTTGCTTGTGTGCGGTCGGGGATCGGGGCAAGGCGGAGCGTCATCAGTGAAGGCTCCGGGGGCTCGGCTCCAGCTCTGCTGCGGGTCGCATGAAGCTGATGAGTTCGTCCGTGGAAAGATCCATACCGACCACTCGCACATATGGCGGATCTTCTGGCGGCGAGCTGGCCCAGTCGGTGGCCTTTGTCCATGCGATGAAGCTGAGGGCTGCATAGGCCAGCATGATCGGCGCACCTGACCAGAGCCCGGCAAAGAACATCAGCGAAAGAGCCGGACTGATCAGGAAGGGCAGCAGACCGGCCGCCACCAGAATCCCAAGGGCGAAGGCCTGCTGGCCGACCGGCTTCAGGCGCGGCGCGCGCTGGCGTTCAATCAGCAGGATCCGGCCGTCCGGCATTTTTGCCTCGGTGATTTCTGTCTGGGTCCATGGGTCTTCCACCGGGTATCTCCTTTTCAAGACGGTCTGAGAACAAGGTCGCGGGTCACGATCACATTGACCGGCCAACCGGGACGCACGGTGATTGAGGGCTGGACGCCGAGGCTGCGATCGACGGCACGCTGGCCGGCCTCGTTGATCGTGTCAGTCGTGCCGCGGCGTATCGCGCGTTCGAGATCGCCGTCCTCGCCAGGGCCGAGCTCAGCGCCGATGCCAAGCAGCGTCGCAAGGCCGGCCGCCGCAAACACCGTGTCCCAGTGATGATCGGTTCGGTCTTTGAGCCCCGCATAGCCGGAGGCGTCACTGCCGGGTTCAGAGATCGTGATCGAGGCGCCGTCCGGGAACAGGATCCGGTCCCAGACGACCAGCGCCCGGTCCTGGCCGAACGAGACTTCCGACTGGTAGCGCCCGAGGAGGCGGCTGCCCTGCGGGATCAGGAGGTGCTGGCCGCGGACCGTATCATAGACGTTCTGGGTGACCTGCGCGATCACCGTACCCGGAAGATCAGAGTTTATACCGGTGATGAGGCTGGCCGGGATCAGCGATCCTGCCATCAGCTGGTAGGGTGATACGGGGTCTTCGATCCGGTTCGGGTTCAAGGTGTCCTGGCGGCTTGTATCGGCGAATGCGGACTTGCGGTCCTGCAGGTTCGGGTCGCCTTGGCCCTGACTGGACACAGCTGGTATTTGCGGGGTCCGCGTCAGGGCGAGGAGTTCCGAGGTCAGCGACGATGCCATGCCCGGATCGCCTGAAGCTGTTTGCGCCGACGCTCTTTGCTCCAGCCGGAAGAAGACCGGCGCGCGGGCGGCTTCTTCGGCGAGCGCGGCTTCCTTCAGGCGGCGTGCACGTTCGGCTTCCGCGACCGGGTTCGGGCGGAAGTCGGTTTCAAAGTCGGTCGCGAAGTCCGGCTCGAGCCCGTAGCTGCGCTCGGTCTCGAGGATCGTGGAGCCCAGATCGCCCGGCATCGGTGGGCCAAGCTTCGGGATCTCCGGCGCGTCATAGCTGGCGGGCAGGGCCGATAGGCCGATGGGCTTTCTTGTGCTGCCCTCCGTGTAGAGTTCCTTGCTT
Source organism: Caulobacterales bacterium (assembly GCA_038251755.1). Lineage (GTDB taxonomy): Bacteria > Pseudomonadota > Alphaproteobacteria > Caulobacterales > Hyphomonadaceae > Hyphomonas. The sequence continues at coordinate 1,921 of JBBSAZ010000177.1, forward strand.
TCAGTCTGCTCATTCAGCTTCGGCGGAGCGAGCGCGATGCTGGTCGCCGCAAACAGGCCAAGCGCGCCGAGACCCGCCCCCGCAATCAGAACCTTGCGGTTGATGCGGGAGACGCTGCGCGGTTTCTGCCGGATCTGCAGCGCCTTGGCGTGCGCGTCGAAGGTCTTCGGCTCGGTCATCGCCTCAGCCTCCGAACAGGCGGGACTTGGGCTTCGCGGGTGCCTTGGTGATGCGCACCTTTGTCTGCGGACTTGTCCCGAGGCGCAGCTCTGCGGCTTCGAACAGCCGGTCGACGATGTAGTAGCTGCCGCGGACCCGGTAATTGACGAGTTCGGCCTTGCCGCCGGCGCCCAGCACGAACAGCGGCGGCATGTCGGAGGCGCGGGTTTCCTCCGGCATCTGGATGAACACCTGCCGGCCGTCATCGAACACGCGCACCGGCGTCCAGGCTGGCCTGTCCCCGGAAATCCTGTAGCTGAAGTTCAGGGCATCGAGGCTCACGCCCTGTCCGATCGAGGCGGCCTCGGTATTCATCGCGGCGACATTGCGCGCCGCGATGCCGGCAAGCTCATCCTGCGGATAGCGCCAGGAGAGCGCGGCCATGTAGCTCCCCGCAGTCGATTCCAGTTCCAGATGATAGGTGCGCCGGTCGGTCGCGATCATCAGGTTGGTTCGGATGTTCGGATTGACGGGCTTAACGAGGACATGCGCGCGGGCGCTGGCGCCCGAACCCGAGGCCGTGTCGCCGACGACCCAGCGGACGGTGTCTCCGGCCGAGACCGAGACGAGGTTCTCTCCCGGCTGGAGCGCGATGTCGCTGACCTGGCCGGGGCTCGCATAGAGCCGGTAGAGCGCGCCTTCCGTATAAGGATAGACCTGTACGGCGTTCACAAACCCGTCGAGCGAAGGCTCGATCAGCGCGCCCGAGCGGCCTTGCTCGATCGCCTTGTCTGGGGCGAGCGGTTTGGCGGGCTTTGCGGGTTTGGCGTCGATGGGCTTCATCTGGCCGGGGAGCGGCAGCGGGATCGGCGTCTCGACAATCTCGACGCGTTCGGGCTTCGACTCTTCCTGGGGAATGGCAGCAATGAATGCCGCTTCGTCGAACGCAGGCTCTGGCGCCGGCGGGGTGACGCAGGCGGCGAGGGCGCCAAGCGATGAGGTGATGAGCAGGCTGCGGATCATTTTCTGTCTCCTGTGACGAGGTCTTCCGCCCAGCTGAGCGAAGCGATGTAGAGGCCGAGGGGATTTGTCCGCAGCCGCGCGGCGTCGCGCGGGGGCTGAGTGACCACGCTGAACATGCCGGTAAACCGCTTGGCCTCGCGCAGCGCGCCCTGCTCGTAGGTCTTCTCGATCCAGCGGGCCTGGAAGGACTTGTCCGACACCCGCACGACGCTGACGACGTCGACGGTGCGCGAACGGCGCCCCACATCCGCAAACGGATCATTGGCTTCGGCTTCGGCGCTGAGGGTCGTTGCGGCCTGCGCGGTTACAAACTCATAGGCGCGCAGCCAGTTACTCCTCACGACCACCGGGTCGGTGGAGACACTGCGAACATCCGAGATGAACCCGGCGAGGTGATGCGCAATCTGTGCATCGGACGGCGTGTAAGGCTCGGTCGCCGGGCCGACGGCTTTCGCCGCGCCGGTCTCATCGACTTCGACGATATAGGGCGTGACCGTCGACTGCAGGCTCCGCCAGATTAGCGCGCCGGAAGTGGCGAACGACAGCGCAAGGCACCCGAGCGCCATCAACCGCCAGTTCTTCGCCTGGACGCGGGCAGACCCGATCCGCTCATCCCAGACCTGTCCGGCCTTCTGGTAGGGCGTCTCGGGATAGGGCGAGGTGCCAAAATGCGTATGGGGGCGTTTGAAGCGCATGGGGTTATTCGTCCTTGTTGGTCAGGGAGGGAGCCGCGCCGGAAGATCCGCGATCGCCGTCCCGAAGAGAGTGCATGGCCAGCTGTCGGGCTTCGCCGAGGTGCTGGGAGGCGCGCATGCCGCGCGCCCAGCCGGGGCTCTTTTCGGAGGGCGCGGATGTCGGGGTGTCTGTCGATGTGGAGCTTGAACCGCCGGTAGATTCAAACGCGCCTCGGGCGCCGCGCTGGTAGGCTTCCCTTATGCCGCTCGCAGGCCCGGACGCTGCGCGGCGCGCCGTGTCACCGGCGGCCTGGGCGACGCCGCCGAGGCCCGCAGCAAAACCTGCCGCGCCGGATTTGCCCGAAGCTGCAGAGCCGAGATCGAACGCCGTGCGCGCGCCGCCGGCCATCGAGGCGCCGGCCTTCACCGCGCTCGCGGCGCCGCCAGC
>JBBSAZ010000178.1:0-4190 GCA_038251755.1 Caulobacterales bacterium
CGCAACCACGCGGCGGCGGAGATCTGTATCCAAAGGCTTGCCCATACCCTCCTCCTGTAACTCCGACAGAAGGAATCGAATCAGACTTCGCCCGATATGGGAATCCCAAATCGACTCTCGTTGCGATCAAAACGCTCTAGTCTCCGTTTTTTGCGGGCGAGCAGATATCAGGCAACGAGGAGGCCGCGCCATGCGCGTATAGCGACGTTACATTTCATTGAGAACAGGAGAGCTGAAATATTGCAACTCAAGCGCTCAGCAGTGGCTTCAACAAGCGCGTAAACGGACATAGCCCCATTGGCGACCGATGACCGCTCTCGGCGATGAATTGCCTGACACGCAAATCCGGACTCTGTCTGCCTTCGGCCAGAAAACTGCCGCTCATTGTTGCCAGCTGTTGCCAGGGCCTGAGTGATTCACCGAGCAGCTACGGATAAGAACCGTGCGCCCCCTCTGCAGTTCTGACTGCGCAGAACTCGAGCGAACGCAATTGAGCTGAACAGTGGAGAGTCTGCCAGTTCCTCAGATCCCCCGGTGGCAGGTCCCACTGCCCGCAGCCCTACGCGGCGAAACGCCGCGATACGCCATTGCAGTTGGGACCCCGTTGGGACCCGGCGCAATTTCTGGTGTTTTTTGCTGACCCCCAAGGCTTGTAAGTCCTTGTTTTTATGGTGCACCCGGAGCGATTCGAACGCCCGACCCCCAGATTCGTAGTCTGGTGCTCTATCCAGCTGAGCTACGGGTGCCTGTCCACTGCAAGGAGCGGACACATACAGGCGCGCCCCCGGGCTTGCAAGTCTCAAAAACCGGACCGTTCAACCCGGTGTTTCCAAGGCCGGTTCCGGTACGATGTCAGCGGCGGGTTCGGCTGGATCAGCGGGCAATCCGGGGATTTCAGCCTCGGCGCCTTCCTCCTGCGCTGCAGGCGCGATCTCGGGCGCTGTCTCAGGCGAAGGATTGGTCACCGGTTCCGGCGCGGGCGGAGGCGACAGTCCCGTGACCCCGCCGATCCAGTCCGCATAGGCCGAGACGCGCATGTAGACGCCCGGATTCTCGGGGCGCGCGCAGCCGAGGCCCCAGCTGACGACGCCGACCTGAACCGGGCCCTTTGCCGTGCGCAGCACGAGCGGGCCGCCGCTGTCACCCTGGCAGGCATCCGTGCCGCCATTCCCGGCGCAGAGCTGGGTGACCGGGTCCACACTGACCCCCGCATAGGCCTGCGCCAGACCTTCCCGGTCGAGACCTGCCTGAATGCGTTGCGCGCAGACCTCCTGGGGCAGCGGCGGAATGTAGCCTTCCTGCAGCAGCAGCGAGCCTGCGGCGACCTGGCGGCCGCTGCGCGTGGTGCCGCCCTCGCCGCGCGCCCCTTCGCCCTTGCGGCCATACCCGGCCGCCCAGACATCGGCGTAAGGATCATATAGCCCGCCGGCCGAGGCGCCGAGTCCTGCCACTGGCATGGCGGGCGCGGCGGCGCGTCCCTCGAGGCGCAGCAGCGCCAGATCATGCCCCCGCTCCGGCTCCCCCGGCCGGTAATCCGGATGGACCACCACCGCCGCCACCGGATAGACGCGCCCTGTCGGGATGGACCTGAGGTCACCAAGCCCGATGGTCACCGCGACAAGCCCTTGCCGCGAAACCTGTCCATCCGGTCCGCGCGCAAACTGCGCCGCCCGTCCGCTGGACTCCATCTGCATGTCTTCGGCGCAGTGCGCGGCCGTCAGCACCCAGTCCGGCGTCACCAGCGTGCCGCCGCATTCATGGAATACCTCGCGCCCGGACACCGTCTGGATCGACACCATGCCGGGCCAGTCGCCCGGATCCGCGTCGCGTCCCGCCACCATGCAACCCACCAGCACCGCAGCGCTGGCCGCCGCGGCGAGAATCCACTTCAGTGTACGGATCATGCGAAATCCCCCTGCCTTTCCGCTTCATAAACACCCCGCGCGATGCTGCGTGCCAGGGTCGACGCGGCGAGTTCCCCGATCCTCGCGACCAGCATCGGGCGCGGCCCTTCCATCACCCGGCGCGCCGTGGAGATCACAAACACCACGTCGCCGTCGGTCGGCGCAAACACCGGCCGGATCGCCCGCGCCATACCCGCCAGCGCCATCTGCGCGACGCGTTCGGCTTCGTCGCGTGTCAGCGCCGCATCGGTGGCGATACAGGCGATCGTCGTGTTCTCGCGCGGCGAGGGATTGGATTTCGCGGCGCCCCAGTCCTCTGGATCGAACGTCTTTGTCACATCCGGGCGGGCGCCGCCAAATTCGCCGCCAATCTCGTATGGCCAGGCCCAGAAGGCCTCGCTGCCGGGCATCCGCACCGAGCCGAAGCTATTGACCGCCGCCAGCGCGCCGACCGTCATCCCGTCCGAGGCGACGATGCTGGCCGAGCCCGTCCCGCCCGGCGCCTGACCGGCCCGCGCGCCCAGACCCGCCCCTGCCCGGCCAAGCCGGAAAGTCTCACCGGCGCTGTCAAACGCCTGGCGCCCGAGCGCGGCGTAGGGCGCCGTCTCGCCCCAGTCCTTGTCGCCGCCATTGGCAAGGTCATAGAGGATCGCCGCCGGCACGATCGGCGTGGGCGGCACGCCCGGCCGGGGCACCAGCGCGAAACCGCGGCCTGCCGCTTTCAAGCCCGCCATGACGCCGTCCGCCGCCGCAAGGCCAAAGGCGCTGCCGCCTGCAAGGCAGATCGCATCAGCCCCGCCAACCAGCCGCCCGCCGCCCAGCACGTCGGTTTCCCGGGTGCCCGGCCCGCCCCCGGCCACGGCAACCGCGCCAACGGCGAACGCGTCCGGCAGGATGACGGTCACACCGCTGCGCACCCGCGCATCTTCGGCCTGCCCGACCCGGATGCCGGGAACGTCTGTAATGAGGTTGCGCGACCCCGGCTTTGCCATGTTAAGAGCCTTGTCAGCTGATTTGTCTGCCCCCGGTCATAAGGGCCTGCGGGCGCCCCGCCAAGCAAAGGGTTTCCATATGCGCCAACTGACCGGCCTGGCTTTCGTGCTTTTGATCTCGGCTTGCGCACCGGATGCCGCGCCGCCCGCCTCGACTGCGGACGTGCAAGAGACGGCGCCTGAAGCGCTGGGCGATCTCTCCTGGACAAAGGGCGGCATGGTCGCGGCGGCGAACCCGTATGCGGTGGAGGCCGGTCTCGAAATCCTGCGCGAGGGCGGCAACGCCATCGATGCGGCGATCGCGGTGCATGCGGTCCTCGGCCTCGTCGAACCGGAAAGCTCCGGCATCGGCGGCGGCGCTTTCCTGGTCTATTATGACCGCGCCAAGGACACCGTCACCGTCTTCGACGGGCGCGAAACCGCCCCGGCGGCCGCAACGCCCGAACTGTTCTTCAAGGACGGCAAAGTGATGGATTTCGTGTCCGCCTGGCAGTCCGGCCGCTCGGTCGGCGTGCCCGGGCAGATTGCGCTCTACAAGGCCGCGCATGACGCCTCGGGGCGCGCAGATTGGGAGAGCCTGTTCGAGCCGGCCATCCGTCTCGCCGAAGACGGCTTCAAGGTTTCGCCGAAGCTCGCCGAAATCCTCGCCTCGCCGCGCCTGCGCGGCGCGATCCGGCTCGACGACAATCCGGTGACCGCTGCCTATTTCTATCCGGATGGAGAGCCGCTGGCCGCCGGCTTCGTGCGCACCAACCCGGCCTATGCCGCAACCCTCGCCGCCGTGGCCGAAGAAGGCCCGGCCGCCTTTTACGCCGGCAGCATCGCCGCCGAGATCATCGCCGCCGTGACCGAGGGACCGGACGGCGGCGCCATGACGCTCGACGACCTGCAAGCCTATACCGTCGCCGTTCGCGAACCTGTCTGCGGCGAATTGCAGAGCGGCTTCAAGATCTGCTCCGCCCCGCCCCCAAGCTCCGGCGGTATCACCCAGAACCTGATTATGGGTCTCTACGACCATCTCCGCCCGGCTTCGCACACCAACTCCGACGACCGCCTCTACCTCAAGGCCTTCGTGGATGCGCAGCGCCTGGCCTATGCCGACCGCGACCACTATGTCGCCGACGGCGACTTCGTGTCCGTGCCCACCGCTGAACTGGTCGACCCCGCCTACATCAAAGCGCGCGCCCTGGAAGCCTTTGCCCCCAATGCAAAATCCTTTCCCGGCGATCCCGGTATCGTCCTCGGTCAGGATCCCCTGCGCCCGATGTGGGGCGAGGACACGACCACGCCCGGC
>JBBSAZ010000179.1:0-4189 GCA_038251755.1 Caulobacterales bacterium
CGCGGATCGCCGTCTCCGCCGTCTGGTGCACATAATCGGTGCCCGCCACGTCGATGCCGGTCTCGCCCAGCCGGTCGTCCCAGACGGCGCGGGTCTTCGGATCCGTCAACTTCAGCGCCAGCGGGGCAAACAGTGGCTTCAGACGGGCCAGTTTCTTCTCCGGCAACGCCTCGGCCGCCGTCCAGGCCGCCTCCAGCATGCAGGCCGCCTCGCTCTTCGCCGGGCAGGCTGCGCCCTGCGCAGAAGCGCCTGCCAGCGGCCCGAAGGCCATCAAAATCGCAAAAGCCGCTGCCCGTATCATGCCGCCATCCTTAAACGGCTCGCAGTGAACACAGGATAACCACCAAGTTTTCGCTGCGTCAGCTTGGACAGGCGCCCAGAGGCGGGTTATCTTCAATTCCGAAACCGAACGGATACGCCACATGTTCCTGAATTTCTTCAATGAACTCCGCACCGCCAAGGTCCCGGTCACGCTGAAGGAATACCTGACCCTCATGGAGGCGATGGACAAGCAGGTCATCGCCATGGAGGTCGAGGAATTCTACTACCTCGCCCGCGCGGCCTTGGTGAAGGACGAGCGCAACATCGACAAGTTCGACCGCGTCTTCTCCCATGTCTTCAAGGGCCTCGACACGCTGGCCGACGCCGTCAACGTGACCGACCTGCCCGAGGAATGGCTCAAGAAGATGAGCGAGAAATTCCTGACGCCCGAGGAGATGGCCGAGATCGAGGCCATGGGCGGCTTCGAGAAGCTGATGGAAACGCTGAAGCAGCGCCTCGAGGAACAGAAGAAACGCCACGAGGGCGGCAACAAGATGATCGGCACGGGCGGCACCTCGCCCTTCGGCGCCAATGGCTACAATCCCGAAGGCGTGCGCATCGGCCAGGATAAATCCCGCCACCGCCGCGCCGTGAAAGTCTGGGACAAGCGCGAGTTCAAGAATTACGACGACAAGGTCGAACTCGGTACACGCAACATCAAGATCGCCATGAAGCGCCTGCGCAAATGGGCCCGCAAAGGCGCGCAGGACGAGCTCGACCTCGACCAGACGATCCGCAACACCGCCCGCAAAGGCTATCTCGACATCGAGATGCGCGCCGAGAAACGCAACACGGTCTCCGTGCTCCTGCTGCTGGATGTCGGCGGTTCGATGGACCCCTATGTGCGGATCATGGAGGAGCTCTTCTCCGCCGCAAAGTCCGAGATCAAGAATCTCGAATTCTACTACTTCCACAACTGCCCCTATGAGGGTCTCTGGAAGGACAACCGCCGCCGCATGAACAACCGCATTCCCACATGGGATGTGCTGAACAAGTACCCGTCGGAGTACAAGGTGATCGTCGTCGGCGACGCCACGATGAGCCCCTATGAGATCACCTACGCCGGCGGCTCGGTCGAGCACTGGAACGAGGAAGCCGGCGGCATCTGGCTGCAGCGCTTCGTCCAGCGCTACCCGCACTTCGTCTGGCTGAACCCGACGAAAGAAGGCGCCTGGGAGTATACCGGCTCGATCAAACTCATCCGTGAACTGATCGGCGACCACCGCATGTTCGAGTTGACCCTCGGCGGCCTCGACGAGGCGATGAAGGAACTGAGCCGCTGAGCTTTACTGCCTCTCCCCCTTGTGGCTGAGGAAAGCAGGCAAGCCCCTTCCCACTGCCTAGCAGGTCATGAGCCGCCATTGCACCTGCTGACCGGCCTCTGATGCGCATCGCCCTGCTCACCCTTCTGGCCATGCTGGCCTTCGCCGGCAACTCGGTCCTTACACGGATTGCGTTGACGCAGAGCGAGGCAGGTCCCTGGACGTTCACGCTCATCCGTCTTGTCTCCGGCGCCGCCATTCTCGCCTGGCTCGCCAGTCCAAGACGCGCCCTGTCTGCCGGCAATCCCCTCTCGGCGCTCGCGCTGCTTGGCTATGCGGGCTTCTTCTCCTTCGCCTATCTGACGCTGACTGCCGGTACGGGCGCCCTGATCCTGTTCGGCATGGTGCAGGTCACGATGATCGGCGCCGGCCTTCTCGGCGGCGAGCGGCTTGGCCTCGCCCAACTTGGCGGGGGCGCGCTCGCGCTCGCCGGCCTGGTCACGCTGCTCGGCCCCGGCATTTCAGCGCCCTCCCCGATCGGCGCCGCAATGATGGCCCTCGCGGGCATCGCCTGGGGCCTCTATTCGCTGCGCGGACGGGGCGTTGGCAATGCCACGCACGCGACCGCCGGAAACTTCCTGCAAGCCGCTGCCATGGCCCTGATCCTCTCAATCCCGGTATGCCTGCTCTGGCCGGAATCAGGCCTGACCCCAAAGGGCGCCGCGCTGGCCGCCGCCTCCGGCGCCATCACGTCCGGCCTCGGCTATGCGATCTGGTACACGGCGCTGAAAGGCCTCAGCGCTAGCACGGCCGGCATGGCGCAGTTGAGCGTTCCCGCCATAGCGGCCATCATCGGCGCGTTTGTCCTCAGTGAACCGGTCACCTTGCGCTTTCTCGCCGCCAGCGCCGTGATCCTCGGCGGCGTCGCCCTGGCCACGCTCACCCCGAAGCCCGCGCCCCGTCAGGTCACCCCCGCCGGGCCTACAGCGCGAGATCGCTCGTCATGATGTCGAAACTCTTCAGGGGACGGACAAACTCGAAATAATAATCTTCCGCCGCGTGCCACTGGCGCTCCCACGGGCCGATCGCGCCCTCCCGCGCGTTGAACCGTGCTGCGCGCACCCCCTCGTCCACGCGAACGAGCACCGCGAGATCGATCAAGTCGGCCAGTTCGGGCCGCGCCGCGTAGACGCCTTCCAGGATCACGAAAGGGCTGGGCGACGCCGTGGTCAGCGCCTCGCACGCCCTGCCGTCGAACACATCCCAGTCGAACGCATGCCACGACGCGTCTTGGCCGGATCTCAAGGCCTCCAGAACAATGCGCTGTTCCCGCCAGTCGGTGCAGGCAGAGACCAGCGCCGCTGGCCGCTCCGAACGCACCTGCGTGCCGCCAGCATAGAAATCATCACCGGCGATCACCGTCGCTTCAAGCCGTTCGCCCAGCGCCGCGGCCAGCATCGTCTTGCCCGCCGCGCTTCGTCCGTCCACGGCAACCACGTAGGGCCGCTCCAGTCCCGTGGCGTGGCTGGCCAGTGCCGCCACCAGCGGCTCTAACGCGTCAAACCGTTGCATCATCCCGGCGCTCCCTCTGACGGCCTGAGCCCGCCCCGGACTTTCTATACCGGTTTGACGCCTTTATAAATCCGCCACAAAGCAAACCCGCCAATCGCGATCCAGGCCACGTTGATGGCCACAGACGGCACCGCGCCGTGGTATCCGCTGTTGAGCACGAATCCTGCCCCGCCGATCACGTTCATCCACTGATAGGCGGGTGAATTGCCCTGCATCTTGCCCGCCGAGAGCAGGATATAGGCGCCGAGGATCAGGCTTGCGCCGATCCAGCCGGCTGCTTCAATCAGGAAAACAGTCAGTGTCATGCCCGCGCCCTAGCCCGGCCCGAGCGTTCCGGCAATCAGCCAAAGCCATGCCGCGCCGCCCATTCGGCCCGGGTCATTTCCCAGACGAGGCTGGCCCGCGTCGTTCCATCGGGCCTTGTACTGAGTGTTTCGCCCATCCGCCGGAACCCCAGTCCGTCGAGCATTCTCTGCGTCGGAACATTGTCCAGCGCCGCCGTCTCGCACAGCAGTCCCAGCCCCAGCGCCTCGAACATCCAGGCAAAGCTCGCCGCCGCCCCGCGCCCGCCCGCGCCCTTGCCGTGCAGGGAAGGATGCAGCGCGCCGCCGAGCTCACCCGCACCCCAGTCCGGCCAGACCTGAACGTCCGAATACCCCATCACCTGCCCGCCCTCGCCCTCGCGCACGAACAGCAATCCCTCGCCCGCCGCGCGCTCGGCGAGGTGCGCCGCGATGAACGCGGCCACACGCATCTCGGTCAACGGCCGCGGCAGCGAATAGATCGGCGCATGCACAAGCGGATCGGACAGGAGCGCAAACAGGCCGGCTGCATCCTCCGGCCGCGCCAGCCGCGACTCGCCCATCTGTGTCGCCGCCCGGACGGCCGCGCGAATGGCCTGCGTTCTCTCCGGAGCCGCAGGCATACGTGTCAGAGGCAATTCACCAGCCATTGCGGGACCGTCGGCCTCCTGACGCAATGGAATGCAAGCGCCCTGGATGCAGGCGCTCGCGCCCGCCCACCTTTTTAATTTC
>JBBSAZ010000180.1:0-4146 GCA_038251755.1 Caulobacterales bacterium
ATGATCGAAACCGGCATCCGGACCCAGGGCGCCGCCTTGTCCGCAGCAGAAATGGACGCCGCGTTCGAGCGGTTCATCGCCTATTATGTCGATCATATCGCGGTCGGCTCGCGGCCGTTTGACGGCGCGATGGACGCGCTGGACGCCCTGCGCGAGGCCGGCGCCACGCTCGCGGTCTGCACCAACAAGCGCCAGGACCTCAGCGTGCGCCTGCTCGAGGCGCTCGGCCTGACCGACCAGTTCGACGTGGTGTTCGGCGCCGACCGGGCGACCAACCGCAAGCCCCACGCCGACCATGTGTTCGAAACGATATCTGCCGCGAGCGGAGATCCGGCGCGCGCCCTGTTCGTGGGGGACAGCCGGACAGACGAAAGGGCAGCCCGGAATGCCGGACTGCCCTTCGTGTTCGTGACCTTCGGTTACGAGGCGGAAACACCTGAAGCGATCGCCGCTGATGTCACCATCAGCCACTATGCCCAGCTGGTTCCAGCTTTGTCAGGCCTGAAGGATCAGGCCGTGGCTTCGCCCCGTGGCCGGTAGGTCGGGCGGGAGGACCCGCCTTCACCAAGGGCACGCCGGCGTGGCATGCCATTGACCATGTTGGACCGCACGTCAGTCCGTGCGCTCCGCATTGCGGGAACAAAACCTGCGTCTATGAGGTCGACATCGACTTCGTAGCCACGTTCTGCCCAATACGCATTGATCTTTTCGCGAAGGCGCCGAGCGCCATCTTCGTCACACCAGTCTTTCACTCTGCTCTCTCCAGGCTTGTTATCACTCTGGCGGCTTACGCCGCCGTGCCTGTCCTTCTTAAGTTCATACTGCGAACCTTGATTGGCCCGTCTTGTATGTCGCGTAGATGACAACGTTTGCAGCTTTTCTCAAGGGCAAAATCGGGTGACGGTTTGGTAAGTTTGTAACATGAACGCTTATTCAGCATGAATGCCCGTTCATTTTCACCTGACGTATGGGCAATTTCCGGAAAAACTGCACAGATGTCAGGACCCAAGCCGCATCGGGTGATTGCGACGCTCTGTCACAAGTCTGCAATGAAGTGCCTTCCGTGCCCGGAACCTTCTGACCCTGAATTGCAAAATCGCATGGCTCGTCAGCAGAGCTATTACACGTTTGCGGGCCCATCCTGCCTGCCGCAAAGGCAAACAGCGGCCGAATCCGTCCCGTATTGACCCCTTACATACCCGCTTGACCTCCCCCGCCGGGCCGACTACGCCACGCCCTTCCCGGCGGGCGATTAGCTCAGTGGTAGAGCACTGCCTTCACACGGCAGGGGTCGCAGGTTCGAACCCTGCATCGCCCACCATTCCTCCCCGCAACCGGCCCTGTGCCTGCGTCTGGCGCCCGCGCCGAAGCGAAGTATAACCCGCCCGATGAAATCGTTGCTTCGTTCGCCCCTTGTTGCCGCCGTGCTTGGCTTCTTGATCTGGTCGTGGATGGCGCTGGTGGCGTATACGATCCGCTGGAGAATCGAAGGGGCCGAAGGCGCGCGCCAGTCGCTCGCCGGCCGCAGCACGGGAATCGTCCTGGCCTGCTGGCATGAAACGATCCTGATGATGCCGTCCGGCTGGTATCGTTCGATCCAGGGCTGGCCGGAGCGGCGCGAGCGGCTGGCCATGATGGTGTCGCTGTCGCCGGACGGAATCGCCGTGGCCAATGCGGTCGTGCGGCTGGATATCGATGTCGTGCGCGGGTCGGCCTCCAACAAGAAGAAGTCCGCCAAGGACAAGGGCGGTTTGCGCGCCATCGCCGAGGCCAGCAAACGCCTCAAGGATGGCGGCACGATCTGCATGACGCCGGATGGCCCGCGCGGCCCCCGCCGCATCGCGACTGCCGGGGCCGTGACGCTGGCCCAGCGCGCCGGCGCCGCAGTCGTGCCCTATGCCGTGTCGTCGAAACCGGCACCCCGGCTCGATTCCTGGGACCGGTTCATCATTCCGCTTCCCTTCGCGCGCGGCGCCATCGTGTTCGGCCCGCCGATCGAATGCCCGCGCGAGGCGCGCCTTGAAGACCTTCAGCAGGCGTTGCAAACCGGCATGGATGCGGCTACCCGCCGGGCCGAAGAACTGGCCGGGTATCCTGCTGCGCCAGACCCCGCCGGAGCGGCCCTCTGAATGACGCCTGCTTTGTTCGCCTACAGACTGGCCACGCGCCTTGCCGCGCCGCTGCTCGGCTTTGCGATGAATGCGCGCGCCAGCAATGGCAAGGAAGACATCCTCCGCCTGAATGAACGTTTCGCCAGGCGTCTGCCGCCCCGCCGGCCCGGCCCGCTCGTCTGGCTGCACGGCGCCAGTGTCGGCGAGAGCCGCGTGCTGCTGGAACTTGGCCGCCGCCTGATCGCGGCGCGCCCCGGCATCATGCTGCTGTTCACCAGCCAGACGCTGACCTCGGCGCGCCTGATGGGCAAGGAAATTCCAGAAAGCGCCGTACACGCCATGGCGCCGGTCGACACCCCGATGGCGGCGCGCCGCTTCATCCAGCACTGGCGGCCAGACCTCTGCATCTTTGCCGAAGGCGAGATCTGGCCGAACCTGATCCTCGAAGCCGAACGGGCGGGTGCCCGCCGCGCGCTGGTGAATGCGCGGATGACGGATCGCTCTGCCGACGGCTGGGCGCGGTTCACAGGCCTCTTCCGTACACTGATTGGCCGGTTCGACGTGGTCCTTGCCGCAGATCCGGAAACCGGCATCCGTCTCGAGCGCCTTCTCGGCCGCGCCGTGCGCGTGCCGGGCAATCTCAAATCTGCGCAGTCGCCGCCGGATGCCAACCCGGTTGACCTCGCGCGTATCGCAGCCAGTTTCGTGAACGGGCGGCGCTGCTTCGTCGCCGCCTCGACCCATCCGGGTGAGGAGGAATTATTCCTCGACGCGACCGACCGGTTGACCTATGCCGCGCTGATCCTCGTGCCCCGCCATCCGGAGCGCGGCGACGAGATCGCTGACCTCCTGAAGGCGCGCCGCCTGCCGTTCGCACGCCGCTCCAAAGGCGACGTGCCCTCGCCGCGCGACCGCGTGCTGCTGGCAGACACGATGGGCGAGATGGGCCTCTGGCTGCGCCTTGCCGACGTCGTCTATCTCGGCGGCGGTCATGGCGCCGATGTCGGCGGGCACAATCCGCTGGAGCCTGTGCGCCTGAGGAAGCCCGTTCTGACGGGGCCATCGGTCTTCAACTTTGCCAGCATGATGTCGGACCTTGAAGCGCGCGGCCTCGTTCGTACCGTAAGCGATTCCGGCGACCTGGCCGCGGGCCTGGCCGATCCGCCGACCGTTTCCGAAGCCGCCGTCGCGGCACTGGAAGCCGATGCCGACGCGCCGATGAATGCGACACTGGAGGCGCTGCTGCCGCTGATCCCGAAACCGCTGCTCGACACGTCCGGGCCCGGCCGGTGAAGGCGCCGTATTTCTGGTCGGCGGGTCTTGATCCCTCGGCGCGCGACTCTGCCCCGATGCTGCGCGCCCTGCTGACACCGGCCAGCTGGCTCTATCTCTGGGGCTTCAATCGAAAGCTGGCCCGCGCTGCGCCGGAGCGCGTGGCCGTGCCGGTCATCCGTATCGGCAACCTCACAGCCGGCGGCGCCGGCAAAACCCCGGTCGCCGAAGCAGTCCGTGAGCGGATCACCGCGCGCGGCGTGCGCGCTGCGACGCTCTCGCGCGGCCATGGCGGGCGCGAGCCCGGCCCGCTGAAAGTCGATCCGGCCCGCCACACGTTCAAGGACGTGGGCGATGAACCTCTTCTTCTGGCCGCCACAGGCGAGGCCTGGATCGGCCGGGACCGCGTCGCCGCCGCGCGCGCGATGGAAGCCGCAGGCGTGGGCGCCGTCCTGATGGATGACGGCCACCAGAACCCGTCGCTGGCAAAGGACTTCACGTTTGTCGTCATCGATGCCGGTGCGCCGTTCGGGAACGGTCACATCCTGCCCAAAGGCCCTTTGCGCGAACCTGCCGCATCCGGCCTCGCCCGGGCGGACGCCGTGATCCTGATGGGCGAAGGCCCGGTGCCGTCCGTGGCCGCGCAGTGCGGCAAACCGGTGCTGCGCGCCCGGCTCGAGGCGACCGGACCAGCGCCTGCCGGTCCCCTGGTGGCGTTCGCCGGCATCGGGCGGCCGGAGAAATTCCTGGACAGCCTGAAAGC
>JBBSAZ010000181.1:0-4132 GCA_038251755.1 Caulobacterales bacterium
AGATATAGTCCGAGATACGCAGCACCTTGTGCGGTGTTTCGGCCTGCGAAATGTCACTCGCCGATTCGACGAGCACGACCCAATCGGTCATGGGACTCCATCTGAGGGCGCGATGAGAACCTTCTCCATCCTGTGCGCCGCCTCTCCGTCCGGATAGTAGGACTCAAGGCGCGCAATTACGCGATATCCGGCAGACTCGTAAAGCCGGTGCGCTGAACTATTTGTGCAACGCACTTCCAGCCGGATTCGTTCCGCGCCGCTGGACCGGGCGTGTTCCTCGCACGCAGCCAGCAGGCGGGCGCCGAGTCCCTGGCCCCGGGCGTCGGCCGCAACCGCGATGGAATAGAGGCGGGCGATGTCCGAACCCTGACGGAATAGCAGCACGGCAGAGGCGTCTATGACGCCGCCCGATTCGTGGACAAGGGCGGCGGACTGGCCGCCAAGCAGGCGGCGCCACGTGCGCCGGTCGAACTGGTCCTCATCCGGGAAGCCGGCTTCGAGCGCGACGAGGGCATCCAGATCAGCCAGGGTCGCCGGGCGGATCACTTCGCCGGTCACATCCGCACCATGTCGTCCCGGTGGATGATGGCGGGGCGGCCTTTGTAGCCGAGGAGGGCTTCGGCGTCTTCGGTGCGCCGGCCCGCGATGCGGCGGATGTCTTCGGCGCTGTAGGCGGTGACGCCCTTGGCGAGGGTGCGGCCGGACGTATCGCGGATGGCGACGGCGGCGCCGCGCTCGAATTGGCCGGTGACGCCGCGCACGCCGACGGCGAGGAGGCTCGCGCCTTTTTCCAGCGCGCGGGCGGCGCCGTCATCGATGGTGAGCTCGCCTTCCGGCTTGAGGTGGCCTTCGAGCCAGGCGGCGCGGGCCTTGGCGGGGGAGATCTTCGCCGCGATGAGCGTGGCGCGCTCGCCGGCTTCGATGGCGCCGAGGGGATGGGGACGGTTGCCGAGGGTGATGAGGGTGGAGCAGCCGGCAGCATGCGCGATGCGGGCGGCCGCCAGCTTGGTGATCATGCCGCCGGAGCCGACGCCGGCGGCGGCGTTCGAGCCGGTGGCCATCGCGTCGTGTTCCGGGCTGAGCGCTTCCAGGAAGGGGATGTGCCGGGCGTCCGGGTTGGAGCGCGGATCGGCGGTGTAGAGGCCGTCGATGTCGGACAGCAGGATCAGCACGTCGGCGGCCATCATCTGCGCGACGCGGGCGGCGAGGCGGTCATTGTCGCCGTAGCGGATTTCTTCGGTGGCGACGGTGTCATTCTCGTTGATGACGGGGACGATGCCGGCTTCGAGCAGGGTTTCCAGCGTGGCGCGGGCGTTGAGCCAGCGGCGGCGGTTTTCGGTGTCGCCGGGGGTGAGCAGCGCCTGGCCGCAGGCGAGGCCGTGCGGGGCGAGCGCCTCGGCGAGGGCGGCCATCAGGCGCGGCTGGCCGATGGCGGCGGCGGCCTGCTTCTGCTCGAGCCGGCCCTGATAAGGCGCGCCAAGGGCGGCGCGGCCGAGGGCGACGGCGCCGGAGGAAACGAGGATGACCTCCTTGGCCTGCGCGCGCAGCGCCGCGATGTCGGCGGCGAGGTTTGCGAGCCACGCGCGGCGCGGTGACCCGGCCTCGGCGATCAGGGCCGAGCCGGTTTTCACGACGATGCGTTTCGCGCGGGCGATTGTGTCAGCGGTCATGGCGCCGGGAGATACACGCGGCGCGGAGAATTGGCGAGGGGATTAGGCCGGGTTTGAGGTGAAGCCTGCGACGACAGCAAAGCCGATAACGACGATGATCAGCGAGCCGGCTAGAATTTTCCAGAGGCCGACATGTCTGGCGCTCGTCACTTCTTCCTCGGTCACGACTTCGTGGTTTTCTTCTCGCATGTGAGAGTCTCCCTCCTTCAGCGTGGGGCAGGCCAGCATGGCCTGCCTCAAGCGTAACAACGCGCAGGCGATCTCGTGGTTCCGCTGATGCGGGCGTTGACGGGTGCGGAATGGGCTTGCAAGGCTTTGGCGCAACAAAGGGAGGTCTCATGAAAATCTACAATACGCCGATGCCGGCGCCAAATCCGCGCCGGGTACGGATCTTCCTCGCCGAGAAAGGCGTTTCAATTCCGCTGGTCGATGTTGCCTTGCAGAAGGGCGAGCACAAGGCGGCGGAGCATGTAGCGCGCAATTCGCTGGGCCAGACGCCGGTGCTGGAGCTGGACGACGGGACGTGCCTCAGCGAGACAGTGGCGATCTGCCGGTATCTGGAGAGCCTGTATCCGGAGCCGGCGATGTTCGGGCGTAGTGCGCTGGAGGAGGCGCAGGTGGATATGTGGATACGCAGGATCGAGTTTCAGGTGATGGGGCCGGCAGGGAATTTCTGGCGGCATGCGCATCCGTTCACGACGCGCGTGGTGGTTCCTCAGTACAAGGAGTTTGGCGAGTCCCAGCGCGGGGCGTATGAGCGCGCGTTGATGTGGCTGGACGGGGAACTGGCGGGGCGGGAATTTGTAGTGGGGGAGGTGTTCACGATGGCGGACATCTGCGCGCTGAGCACGGTGGATTTTGCCGACTGGATCGGGCTGAAGGTGCCGGAGGGTGCGGGGCATGTGCGGGAGTGGCATGCGCGGGTCAGCGCGCGGGGGAGTGCGGGGGCTTGATTCTTGAACCCCTCTCCCGCTTGCGGGAGAGGGGAGCAGGGATCAGAGCGGGCTCCAGCCTTCTTCCGTGTCGGGATCGTCCGAGGGCGGAGGGACCTCTTCGCGGTCGGCGTTGAGGCCGAGTTTTTCGGCGATGGCGTAGAGGGCGGGTTTGACGCCTTCGCCGGAGACGCCGGAGATCAGCAGAGGCTTGCCCTTGTAGGCTTTCTTCAGGAGCTTCATCTGCTCCTTGACGAGTTCGGGCGTCAGGGCGTCGATCTTGTTGAGGGCGACGATTTCGGGCCGCGCGGCGAGTTCGGGATCATAGGCGCGCAGCTCGTTGCGGATGGTCTTGTAGGCGCCGGCGGGGTCGTCCTGCGTGCAGTCGATCAGGTGGAGCAGCACCTTGCAGCGTTCGACATGGCCGAGGAAGCGGTGGCCGAGGCCGGCGCCTTCGGCGGCGCCTTCGATGAGGCCGGGGATGTCGGCGAGGACGAAGCGGGTGCTGGTGCCGAGATCCACGACGCCGAGGCCGGGGTGAAGCGTCGTGAACGGATAATCGGCGATCTTCGGATGCGCAGCAGTGGCGGCGGCGAGGAAGGTGGACTTGCCGGCGTTCGGCAGGCCGACGAGGCCAGCGTCTGCGATCAGCTTGAGGCGCAGCCAGAGCCAGCGCTCTTCGCCCACGGCGCCGGGGTTTGAGCGGGCCGGGGCCTGGTTGGTAGACGTCTTGAAGCGCAGGTTACCCCAGCCGCCATTGCCGCCTTGCGCGAGGAGGACCTTCTGGCCTTCCTGCGTCAGGTCCGCGATCATGGTTTCCTGATCTTCTTCGTAGATCTGCGTGCCGACGGGCACCATCAGGATCGAGTCGTCGCCCTTGGCGCCGAAGCGGTTGCGGCCCATGCCGTGGCCGCCTTTCTTCGCTTTGAAGTGCTGCTGGTAGCGGAAGTCGATCAGCGTGTTGAGGCCTTCCACGGCCACGGCCCAGACATCGCCGCCGCGCCCGCCATCGCCGCCGTCCGGGCCGCCATACTCGATGAACTTCTCGCGCCGGAACGAGACAGCGCCGGCGCCGCCGTCACCGGAGCGGATAAAGACTTTGGCCTGGTCGAGGAACTTCATTTTGTGCTCATGGCCCAGAGTGGGCGGTTGGGGAAGGGGGGGACGGTCATGACACCCGCGCCATCATCATGTGGTCCGACATTGTTCCCCGGCCCTTGCTGAACATCGGGCCGCGGCCGCAGGGCAGGAAGCCGAGCTTGGCGAGGATGCGGCCCGAGGCAGGGTTGTCGGTGAAATGGCCGGCGACAAGGGCGCGGACATTGCGCGTCGCCTCCAGCCAGCGGATGAGGCCGGCGGCGGCCTCGGTGCACAGGCCCTGGCCCCACAAGGGGGGCATCAGCCAATAGCCGATCTCGAACGGGTTTTCACATTCGGCGCGGGTCGCCGAAATGACGCCGCACAGGGCGCCTTCGGCCGTGGCGATGGCATAGAAGTGCCCGGTGTCGTCCATACGGGCGAGATCATGGG